>JBDSAJ010000696.1:0-5779 GCA_039922235.1 Umezawaea sp.
GCCGAGGTCGGTCGGCACGCTGCCGTTCGGCGTGCGCTCGAAGAGCAGCCCACCGAGGATGCGCTCCACGGTCCGGAGCTGCGCGCTCATCGCGGGCTGGGTCAGGCCGAGCCGGGTCGCGGCTTTCGTGACGCTGCCTTCCTCGGCGATCGCGCAGACCGCTCTGAGGTGGCGCAACTCCAAATCGGGCACAACGCCCTTGGTATCCCCCTTTCTCCCGAGCCGCCACCCCTCGGACGGCTCGTGGTTCGGTGGTCCGTCACGCCAGCACGACCGCCGCGCCGGTCACGGTGACCCGCGCGTCGTCCGGGCGGACGTCCACCAGCAGTTCGCTGGGCCGCCCGAGGTCCACCCCCTGGTGCAGCACCAGCGCGCGCGGCGACGGCACCAGCCCCAGCTCCCGCAGGTACCCGCCGAACGCCGCCGCGGCCGCTCCCGTCGCCGCGTCCTCGACCACCCCGCCGACCGGGAACGGCTCCCGCACGTCGAACACGTCCGCGGCGCCCTGGTGGAACAGGTGCGCGGTGATCAGCCCCGCGGACCGCAGCACGTCCCCCAGCGCGTCGAAGTCGTAGTCGAGCTTGGCCAGGCGCTCCCGGCTCGCGACCCCGACCATCAGGTGGCCCGCACCGCCGCGGGCCACGTGCACCGGCCAGGCCAGGTCCGCCGCCTCCCACCGCAGGGCCGCCAGCGCCCGTTCCACCAGGTCGGCGGATGCCGGGGAGGACTCGGTCGGCACGCTCGTCAGGCTCGCGGTCCCGGCGCTGGTGACCAGTTCGACCCGCCCCGCCGGGGTGTCGAACACCAGCGCGCCCGCTCCGATCCGCTCCCCGAGCGCCACCGCCGTCGCGATGGTCGCGTGACCGCAGAACGGCACCTCCACCAGCGGGCTGAAGTACCGCACGGTGAAGCTCCGCGGCTCGGCTCCCGGCACGACGAAGGCCGTCTCCGAGTACCCCACCTCGGCCGCGATCGACAGCATCGCGGCGTCGTCCAAGCCTCGCGCGTCGAGCACCACCCCGGCCTGGTTGCCGCCGTCTGGGTCGTTGCTGAACGCCGTGTACCGCAGGATTTCCGTCATGCCACCAGCATGCCCACCAGTGCGAATCGAGTCCAACGATGACAATCGATGGTCACCATCGATAATGTCGATCCATGGACACCCGCCTCCTCCGCACCCTGCGGGTGCTGGCCAGAACCGGCAGCTTCACCGCGACTGCGGCCGAACTGCACGTCGTGCAGTCCACCGTCACGACGCAGATCAGGGCACTCGAAAGCCACCTCGGCGCGCACCTGTTCGACCGGCTGCCGTCGGGCGCGAGGCTGACGGAGGCGGGGGAGCGGGTGCTGGCGGCGGCGCAGGACGTGCTGGCCGCCGAACAGCGGCTGCTCGACTCGGTCCGGGGAGCCCCCACCGTCACGGGTGACGTCCGGCTCGGCGCGCCGGAGTCCATGTGCGCCTACCGGCTGCCGACCATCATCGCGGACCTGGCCCAGCGGTGGCCGGGGGTCACCGTGCACCTGACCCCCGTCGGCACGCGCCAGGCGCTGGACGGCGTCCACGACGGCGTGCTGGACCTGGCGCTGGTGCTGGAGGACGAGCCGCCGTCGACGGCGCTCGACGCGGTTCCGGTCGGCACCGAGCGCATCGACCTCGTCGCCGCGCCCGGACACCCGGACACCGGCCGGTACTTCCTGCTGGAGGAGGGCTGCTCCTACACCGACCGGTTCGCCCGCGGCCTCGCGGGCGTCCACCCCACCCGGTTCGGCAGCATCGAAGCCGCCCGCTCGTGCGTCGTCGCGGGCCTCGGGCTGTCCGTGCTGCCGCACGTCTCCGTGGCAGGCCAACTCGCCGCGGGCACGCTGCGGAGCGTCGCCGAACTCCCCGAGTCGACCCTGTTCCTGGTCACCGATCCGCGCCGCACCGCGAGCGCGGCCGTGCGCGTCACCGGCCGGGCCCTGCACCCGAATCAGGCGTCGGGGTAACCGACGTAGACGTGCACGAGGCGGCCGGCCTGGGTCGTGTCCACCTCGGTGTGGTCGTGGACCATGCCGATCTTCGTCATCACCCGGCCCGAGGCGTCGTTGCCGTCCTGGAACTGCGCCACGACCCGGCGCACCCCGTGCTGCTCGAACGCCTCGTCGCGGACGGCGGCGGCCATCTCGGTCGCGAGCCCGCGCCCCCACGCGGCAGGCGCGACCCAGTACCCGAGTTCGATCGCGTCGACGTCCTGGTACGTCATCGACGCGATGCCGAGCACCAGGCCGGACTCGCTGTCGAGCGCCGCCCGCCAGCCGTACCCGTGGCGCTTCCAGTGCGCGAGCACCGAGCGGTGCCGCTCGGTCGCGTACTCCCGGTTCCACGGCCTGCCGTCGACGATGTGGCGGACCACCCGCGCGTCACTCGCCAGCACCAGCAGTTCGACCAGGTGCTCCTCACGCCAGCGGACCAGTGACAGCCGCGCAGTCGTCAGGGTGCTCATCCGCCCATGATCCACCGTTCTCAACCGAGGCCCGCCAGCATTCCCTCGCACGACCGGACGACGACGGTCGCGGCTCGCCGCTGGTCCTGGTCGAGCACCGGGTTGGCCGCCTGCTCGCGCCACCTCGCCAGCAGGTCGGCGATCAGGTAGCGCTGCTCGGTCTCGTCGGCCTCGTACTCCAGCCCGAGCCGCGCCTGCACGGCCGTGCCGAGCCCGCCGACCAGCCGGGACGCCTCGGCCTCCAGCACACCGGGCAGCCGCGTCCGGCCGCCCTGCAGCGCGGCGAGCAGCCGCAGTTCGCGCACCTCGTGCGCGCTCGCCACGATCCCCTCCAGGTCCATCACGATCTTGCGCGCCGCGGGCTTCGGCTCCGCGCGCAGCACGACGTCCAGCGCCAGCAGCGCGGACCGCGCCTTGAGCACCTCGCGGCGCTCGGTGAAGTACTGGCCGATCGAGTCGCGCAGCTCGCCCAGCCCGCTGCGCTGAACCAGTTGCGTGACCAGCTTGACCTGGGTGTCGAAGCCCTGGCGGATCAGCGTCGCGGTCAGCCGCACACCGAAGATGCCGTACCGCTCCACCAGCCCCTGCCGCACCGCGGGCGCCAGGGCGACCGGGAAGTCGACGCCGACGAACCGGTCCGCCGACAGCAGGTAGTCCTCCAGTTCGGTGCGCGGCAGCGCGGCCAGCGCCGCCAGCGCGGTGAACTCCTCCGGCCGCATCGTGCGCGCGGCCACCGCGATCAGGCCCGCGACCGCGACCACGTTCTGGCACAACGGCCGCACGCGCGCCTCGCGCCGGTAGCGGCGGGCGATCTGCTTGGTCGACGACAGCGCGTCGATCCGGCCCGCGCCGATCTCGTCGGCCTTCGCCAGCACCACCACGGTGTTGATCGGCGACGACCGCGCGATCGGGTTCCCGTGCGCCGCCTGGAGGTACTTGAGGTCCACGTCCTGGAGGTGCCGCATCAGGTACAGCACCGCGTCGGCCTCGCGGTACACCTGGTCGCTGGTCGCGGTGGCGGGCGTGTCGATGATCGTCGCGTCGCGCAGCGCCCGCGTCGGCCAGTCCACGATCAGCCGGTCGACCTGGTCCCACATCCCGATCTCGACGTGGACCCCGGAGCCGCGGCGCACGACCGGCACCTCCTGCGGCCCGCTCGGCGTGAACGCGGTCGCCCGCGCCTGCGCGCCGTCGCGGTACCAGGTGAACCCGGTTCCGGGCGTGAACTCCTCGCCCAGCAGGGCGTTGACGATGGTGGACTTGCCGATCCGCGGCGACCCCGCGACGGCGATCCGCACCGGCTCGCCCAAGCGCACCAACTGGTTGCGCAGCCACGAGGTGGCCCGCGGGCTGTCCCGGTACACGACCAGCGCCTCGTTGAGCAGCGCCAACACCTTCTGCTCGAGGGTCACGCGCTGATCCCGAGCGCGACCTGCGCACCGCCGAGCACCTGCACGCGCTTGTACAGCTCCACCAACCTGTCCAGGTCCCGCCGCACCTCCAGCGCACGGCGCTCGCGCTTGCTCGCGTCGTCCTGCACGGCCCGCCGCGCGCTGCGCGCCGACTCCAGCAGCGTCTCCTGCAACTCCTCCGCCAGTGTGGAGAAGTGGTTGCGCAGGCTGCGCTGCACGTGCCGGGCCGCGTCGCGGCAGTCCTTGCTGAACTTGATGAAGAAGTCGTCCACGTGCCGCTGGGCGGCGTTCTTCGCGGCGGCCTGGCGGCGCTTGAGCCGGGCGTCGCCCTCGTCCTTGATGCTCTTGCCGCCGAACAGCGCGCCCGCGCCGAGCGACACCACGTTGATCAGCGGCATCCCGGCGAGGCTGGTGACGAGACCGAACATCAGCACGCCGCCGTAGGACCCGCGCAGGCCCGTGAACAGCTTCTGGCTGATGGTGAACTTCTCGATGTTCGGCCGTTCGATGGCGGAGATCCGCTCCAGCACGTCCTCCGGGAAGATCGATCCGGGCAGCAGGTCCTCCCGGTACACGGGGAAGCTCTTCGCGACCTTCTCCGCGACCCACTCGGACCGGTCGAGCAGCCAGGCGAAGTTCTTCGCGCCGGCCTCGGTGAGGTTGTCCTCCAGCCACTGCTCGAAGGAGTCCCAGCCCTTCGCCGGATCGGCGTCGTCGAACGTCTTGTCCACCTCTCGGAGGATCTTGCGGGTCCGGTCGCGCAGGTCGAACTCGATGTCCGACACCAGGTCGGCCATCTCGTCGGCCAGCACGGTCTGCCACCGCGCCGACCGGCGCCGCAGCTCGTCGACCCGGCGCTGCGCCTCGTGCAGCGCGCCGATCGTGTCCTCGGTGCGCTTGGTGCTCTGCACCGTCAGCTCCTGCTTCAGCGGTGCGACGAGCTGCTGGATCGCCGACGCGGCGGACACGGCGACGACCCGGCGGGCCAACTGGTCGGCGGCGGCGACGATGTCACGCTGCACGCAGCCCAGCAGGTCCGGGAAACCGGACTCGGCGTTGAGGACCTGGTCGCCGGTCTGCGCGGCTCGCAGCCGCAGCGCGGACGACACCGCGAACACCTTCGCGCTCACGCCCGCGCGGGCCAGCTGCGCCTGGTTGGTCTCCAGCACCCGCCGCCACTGCGGGCAGATGTCGGTCTTGGTGAGCACGACGGTCACGTTGGGGCAGCTCGTCACGACCCGCTTGAGCAGGCCGAGCTCCGTCGTGGTCAGCTCGCTCGTCGCGTCGGACACCAGCAGCACCGCGTCGGCCTGCATCAGTGCGGCGAACGTGCTCGCGGTGTGCGCGGACCGCAGGTCGCCGACGCCGGGGGTGTCGATCAGCACCAGCCCGGACGTGAGCAGCGCGCGCGGGATGCCGACCTCGGCCCGGACGACCTCGCCGGAGTGGCCCGCGCTGATCTCCTTGGCGACCTGGTCGATGGCCACCGGCACGCGTTCGGTCGGGGTGTCCGCGATCGCGCGCCTGGCCGCCGGGGTGCGGAACAGCGCCGCGGACGGGGTCTCGGCGTGCTGGACGAAGGTGGGCACGGTGGTGGTGATGTCGTCGCCGACCGCGCACACGGGGGCGTTCACCAGTGCGTTGACCAGCTGGCTCTTGCCCTGCTTCGCCTCGCCGATGACCAGCACTCTGAGCTTGGGATCCAGTTGTCGGGCCCGCTTCTCGCGCAACCGTTCTGCCAGGTCAGGCCGGTTGTGCGTGGTGCAAGCCCCGATCGTCTCGTCGAGCACGTCGAGCCAGGGGGCGGCCATCACCCGACAGAGTGTGCCGTGTTCGCCCTCGTGGGTGAAAGGCAGAGGGTCGGTTCCGTCCACTGGACGGAAC
>JBDSAJ010000697.1:0-14666 GCA_039922235.1 Umezawaea sp.
AACCGACTCGTCGGCATCCTGCACGGATGCCTCACGACCGGCACCCACTACGACGAGACGACCGCCTGGTCTCATCACGCGGAGTCGGTTGCTGCTTGACATCTACCCTCCTGGGATGTCTTTCCTAACGGGTGCGGCGACGGAGGGTGTCCAGCAGGACTGCGAGCGCGATGACCACACCGATGACGACCTGCTGCCAGAACGGGGAGACCTGCAACTGGTTGAGGCCGTTGCGCAGGACGGCGAGCACGAGCGCGCCGATCAACGTGCCGGACGCGCGGCCCACGCCCCCGGACAGCGAGGCGCCGCCGATGACGACGGCCGCGATGGCGTCGAGTTCGTAGCCGACCGCGGCCTGCGGTCCAGCGGAGGCGAGGCGGCCCGCGAGGAGCATCCCGGCGACGGCGGCGAACAGGCCGGACAGCGCGTAGATGACCAGCTTCTGCTTGCGGACGTCGATGCCGGACAGGCGGGCGGCTTCCTCGTTGCCGCCGATGACGTACATCGCGCGACCCTGGTAGGTGCGGGTCAGCACGAACGCGGTGAGGCCGAAGAACACCAGCATCACCAGCAGCGGCACCGGCAGGAACGGCGTGAGGTTGGAGCCCAGGTCGCTGACGACGTCCGGCGTGGCCAGCGGCGTGCCCTGCGAGACCACCAGCGTCAGGCCGCGGGCGATGCTGAGCATCGCCAGGGTCGCGATGAACGCGGGGAGGCGGCCGTAGCTGACCAGTGCGCCGTTGACCAGGCCCGCGACGACGCCGGTGGCCAGGCCGAGCACCAGCGCGAGCGGACCGGGCAGCCCCGCCTCGGTCGAACTCCAGGCGCCGACCATCGCAGACAGGGCCGCGACGCTGCCCACCGACAGGTCGATGCCGCCGGACACGATGACGAACGTCGAGCCGAACGCGAGCACCGCGACCACGGCCGCCTGCACGCCGACGTTGAGCAGGTTCTGCGTGCTGAGGAACGACGGCGCGAGGATCGACAGCGCCACGACCAGCACCAGCAGGCCGCCGAGCGCCCCGTTCTCGGAGAGGACCTTGCGGGCGTCGAACTGAGTTGTCGTCATGCGGTCGCCTCGCTGGCGCTCGCCACGACGGCATGGGGGTTGAATGATTCGCTCGTAAACTCGCTCATGCGGAGATCTCCTGAACGGCCAACGCCATCACCTGGTCCTGGGTGGTTCCGACGGCGGGGAGTTCGCCCGCCACGCGGCCGTGCGCCATCACGACGATCCGGTCGCTCATCCCGATCACCTCGGGGAGGTCGCTGGACACCAGCAGCACGGCCCGGCCCGCCGCGGTCATCCGGTTGATCAGCTCGTAGATCTCGACCTTCGCGCCGACGTCGACGCCCCTGGTCGGCTCGTCGAGCACGAGCACCTTCGGGTCGGCGAGCAGCCACTTGCCGATGACGACCTTCTGCTGGTTGCCGCCGGACAGCTCGCGGACCTCCTGGCCGAGGCCGGACGTCTTGACCCGCAGCGCCGACGCCATCTCGGCGGCCCGGTCCCGCTGGCCCTTGCGGTCGACGATCCCGGCGCTGGTCGCGGACTTCAGCGTCACCAGGCCGAGGTTCTCGCCGACGCTGGACGTGAGCACGAGCCCCTGGCCCTTGCGGTCCTCGGGCACGAGTCCCAGCCCGGCACGCACGGCGGCCTGGACGTCACCGCCCGCCAAGCGCTTGCCTCCGACCTCGACGTGCCCGGCGTCGTACCGGTCCGCGCCGAACGCGGCCCGCACGACCTCCGTGCGACCCGCGCCGACGAGTCCGGCGATGCCGACGACCTCACCAGCGCGGACCTCGATCGACACATCGCGGAAAACACCGTCGCGGGTCAAGCCGTCGATCTTGAGCAGCACCTCGCCCGGCTCCTGCCGCTGCCGCGGGTACTGCTCGGAGATCGACCGGCCGACCATCAGCTCGATCATCTGCTCGACGCTCGCGCCCTTCGGCAGCACGCCGACGCTGCGGCCGTCACGCAGGACGGTGCTCCGGTCGGCGATCCGGCGGATCTCGTCGAGGTGGTGGGTGATGAACACCAGCCCCACGCCCTGGTCGCGCAGCTCGGCCATGATCTCCAGCAGCCGGTCCGTCTCGGTGTCGGTGAGCACGGCGGTCGGCTCGTCCAGCACGAGCACGCCCGCGTCCTGGTCCAGCGCGCGGGCGATCTCGACCATCTGCTGCTGGGCGATGCCGAGGTGCTTGAGCGGCGTGCGGGGGTCGACCGACAGGCCGACCCGGTCGAGCAGGCCGACGGCGTCGCGGCGCATCCGCGCTTGGTCGACGATGCCGAACCGGCGCGGCGGGCGGCCGAGGAACAAGTTCTCCGCGACCGACAGCTCCGGCACCAGCGTCAGCTCCTGGTAGATCACCGCGAGCCGCACGCCGTCGGCCAGCACGACCGACCCCGAGTCCGGTTCGTGCACGCCCGCCAGGACCTTGACCAGCGTCGACTTGCCCGCGCCGTTCTCGCCGAGCAGCACGTGGACCTCGCCGGAACGGACCTCGAAGTCCACGCCGTCGAGCGCCAGCGCGCCGGTGAAGCGCTTGGTGATGCCCGTCGCCCGCAGCAGTTCAGCCACGACCGGCCTCCCCGCAGGAGCCGCGCTCGACCAGCCGGGCGGACAGCCGCACGTCCGACGGCTCGTCGCCCGCGATCAGCGCGAGCAGGCAGCGCGCGGCGGCCTTGCCCATCTCCACCGTCGGCTGGGCGATGACCGTGAGGGGCGGGTCGAGCAGCGGGAACCACGGCTGGTCGTCGTAGACCGCGAGACCGACGTCCCCCGGCACGCTGAGGCCGAGCTTGCGCAGCTGTTCGAGCGCGCCGAGGCCCATGAGGTTGTCCATCGCGACCAGCGCGGTCGGCCGGTCGGGGAGCGCCATCAGCGTCGCGGCGGCCTGCGCGCCGCTCGCCCAGCGGAAGTCGCCGTGCACCACGTGGTCGGGGTGCACGGGGTGGCCCAGTTCGGCGAGCGCGGAGCCGAACTGGGCCAGCCGCTCACGGCCGGTGCTGGTGTCCGACGGGCCGGCGATCACGCCGACCCGTTCGTGACCAGCGCCGACCAGGGTGGCGGCCAGGTCGGCGAGCGCTTCCGCACCGTCGACCCGGACGACCGGGCAGTCCGCGCCGGGTACCGACCGGTCGAGCAGGACCAGTGGCAACCCCGTCGCGACGACCTCGTCCATCCATGCCGCGTCATCGGTGGCCGGGCAGACCAGCAGCCCGTCGACCCGGCGGTCGAGCAGCGTGCGCACGTAGGTGATCTGCTGCTCGGCGTTCTCGTCGGCGTTGGCCAGCACGACGCAGTAGCCGTGGGCGCGCGCCTCCTGCTCGACCGCGCGGGCGATCTCGGCGAAGAACGGGTTGACCAGGTCGCTGATCACCAGGCCGAACGTCTTGGTCGCGGTGGTCCGCAGGGACCGGGCGAGCGCGTTGGGCCGGTAGCCGAGTTCCTCGATGGCGGCCAGCACGCGGGTGCGGGTCTCCTGGGTCGGGGCCGCGTGACCGTTGAGCACGCGCGACACCGTCGCCGTGGACACCCCGGCGTGGATCGCGACATCCTTCATCGTCGTCACGCTGAGCACCTCCTCGTGCACCAGTAATCGATTACACAGCCTAGTTAATCGGTTACACGGGGGTATACGTCAAGTTCATCGATTCAGCTCGGTGACCACATCGTCATCCGCGATGAGTAGAGGTACGGATCAAAAACGGACATCCGGAGCGCAAGCTGTGCACATGACTGGACCGGACCCGCTGCTGCGCCTCGCCGATGAGCTGGGAGAACTCGGCCGCAAGCTGGGTGATGTCGGCATGGAGCTGCGCAGGTACCAGGTGGAGCAGACGACCTCCACCGCGAGCGTGCCCGGAGCGGCCCGCCAAGCGGAGGCGCAGGTGCTCGCCGCCCAACTGGAGGCGGCCAAGTCGGCGCTCGCCGCGTCGACGGCGGGTCCCGGCGGGCTGTACGTGCCTGGCAAAGCCGTCCAGGACCGGACCGCGGCGACTTCGGCAGGCGAGACCACGCCTGAGCGGGCCGCGCAGCCGCACCCCGCCACGCCCGGTCAGGGCACGCCGGTCCTTGAAGCACCCGCCAAGGCGATTCCGGACCAGCCGTCCGGGTCCCGCCAGCCGTCGCAGCCCGCTCAGCAGCCCGCGTTCGCGCACGCCTCCGGTCCCGCGCAGCCGTTGCCCGGCCAACAGCCGTGGCACCCGCCGGTCGGACCCGGACCGCAGCAGCCGTGGTCCGGCCCCCAGCCGCCGCTCCCGCCGCGCCGGACGCTGATCGACCGGCTCGGCGAGGACGGTGCGGGCAGCAAGCTGCTCGCCTGGGTCGGTGGCGTGGTGACGCTGCTCGGCGTCGTGCTGCTGCTGGTGCTGGCCGTGCAGCGCGACTACCTCGGCCCGCTGCCCCGCGTGCTCGGCGGTGCCGCGCTGGCGCTCGTCCTGGTGGGGATCGGGCTTCGGCTGCACCGCACCGAGACGGCGCGCACGGGGGCGTTCGCGCTGGCCGCGACCGGTGTCGCGGCGCTGTACCTGGACGTGGTGGCCGCGACGAAGATCTACGACTTCCTGCCGCAGTGGGCGGGTCTCGCGGTCGGGCTGGTGGTCGCGCTCGGCGGGCTGCTGCTGGCCATGCGCTGGGATTCGCCGACGTTCGCCATCGGCGTCGTGCTGGCCTGCGCGGTGTTCGCGCCGATCCTGACCGAGGGCTTCACGCCGCTGCTGGTCGGCTTCCTGCTGGTGCTCAAGACGGCGGCTAGCCCGGTGCAGTGGCGGCGGAACTGGCCGTGGCTCGCCATCGCGGCGGGCGTGCCCGCGGTGATCGGCTCGGTGCTGGCGATCGGGTTCGCGGTGCCCGCGCAGGAGCAGGCCCCGACGGCGGCGATCATCCTGCTGACCGCCGTGGTCGGCGTGCTCAGCTCGCTCATCTCCGTCCGGCGCCGTCCCGACGACGTGGTGTCGGTGATCATGGTCGCCTCGTCGCCGGTGCCCGCGCTGCTCGCGACCGTGCTGCTGAACCGCACCTGGGCGACCGCGATGGCGGGCGCGATCACGGTGCTGATGATCGCCCTGTGGTCGGTCGGCCGGAAGTCGCTGCCCCGCCCGTACGTCACGGCCGCGGGCGTCGTGGGCGTGTTCGCGCTGTTCCAGACGACGGCCATCGCGCTCGACGGCACCGCCCGAGCGGCGACCGTTCTGGCCGAGGCGCTGCTGCTGATCGTGCTAGCCGACCGGACCGCCTCGCGCGGTCCACTGCTGGGCGGCGCGGTGTTCGGCGGTCTCGGCCTGCTGCTGGCGGGAGCGGCCATCCCGCCGAGCATGCTCACCGAAGCGCCGTACTTCCCGATCCGCACGTCCGGAGCGCTGGTCGGCGGGATGCTGACTGCGCTGGTGCTCGCGCTGGTCGCCATCGGGCTGCCGTGGGTGGCCAGCAGGCGCGGGGTGCTCGCCGAACCGGCGAAGAACCCGGTCGCGCTCGTCGCCGCTGGACTGGTCCTGCTCTACGCCGCCACCGGTTTCGTGCTCTGCGCCGCCCTGCTGGTGGCGCAGACCCCGAGCGGGTTCCTGTTCGGGCACACGGTCGTCACCGTGTCGTGGACGGTCGCCGCACTGATCTTGCTGGTCAAGGGGGTCGACGTGCTGCCGCTGCGGATCGCGGGCCTCGTGCTGGTCGGCGCGGCGGTCGCCAAGCTGGTGCTGTTCGACCTCTCGGCACTCGACGGAATCGCCAGGGTGGCCGCATTCATCGGGGCCGGATTGGTACTCCTCACCGCTGGAACCCGTTACGCCAAACTGGTGGCTGTTCGGAGAATTTCAGCGAATTCGTAGTCGTCTGTGCCCAAAATGCCTACTTTTCCTCGTCACTGGTGGTAAGTCTCGTTCAGTCGGGGTTCGACCAACCGGTGCAACGCATCGGGAGGGGTCCGGCGTCGGTCGTTTCGCCCCCCGAGCGACCGGCGTCGGGCACACCCCATTCGGCACCGCCCGACACCTTTCTGGCACACCACTCGACCGGGTTGTGAAATCACCCGGACGATGGACGAAAGTGGATCGGCTGAACCCGGAAGTGTTCCTATTCGCCCCATGTGGGCGCAGAGCACGACCGCACCTCGCCGACTCGGCACGGCGGTGTTCTCCCTCGCCGCGATGTTCGTGGTGTCCGCGGGCCCGGCGGCGCTCGCCGAAGGCCCGACGCCCGCGGTCGACCCGACTTCCAGCGGTCCGTCACCGCAGGCGTACGTGATCGGTCGCGCGGGCCAGGTGCAGGTCGTGGACACCACCAGGGGCACGGTGCTCACGACCGCCCGAACGGGTGGCCGCACGACCGGTGTCGCGGTCGCGCCGGACACCGGCACCGTCTACGTGGTGAACGGCTGGACGGGGGTCATCAGCGCGATCGACCCCAGGACCGGGGCCGTCGTCGGCAGGCTCAGCACCGGCATCCAGCTCGCACAGGCCGTGATGACCCCGGACGGCACGCGCCTCTACGTGACCGGCGCCTCGGACGGCGGTGTGATCGCCGTGGTCGACCCGGCCACGTTCCGCCTCGCCGCCCTGATCCGGGTCGGCGGTCAGGTGCAGGGGATCACCATCAGCCCGGACGGGCGGCTGCTGTACGTGGCGGGCTCCCAGGACGGCACGGTGACCGTGGTCGACGCGCTGACCCTGACGCAGCAGGCCACCATCGCGGTCGGCGGGATGCCGCAGCACCTGGCGGTGAGCCCGGACGGCGGGACCCTCTACGCGAGCGTCCTGCACCTCGGCAGGCGGCCGCACGCCACGCTGGCGGTCATCGACACGCGGCGGCGCGCGACCACCGGGTCCGTCGAGGTCGGCAAGGGTGCGGGGGCCGTGGCGGTCACGCCCGACGGCTCGCGCGTCTACGTGGCGCTGACCAGGCAGCGGGCGGTCGCGGTCGTGGACACCGCGACCCGTGCGCTCCTCCGGACCCTGCCCTACGACGCGCGCGGGCTCTCGAACGCGCCCGGTGACCGGCGGATCTTCCTGGCCACCGGGTCGACGGCCACGGTGCTGGACGGGTCGGACGACGCCGAGCTGGCGACGTTCGAGCTGGACGAGCTCGACCTGCCGAGCGTCACCGGCGACACCACCGCGTTCGAGGCGACGATGGTCGCGTTCGCGCCGGACTCAGCCCAGCGCGGGCACTGACACGCCGACACCGCCGCGGCGGTGGGCGCCGTACGCGGCGACCTCGGCGTCCAGGTCGAGCCGGGTGGTGCCCTTGAACGCCTTGAGGTCGTCGGTGATCTGGTCGGCGGGCACCAGCCAGCAGACCTCGAACTCGATGCCGTCGACATCGCGGGCGTAGAGGGCCTTGGTCGTGCCGTGGTTGGACTCGCCGACGAGCGCGCCGTGTTCGAGGAGCTTGCCCCGGACGTTCCGCAGCTCGCCGAGCGTGTCGACCTCCCACGCCAGGTGGTAGAGGCCGACCGCGGTGCGGCCCGCCGGGGAGTCGGCCGCCTGGGCGCCCATGGCGAACAGCCCGAGGTCGTGGTCGTTGGTCGAGCCCGCAGCCTGCAGGAACGCGGCCTGACCCGGCATCTCGGTGACGACCCGGAAATCGAGCACGTCCCGGTAGAACGCCACCGCGTTCGCGACGTCCCGGACGTAGAGCACGGCGTGGTTCAGGCGCTGGATCGGCATGACGGGCTCCCAATAAGTTGAATCCTCAACCACTACGGTACGGCGTAGTGGTTGAGGATTCAACTGTTCAGTCTGTGAGCTACCGGATGCCTCAGCCCACCGGCTGCGGCGAACGCTCGCGGAGGAGCTCGTCGTCCACATCGCCGCCCTCGTGGATCGCCATCCGCTCCTGGACCCGGCGCAGCGGGCCGGGAGCCCACCAGGCCGCGTTGCCGAGGACCTTCAGCACGGCGGGCACGAGCAGCATCCGGACGACCGTCGCGTCCAGCACGAGCGCCAGGATCATGCCGACACCGACGAACCGCATGATCGTGATCTGCGAGAACGCGAACGCCCCGATCACCACGCTCAGCAGCAGCGCGGCGGCGGTGATCACCCGGCCGGTCTTGGCGAGACCGGCCGCGACGGCGTCCTCGGTACTGGCCCCCTTGTTCCGGGCCTCGACCATGCGCGACAGCAGGAAGATCTCGTAGTCGGTCGACAGCCCGAACACGATGGCCGCCATCAGCACGACGATGCCGGACTCCAGCGGTGCCGGGGTGATGCCGAGCAGCGAGGCGCCGTGGCCGTCCTGGAAGATCCACACCAGCACGCCGAAGGTCGCGGACAGGCTCAGCGCGCTCATCACCATGGCCTTGAGCGGCAGGACCAGCGACCCGAACGCCAGGAACATCAGCACGAACGTCGCGCCGACCAGCAGCAGCACCATCCACGGCAGGTTCGCGGCGATGGCGTCCAGGCTGTCGGCCACCACCGCGGTCGGACCGCCGACCAGCACCTCGGAGCCCGCAGGGCCCTCCAGCGCCCGAACGTCCTTGAGCGCCTGCTTGGCCTGGTCGGAGTGCGCGTCACCGCCGTCGAGGCCCGCGGCGAGCACCCACACGCCGTTCTTGGGCTCGGCGGTGGCCTGCGCCGCGTCGACACCGGGCACGTCGGAGACCTTCGCGACGAACGCCTGCACGGCCGCGGGGTCCGGGTCGCCGGAAATGACGATCTTGAAGCCGCTGCCCGCGAGCGTGGAGAAGTCGGAGTTGATCGTCTCGGCGGCGACCCGCGCGGAGTTGCCCTCCGGCAGCACCTTCTCGGTGACCTCGCCGAACCTCACCCCGAGGAACGGCGCGCCGAGCGCTAGCAGGACACCGATGATCGGCACCGCCACCAGCACCGGCCGCTTCATGACGCGCCTGCCGAGCCGTGCCCAGCCGCGTCCCTCCTCGCCCTTGGCCGCGCGCTTGCGCCACGGCATCGCGAACTTGTCGACGCGGTGGCCGAGGATGCCCAGCAGCGCGGGCAGCAGCGTGAGCGAGACGACCGCGGCGATGGCGACGGCCGACATGCCGCCGTAGCTCAGCGACTTGAGGAAGCCCTGCGGGAACAGCAGCAGGCCGGCGAGCGCGATGACCAGGATGGTGGAGGAGAACGCCACCGTGCGGCCCGCGGAGGTGACCGTCCGGCGGACGGCGTCCTCGACGCTGCGGCCCGCGGCGAGCTCCTCGCGGAACCGGCCGACCATGAACAGCCCGTAGTCGATGGCCATGCCGAGCCCGAGCAGGCTGGCGACGTTGACGGCGAACGAGTTCACGTCCGCGCCGTACGAGATGGCGTGCAGCACGCCCAGCGAGCCCATGATCGCCAGACCGCCGACGACCACCGGCAGCGAGGCGGCGACCAGGCCGCCGAAGATGATGATGAGCAGGAGCAGCACGATCGGCAGCGACACCGCTTCGGCCTTGGTCAGGTCGGACGCGGTGATGTCGTTGATCGCCTTCTGGGTCGGCGTGAGGCCGCCGACCTGCGACTCGACCCCGTCGACCGCCAGCTGGTCGGAGATCCGCTGGAACTGCTTGATCTGCGCGTTCGAGTCGGCGGCCTGCAGCGTGATCGCGGCGAGGCCCTTGGTCTTGTCGGCCGACGCGAAGGTCGGGAGCTGGGTGTTCCAGTAGGACGCGACCTGCTTCACCGCGTCGGCGGGCAGCCCGTCGAGCTGCTTGGCGATCTTGGCGGCGACGTCGGGGGAGTCGACCGTCGTGCCCTGCGGTGCCGTGTAGATCACGATGACGTCGCCGCCCTGGCGACCGAACGCGTCCTGCGCGACCTGGTTGGCCCGCGCGGCCTCGCTGCCCGGCGCGTCGTAGCCACCTTGGCTGAGCTTGTCGAAGACGCCGAGCCCCCAGATGCCGCCTCCGACGGACAGCAGCACGATCGCTATCAGCACCACCCATCGGCGGTGGTAGGCGAGCGAGCCCCACTTCGCGAACAAGTTCGTCCTCCTAGGCTGAGTGGCGTTACCGTTCTGCAAACGGCGTCAACTTCGTAAACACCGTTCACTGAACTTGGTCGACGGTACAGACGCGATCAACACGATGGGGTGAGATATGACCCAGGCCACGCGCCGTGAACGGCTCCGTGCGGAGACTGAGCGTGACATTCGACGGCAGGCACGCGCCCTACTCGTGCACCGCGGCCGCGAGGCCGTAACGCTGCGTGCCATCGCTCGTGAGGTCGGCATCACCGCCCCAGCGCTCTACCGCTACTACGACTCGCGTGAAGACCTGCTGCGCCGCCTGTGCGACGACATCTGCCGGGACTTGGAGGCCGAGCTGTACGCGGCGCTGGCCCCGCTGGGCGAAGACGCCGGACCCGAGCAGGTCTACGCGGTGTGCCGCGGCTTCCGGCACTGGGCGCTGGCCCACCCGCAGGAGTTCTCACTGGTGTTCGCGTCCACCGAGAACGTCATCGGCAGGTGCGGGACGAAGGGCGACCTGCTGGTCGGCGACCAGTTCGGGAAGGTCTTCCTGGAGGTCGCGGGCAGGCTGATCGCCAAGCACCAGCACCCCCACCCCGACGGGAGCGGGCCACCCGAACCGCCTGCGGAGCTGCACGCCGACCTGCGGGCGTTCCAGCAGGTGCTGATCAAGACGGTGGCCGCCCGCGGCATCGAGGTGGACGAGGAGGCGCTGCACCTGGGCGCGATCTTCCACATCCTCCAGGCGTGGGTGCGGCTGTACGGGCACGTGGCGCTGGAGGTGTTCGGGCGGTTCCCGTTCGCGGTGTCCGACCCGGAACCGATGTTCGACGCCATGCTGGGGAGCATCCTCACCCCGATGGGCGTCGAGGAGTAGGACGCGGACGCCCGTCGGGCGCCCGCGTCCTCGGCCCTACAGAACGATGTTGACCAGGCGACCGGGTACGACGATCACCTTCCGCGGCGTGCCGCCCGCGACCAGCTCGACGATCTTCTCGTCCGCCAGCGCGACGGCCTTGACCTCGTCCTGACCGGCCGTAGCGGCGACGGTGATCCGGGCGCGGACCTTGCCGTTGACCTGGATCGGGTACTCCACGGAGTCCTCGACCAGGTACTGCTCGTCGGCCTTCGGGAACGGGCCGTGCGCCAGCGACTCGCCGTGGCCCAGCTTCGCCCACAGCTCCTCGGCGATGTGCGGGCTCAGCGGAGCCAGCATCTGCACCATCGACTCGGCCAGCACCCTCGGCGTACCGGACGCGCTGAACGTCTTGGTGACGTGGTTGTTCAGCTCGATCAGCTTCGCGCCCGCCGTGTTGTAGCGCAGGTTCACGAAGTCGTCGTGCACACCCGCGATGGTCTTGTGCAGCGCCCGCAGCGAGTCCACCGACGGTGCCTCGTCCACGACCCGCAGCTCACCGGTGTTCTCGTCCACCAGGTTGCGCCACAGCCGCTGCAGGAACCGCTGCGCGCCGACGACGTCCTTGGTCGCCCACGGGCGGGACACGTCCATCGGGCCCATCGACATCTCGTACAGGCGGAACGTGTCGGCGCCGTAGTTCTCGCACATCTCGTCCGGCGTGACGACGTTCTTCAGGCTCTTGCCCATCTTGCCGTACTCGCGCTTGACCTCTTCGCCGTCGTAGAAGAACTTCCCGTCCTCCTCGACGACCTGGTCGGCAGGCACGTACGTCTCGCGCGCGTCCTGGAACGCGTACGCCTGGATGTACCCCTGGTTGAACAGCTTGCGGTACGGCTCGTCGCCGGACACCTGGCCCAGGTCGAACAGCACCTTCTGCCAGAAGCGGGAGTACAGCAGGTGCAGCACCGCGTGCTCGACGCCGCCGATGTACAGGTCGACGCCGCCGGGGTCGTTCGCGCCGTGCTCCGCGGTGCGCGGGCCCAGCCAGTACCGCTCGTTCTCCGCGTTGACGAACCGCTCCGACTCCGTCGGGTCGACGTAGCGCAGCTGGTACCAGCACGAGCCCGCCCAGTTGGGCATGGTGTTGAAGTCGCGTCGGTAGGTCTTCTTGCCCTCGCCCAGGTCCAGCTCGACCTCGGTCCAGTCGGTCGCGCGCGACAGCGGCGGCGACGGCTCGCTGTTCGCGTCGTCCGGCGCGAAGGTACGCGGCGAGTAGTCGTCCACTTCGGGCAGTTCGACCGGCAGCATCGACTCGGGCAGCGGGATCGGCGTGCCGTCCTCGTCGTAGACGATCGGGAACGGCTCGCCCCAGTACCGCTGGCGCGAGAACAGCCAGTCGCGCAGCTTGTACTGCACGGTGCCGCGGCCGTGGTCGTTCTCCTCCAGCCACGTGATCATCGTGGACTTGGCCTCGGTGATGCCCATGCCGTCCAGGAATCCGCTGTTGATCGCGGGCCCCCCACCGGTGAACGCGTCGCCGTCGAAACCCTCGGACGGCTGCACGGTCCGGATGATCGGCAGGTCGTACGCGGTGGCGAAGTCCCAGTCGCGCTGGTCCTGGCCGGGCACCGCCATGATCGCGCCGGTGCCGTAGCCCATCAGCACGTAGTCGGCGATGTAGACCGGGATTTCCTTGCCGTTGACCGGGTTCACGGCGTGCGCGCCGGTGAAGACGCCGGTCTTGTCCTTGTTCTCCTGGCGGTCCAGTTCGGACTTCAGGGACGCGGCGCGGCGGTACGCGGCGATGTCCGCCACCTGCTCGGCGGTCGCGATCTCGTCCACCAGCGGGTGTTCCGGCGCCAGCACCATGTACGTCGCGCCGAACAGCGTGTCGGGACGGGTCGTGAAGACCTCGATCTCCTTGGCACCGACCGGGAAGCGCACGCGGGCGCCGTTGCTGCGCCCGATCCAGTTGCGCTGCATGGCCTTGACCTTCTCCGGCCAGTCCAGCCGGTCCAGGTCGTCGATCAGCCGGTCCGAGTACGCGGTGATCCGCATCATCCACTGGCGCAGGTTCCGCCGGAACACCGGGAAGTTGCCGCGCTCACTGCGACCGTCGGCGGTGACCTCCTCGTTGGCCAGCACCGTTCCCAGGCCGGGGCACCAGTTCACCGGTGCCTCGGACAGGTACGCCAGGCGGTACTCGTTCAGCACCTTGCGCTGCTCGGCGCTCGTCAGCTCGGCCCACGGGCGGCCGTCCGGCGTCGGCCGCGTGCCGTCGGCGAACCGCGCCTCCAGCTCGGCGATCGGCCGCGCCTTGCCCGCGTCGGCGTCGTACCAGGAGTTGAAGATCTGCAGGAAGATCCACTGCGTCCACTTGTAGTACTCGACGTCGATCGTGGCGATCCGGCGGCGCTCGTCGTGGCCCAGTCCCAGCCTGCGGATCTGCCGCAGGTAGGTGGCCATGTTGTCCTCGGTGGTCTTCCGCGGGTGCTGGCCGGTCTGCACCGCGTACTGCTCGGCGGGCAGCCCGAACGCGTCGAAGCCCATCGTGTGCAGCACGTTGCGGCCGTTCATCCGGTGGTACCGGGCGAACACGTCCGTGCCGATGAAGCCCAGCGGGTGGCCGACGTGCAGCCCGGCGCCCGACGGGTACGGGAACATGTCCTGCACGAACAGCTTGTCCGCGGGCACCGGCTCACCGGTGGACAGCGGGCCGACCGGGTTCGGCGCGTGGAACGTGCCGTGGTCCTCCCAGTACTGCTGCCAGCGCTTCTCGATCCGGCCGGCCAGCTCGGCCGTGTAGCGGAAGGCCGGGGTTTCCGCGGCCGCGTCCGTGCTCATCGAACGTTCCCTCTCCATCGATTTCCTGCCCCTGACACGACGAAACCCCCCAGCCCAGAAGGGGGCATGAGGGGTTGCCGCGCCGACCAGTCATGTCGGTCAGCGCGGCTAGATAAGGAGCAGGCAGGCCTTGCTCATGTGCTCACGGTACCCGGTTGACGACGAGGAGCGAAAAGGGTATCCGCGTCCAACTCGACGACGATGTCGTCGGTGATCCAGATCGCGGCCGGGTTCCCACTGCTCACGACCACCGGTTCGGCGTAGTGACCACCGTCGAGCACGTGGCAGCGCACGGTGTTCTGCCGGGGGTCGACCAGCCAGTAGACCGGGACGCCCGCCCCGGCGTAGGCGCCGACCTTCTCCACGCGGTCGACGGTCTCGGTGGAGGGGGACTGGACCTCGACCACCAGGACCACGTCGGCGGATACCAGGCAGGCGCGTTCCCGCCCCGGTTCGGTGAACACCACGACGTCGGGGACGTAGGCGTTCTCCCCGACGTGGACGCCCACCGAGGACACCGCCCCCAGACCCGCCGGGGCGACCGCGTCGTCGAGCAGCCGCTGAACGCGGCCGACGGCCCGTTGATGCGCCACGTGCTGAGGAGGACGCACCCGGAAACGGCCTTCCACGAGTTCCACCCGGTGACCTTCGGGTGGTTCGTGCGCTGCCCAGTCCTCGAAGGTGCGCCACATGCGCCGAAGAGTGACACGCGCGACTCCGCACGGGGTAGGTGCGACACGGCGGGGCGACACACCTACCCTCGATGGCGTGAACATCGTGCTGCCAGTGGTGCTCGGCTTGGTCGGCGTCTTCCTCGCGCTCGTCGGCTACCTCGGGTTGACCGGCAAGTTGCCGCGCAACCGCTACGTCGGCGTCCGCACCGCTCCGGCGATGCGCGACGACGAGGCCTTCCTGCTCGCCAACCGCGTCGCGGGCCTGCCGAACCTCGTCGCCGCCGCGATCGCCGTCGGCGCGGGTACCGCTGCCGTCGTGAACCCGGACGCCGCCCTCACGGTCGGCATCGTCGGCATCGTCGGCGCGGTCGC
>JBDSAJ010000698.1:0-10685 GCA_039922235.1 Umezawaea sp.
GCCCGCACGGCCGCCTGGGCCCGCTTTCCTCGAGCACCTGAGTTTTCGCAGGTCGCAGCCGGTCGACCATGAGCATGGACCTGCTCCGGGTGCCGTTGAGTCAGGTTCCCGTGATGAGTTCCCGCGCTTTGACCATGACCGGCGGCGGCACGCCCATGCCGTAGTCGTAGTTGCTGAGGATCACCGACACCCACTGGCTGTCCGGGTACATCTGGAAGTCGGTCGACGTGCCGGGGGCGCCGCCGGAATGGCCGGTCACCCACTGGTCGTCGACGAGCAGCGTCAGGGGTCCGTAGCACTGGAAGGCGACCTTCGTTCCTGCCTGCGGAGAGCCTGGCGCAGGTGCCACCGTGGGGGGAGGCTGCGGCACCTTGCCGCTGAGGGTGATGTGGGTGAACGCGGGGTTGAGCAGCTTCTCCCCCTGCAGGGCGCGGGCGAAGCGGGCCATGTCGGCGCAGGTCGAGAAGGCGTCGCCGGCGGGGGTGCCGATGAACAGCCTCTTGTCGATCAGGTCGAGCCTGCCGCCGGAGGGTTGCGTCGCATAGGGGTGGGCGATGCGGGGGTCGGTGTGCCACCGCGGCCTGGCGTGGAAGTCCGAGTCGGTCATGCCCGCCGCGCGGAAGACGTGTTCCCGGACGTAGTCGTAGTAGGACCGTCCGGTCACCTGCGCCACGATCGCGCCGAGCACGTGGTAGCCGGAGTTGCTGTACCGGGACCCGGCTCCGGGCTGGAACAGCAGTTCCGACCGCCGGATGTAGTCGGTCGTGCCGTCCATCACCTGCTCGGCGCTGGTCCAGGCGAGCGCTGCCTCCAGGTATCCGCGCAGGGCGAAGTGGTCACCGAGACCGGAGGTGTGCGTGAGGAGGTGGTGGACGGTCACCGTGTCCGCGATGCTCGCCGGGAAGCCGCTCAGGTACGCGCCCAGCTTGCCGTTGTAGGCGATCTTGCCCGCCTGCGCGAGCTGGGCGACGGCGACGGCCGTGAACGGCTTGGTCACCGAGGCGAGCGCGAAGAGCGTGTCCGGGCCGTTGGCTCGTTGCTCGTTGGCCGTGCCGTACGACCGGGCCAGCACGGTTCGGCCGCGGTGGGTCAGCAGCACGCTGCCGGAGAACTCGTCCTTGTCCGCCTTCTCCTTGACGAACCGGTCGAACTCGCCGCCCGGCCGCAGGGCGTCCGGGATGGCGGAACCGGTGCCCGCACGGGTGGCTCCGGCGGTGGCCAGCGCTATCCCGGAGGCGCCGAGCAGGCCGAGCACGGATCGCCGAGTCGTGGTCATGATCATCACCCTTTGCGTCGGTTTGATGCCGAAACATCTACCGAGCACAGGCGATCGGTGACCGATGGCCGATCCATACGTGACCCATACGTCGAGCAAGGGTGTGCCGCGTATGCAGCGATTCGCTGCATACGCGGCTCCCCGTCGGCTCAGCCCTTCGACGGCCTGCGCTGCGGACGCGGCGGCGTGACGCCGTCGGCGAGGCGGCGGGTGGTCAGCAGGAACGCCGTGTGCGCGATCATCCGGTGCTCCGGCCGCACGGCGAGGCCCACCGTGTGCCACGGGCGGACCAACGTCTCCCACGACTGCGGCTCGGTCCAGTGCTGCTGCTCGCGCAGCGCCTCGCACACCTTGGACAGCTGCGTCGTGGTCGCCACGTAGACGACCAGCACGCCGCCGGGGATCAGGTTCCTCGACACCGTCTCCAGCTGCTCCCACGGGGCGAGCATGTCCAGCACGACCCGGTCGACCTCACCGGTGTGCGTTGCCAGGTCTGCGACGGTCAGGGACCAGTTGCCGGGGCGCTCGCCGAAGAACTGCTCGACGTTGCGGATGGCGTGGTCGGCGTGGTCCTGGCGCACCTCGTAGGAGATGACGCTGCCCTTCTCGCCGACCGCCCGCAGCAGCGAGCAGGTGAGCGCGCCGGAGCCCGCACCGGCTTCCAGCACGCGGGCGCCGGGGAAGACGTCGCCGTACATGACGATCTGCGCGGCGTCCTTCGGGTAGATCACCTGCGCGCCACGGGGCATGGACAGGACGTAGTCCGCCAGCAGGGGGCGCAGGGCCAGGAAGGAGGTGCCGCCGACGGACTGGATGACGGACCCCTCGGGCTCGCCGATCAGCTTGTCGTGGGGCAGCGCACCGCGATGGGTGTGGTACTCCTTGCCCGGTTCGAGCACGATCGTGTAGTGCCGTCCCTTCGGGTCGGTCAACTGCACCCGGTCACCGGGGCGGAACGGGCCACTAGCGGTGCTCACCGCGGGAAACCTCCTGCTTACGTGCGGAACTACAGCGCACGATGGTCTCAGGGGCCTCGATGGGCACCGACACCGGGAGGTCCGGTCCGGCGGATGCGGGCAGCGGGTATGGCCCACGAGGCGGGCCTGGTCAGCGGCGGTCCAGCGCGGCCTTGAGGTCCTCGCGCCTCAGCACACCGGCGGGTCGGCCGTCGAGGTCGACGACGAGGAACTGCCAGGCCGCCGTCCCCTGCACCCGTTCGACGATCTCCTCACCCGGTTCGTCGGCGAGCAGCACGGTCTCGGGCCGGATCGGCTCAGCGGCCTGTTCGGCGGGCGCGTGCGGCGACCGGCTGCTCAACCGCCGAGCCAGGTCCTGGTCCAACAGCCCCACCGCGACCCCGTCGGCCCTCACCAGCACCACACCCCGCCCGGCCGAGGCGGTGAGCGCGCCCGACACCGGGCTCTCGGCGGGCAGTTGCAGCACCGGCTGCACCAACTCGGCCAGCGTCAACCCCACCGGCCACGTGCGACGCCGCTCAGCCGACATCTCCCCGCGGGCACCGGCGATGACGAACCACGCGGTGAGCACGCAGACGCCGAACCGCACCCAGGCGTCCTCATCGCCTTGAACCACACCCCACAAGGCCCAAGCGACCAGCACCGCGGCCACCACGCCGCCGCCCAGCACAGCCGCCTTGGTGCCCGTCGCGCGCTGCCCGGTGAACGCCCAGATGCCGGCCCGGAGAATCCGGCCCCCGTCGAGGGGAAGACCGGGGAGCAGGTTGAAAACCGCTACGGCGGCGTTCGCGAAGGCCGTCTGCGCGATCACGAGCCAGAGCGCCGTGCCCGGCTCCATCACCATGGCGGCCACCCCGAACGCCCCGGCCAGGCCCACCGACACCGCGGGTCCGGCAGCGGCGACCAGCCCTTCGTGACCGGGTCTGGTCGGCGAGCGCATCATCTCCGACACCCCACCGAGCAGGAACAGCCGCAACCGGCGGACCGGCAGCCCGAGGCGAATCGCCGTGAGGCTGTGGCCCAACTCGTGGGCCAGCACGGAAAGCCCGAGAAAGAGCGTGAAAGCACCCGCGATGAGGAACGCGTTGAGCGCGGCCACGCTGGGCAGGATCCGGGCCACCAGCGGCGTGTAGATCAACACGATGGCGGCGGACCCGAGCCACCAGGAAGGCGCGAGCAGGACCGGCACACCGGCGGCGCGGAAGAGCAGCACGCCGCCATCGCGGTCGACCTGCCTCCGCCAACTCCCCGTCGTGGCCATTGGGGCAGCCTAGGGTGAACGGTGTACGGCTGCCGTGACACACACCGACCAGCCCGCATCCTCACGTTCGGCCTCGTCGGGTCGAGGCAGCGCCAGCCAGGCGTCCCCCGTCGGGCAAGACCCCCGATGCACAGGCTACGGATGGGGTCCGACAGTTCTTGGGGACTGCTCGGTGTCCGCGGCCGGGCAGGCGGACGCGAGGGTCCCACCGCCGAGAAAACCCCCGACACACACGCTACGACGGGGGTCCGACAGTTTTCGGCGACTGCTCGATGTCCGCCGCCGAACAGGCGGACGCAAGGGTCCCACCGCCGAGAAAACCCCCGACACACACGCTACGACGAGGGTCCGACAGTTTCGGTGTCCCGACCCCCCCTGCCGCAACCGGTTCGGGTGAACCCTCGACTGCGGCCCGCAGAGCAGGTCCGTGCGCCAGGACTGTCGGGGGTCTCCCCTATCGTTCGACCCATGTCCGAGCCAGCGGCGACGAGTGCGGTCGCGACTAGTTCCCGTCCGGTGCGCCGCCCGGCGTTGTCACCGTCCCGCGCGGGTGATTTCAAGCAGTGCCCGCTGCTGTACCGCTTCCGCGCGGTGGACCGCCTACCCGAGGTCCCCACGAAGGCGCAGGTGCGGGGCACGGTCGTGCACGCCGTGCTGGAAGACCTGTTCGGCCTGCCCCAGGTCGAGCGCACCCCCGAGAAGGCCAAGTCGCTGCTGGAGCCCGCCTGGGCGCGGGTCCAGGTGGAACGCCCGGAGTTCGCGGGCCTCTTCTCCGGCGAGGACGACCCGGCTCTGGAGGACTGGCTGAGGTCGGCGGACGGGCTGCTGGACGGCTACTTCGAGCTGGAGGACCCGCGCAGGTTCGACCCCGACGCGCGAGAACTGCTGGTCGAGTCGGAGCTGCCCTCCGGTGTGCTCCTGCGCGGCTACATCGACCGGGTGGACGTGGCGCCCACCGGTGAGATCCGCGTCGTGGACTACAAGACCGGCTCGGCCCCCAGGCTGATCGGCGAGGCCAAGGCCATGTTCCAGATGAAGTTCTACGCCCTGATGCTCTGGAAGCTGCGCGGTGAGGTCCCCCGCCAGCTCCGCCTGATGTACCTGGCCGATCGCCAGGCCCTCGCCTACACCCCGGACGAAGCCGAACTGGGCCGGTTCGAGCGGACGCTGGAAGCCATCTGGGTGGCGATCCTCAAGGCGGGCAAGACCGGCGACTTCCGCCCCAACCCCAGCAAGCTCTGCGACTACTGCGACCACAAGGCCTTCTGCCCGGCGTTCGACGGGACACCGCCACCGTATCCGGGCTGGCCGGAACCGGACGGCAGCGTGGAAACGCCGTTGGACAGGGTCGACTAGTGGCGGCCTTCTACCGACGGCTGGCGACCGGCCGCTATCTGTCCACTGAGCACACCGTCGGCCCGTGGAACGCGCACAGCCAGCACCTGGGCCCGCCATCCGCCTTGCTGGTGCGGGAACTGGAGAACTGCGAGCCGCGCGACGGCATGGCACTGTCCAGAGTGGCGTTCGACGTGCTGGGCCCCGTCCCGGTGGCCGAACTGGAGGTGTCCGCCCACGTCCTCCGCCCCGGCCGCTCGGTGGAACTGCTGTCCGCCGAACTGACCCACGACGGCCGCGCGGTGCTGCGGGCGCAGGCCTGGCGGACCAGCCGCGGCGACACGTCCTCGATCACCAGCGACTTCTCCGGGATGCTCCCCGAGCCGCCTGCCTGCCCGCGAATGGTCCTGCCCGCGAGCTGGTCGTGCGGCTACCTGGACGCGGTCGACTGGCGGTCGGTGGACGGCGACATGATGACCCCCGGCAACGCCATCGTCTGGGGCAGACCACTGATGCCGACCGTCGAGGACGAGGAGACGACGGCGTTGCAGCGGCTGTTCACCATCGCGGACTCGGCGAGCGGCGTGTCGAGCAGGCTGGACATCCGCAAGTGGCTCGCGATCAACACCGACCTGACCGTGCACCTGCACCGGGAACCGCAGGGTTCCTGGTTCGCGCTCGAAGCCGAGACGGTGATCGGCCCGAACGGCTTCGGCGTCGCGTCGAGCGTCGTGCACGACCTGCTGGGCCCGGTCGCACGGACGGCGCAGTCGCTGTTCGTCCGGGAGCGCTAGCGCCCGTCGCCTCTTGACCTCGTGGGAACACAGCGCGACACTGCGTGGACAAGCCGAGGTGAGAGCGCTCCCACTGACGCCCCCTGCAAGTCGAGGAGGCACAGTGCCCACCCTGCGTCGTGTTCTGCTCGTCGTGGCCAGTCTGCTGCTGGCCATTCCGCTCGCCCCTCCGGCGAGCGCCGCACCGGTGCTGGTGTGGTCCGATGAGTTCGACGGACCCTCCGGTTCCAGGCCCAACAGCGCGAAGTGGGCCTACGACATCGGCAACGGCTCCAACGGCTGGGGCAACAGCGAACTCCAGGCATACACCGACAGGACCTCGAACGTCTCGCTGAACGGCAGCGGGCAACTGGTGATCACCGCTCGCCGGGAGAACTCCGGGATGGCGTGCTGGAACGGCGGCAACTGCCAGTACACGTCCGGCAAGCTGACGACCTACAACCGGATCGGCTGGACGTACGGGCGGATCGAGGCCAAGATGAAGCTGCCGTACGGGCAGGGCATCTGGCCCGCGTTCTGGATGCTCGGCGCCAACATCGGGCAGGTCGGCTGGCCGAACTGCGGCGAGATCGACATCATGGAGAACATCGGCCGCGAGCCGACGACCGTGCACGGCACCATCCACGGCCCCGGCTACTCGGGCGCGGGCGGCATCGGCGCCGCCAAGCAGAGCGGTCAGGCGTGGTCGGCCGCGTACCACACGTACTCGATCAACTGGACCGCGAACCGGATCCAGTGGCTCGTCGACGGCACCGTCTACCAGACCAGGACACCTGCCGACCTCGGCGGCCGGAACTGGGTGTTCGACAACAAGTTCTACCTGATCATGAACCTGGCGGTCGGCGGCCAGTGGCCGGGCAACCCGGACGGGTCGACCACGTTCCCGCAGCAGCTCGGAATCGACTACGTACGGGTCTACCAGGGCTGAAGCACCGGTCGAGTAGTCGCGTGTCCCTCACCCGGTGCCCGAGAGAGGGACACGCGGGGGATGACCTGACCGGCGCTCCAGCCGGTGTGCGAACGCCCGCCGCCTGCTCGCGGCGGGCGTTCGTGCCGACTACTGGAAGATCACGTCACTGCACAGGTAGTACGACTGGTCGAGGTGACTGGCCTGCCAGATCACGTACACCACGTGCCGCCCGGTGCGGTTGCCCGCGTTGACCGGCGTCGAGTACGTGCCCGCCTGCCCGTAGCGACCGGTCCGGACCACCTGTTCCAGGTTGCCCCACCCGAGTGCTTGCTTCGTCGGGTCGAAGCCCTGCTTCGTGATGTACACGAGCAGGTAGTCCGCGCCGTGGCGCGCCTGGTCGGTGATCGTCAGGGTGAACTGCCTGCTCTTCGTCGCGGCCTGCCAGGTGCCGACGGTGTCGAGCGCGTTGTAGCGGGGGGCCTGGGTGCGCCCGCCGCTGCACAGCTGGCCGTCCGGGATGGCCGCCTGGTGGTTGCCGCCGACGTTCTCCCGGTACAGGCCGTTCCAGTTCCACATCGCGTTCGGGTCGGCTCGCCAGGCCTGCCAGCACATCGGGTCCTTGGTGGCCATCGTCGGGTCCTGGAAGTTGCTGCCCCACCGCTGGTGGCAGCCGTAGTTGCGCGAGGGCGGATCGGTGGTCGAGCCGTGCGCGCCGGCCACGCCGACGACGACCGAGGCGAGCAGGGCGGTCACTCCGGCGAGTACGCCGAGTGCTCGGGTCAATACCTTTCGAAAGTTCACACGTCCTCCACGTTGAGGATTGCGAAGCAGGGGTCTGGGAACGCTCCCAGTCCGCACCGTAGCGAAAGACGTGTGATCTGTGAACAGACAGTGACCACCTGAACTGCGGGCAGACCCGATGACCAGGGGTTAAACGTCCGAATTGGCCTGGTTCGACGACGTGGAATACCCGAGAACTACGCGTAGTGCTCGACGACCGGGAACGGGTCGTAGAAGTGGTGCAGCAGTTCGCGCCACCGCGGGTACAGCGGCCCCTGCCGGAATCCGACCGTGTGGTCTTCGAGAGTTTCCCAGCGGACCAGCAGCAAATAGCCGTCCGGCCGCTCGACGCACCGCTTCAGCTCCACGCCGAGGAAGCCCGGCGAGGCCGAGATGACGGTCTCGGCCTCGCCGAACGCGGCTTCGAACTCGGCTGAACGACCCGGCAGGACGTCCAGGTGCGCGACTTCCAGGATCACAGGCGGCAGAACCGGATGTCCGACGCGAGGATCGCCTTGGCGCCCAGCGCCGACAACTCGTCCATCAACTGGTTGGCGTCCTTGCGGGGCACCATCGCCCGCACGGCCACCTGGGCCGGGTCGGCCAGGGGCGCCACCGTCGGCGACTCCAGACCTGGCGTCACCCGGAGCGCCTCGTCCAGCAGCGAGCGCGGGCAGTCGTAGTCCAGCATCAGGTAGTGCTGGGCGAACACGACACCCTGCAAACGGGCCGTGAGCTGCTGCTTCGCCGCCGAGTCCTCGACCGACGACGAGTGGATCAGCACGGCCTCGGACTCGCAGATCGTGTGGCCGAACGGCACCAGGTCGTGCTGCTGGAGGGTGCGGCCGGAGCCGACGACATCCGCGATCAGGTCGGCGACGCCGAGCTGGATGGAGATCTCCACCGCGCCGTCGAGCCGGATGATCTCGGCCTCGATGCCGTGCTTCTCGAGGTCCGCCTGCACGAGCGTCTTGTACGCCGTGGCGAGCCGCTTGCCCTTGATGTCCGAGAGCTGCCAGTCGGTGCCCTTGGGGCCCGCGTAGCGGAACGTCGACCCGCCGAACCCGAGCGACAGGCGCGGCTCGACGTTGGCGCCGGAGTCCCGCATCAGGTCGAGGCCGGTGATGCCGAGGTCCAACCGGCCGGAGCCGACGTAGATCGCGATGTCCTTGGGGCGCAGGAAGAAGAACTCGACGTCGTTGGACGAGTCGATGACGGTGAGGTCGCGCTGCTCGTTGCGCTGGCGGTAGCCCGCCTCCCTCAGCATTTCGGAGGCGCGCTCGGCGAGCGCGCCCTTGTTCGGAACAGCTACGCGCAGCATGGGGGTCTCCTCTTACAGGTACTTGTAGATGTCGTCCAAGGTGAGCCCGCGGCCCAGCATCAACACCTGCAGCCGGTAGAGGAGCTGTGAGATCTCCTCCGACAGGCGTTCGTCCGACTCATGCTCGGCCGCGATCCACACCTCGCCCGCTTCCTCGAGCACCTTCTTGCCCTGCGCATGCACGCCGGCCTCCAGTGCTGCGACGGTGCCGGACCCCTCTGGCTTGGTGTGGGCGCGCTCGCTGAGTTCCGCGAACAGCTCGTCGAAGGTCTTCACGAGCAGGAATCCTCCCATCCCGCGCCCCCCGCCACGGCATGTGGGCACAGATGTCCACCCAGTGGACTGACGGAGGACACTTCAGGGGCGCTGTTTGCGCTCCGCGCAATCTTGCACCCCGCGCAAGATCGGCACTATCGTGGCGCGATGACGACCCCACCGCTCGGCCTGCGCGACCAGAAGAAGCTGGCCAGACGTGAAGCGATGATCCAGGCGGCCGTGCGGCTCGCCGTGGAGCGGGGCGTGGAGAACGCGCTGATCGAGGACATCACCGCGGCGGCCGGGGTGTCGCACCGCACGTTCAGCAACTACTTCGGCGGCAAGGCGGAAGCCATCGCGGCCAAGCACCTCGACCGGGCTCGCGGGGTGGCCGACGTGCTGCGGCGGCGCCCGGCGGACGAACCGCTCTGGGACGCGATCACCTACGCGGCGCTCTCGCCGTACCGGGCGGACAAGAAGAGCCCTGATCCGGAGTGGACGGCGAGCATCAGGCTGATGACGAGCGAGCCGAGCCTGCTCGGGGAGTTCCTCAAGACGAACGCGATCGCCGAGCGCGAACTGGCCGACGTGGTCGCCGAGCGGACCGGCACGAAGGTCTCGCGCGACCTCTACCCGCGGCTCGTGGCGGCGACGGTGTGGGCGGCGGTCGAGGTGGCGACGGACAAGTGGCTCGGCGCGGCGAAGCCCGCACCCATCACGCAGCTGGTGCGCAACGCGCTGCGCCAAGTCGCCGCAGGCCTGCCCGACCCGTCGGCGGAGTAGTACGGCGGCCGGGCCCGGTGGTCAACGGGCCCGGCTCACCGGATCAGGCCCGGACACCGGCGCTCCGGAACTGCGGCACGTGGCGGTGCCGGGCGGTGACCGTCGACGGGGCGGTGGGCGCGACCCGCAGGTCGGCGCTCATCCGGACGAGGTCGCGGTCCTGGACGTCGTTGCTGCCCGCCAGCCGCGGGTGCGGCCCGGACTGCCTGCTCTTGTTGCGCTCCAGGCCGTAGCCCACCAGCGCCAGTGCGACGAGGACGATCAGTGCGCTTGTCATGGCACTAAGTTTGCGCTGCACAACATCCCGCCAACAGTGGCAGCTCTGACGTTGTGCATCAAATTCCTGCCAACTATGCTGTGACCATGCTGACCACCGTCGCGTGCGTCCTGATCGACGACGTCGAGCCGTTCGAGTTCGGCCTCATCTGCGAGGTCTTCGGCATCGACCGGACCTCCGACGGCGTGCCGCCGATCGAGTTCCGGGTGTGCGGCGAGGAGCCCGGCGCACCCCTGCGCACGAACGTCGGCGTCAGCCTCACCCCTTCGCTCGGCCTGGACGCGCTCGTCGGCGCCGACCTGGTCGCCATCCCCGCGTTCACCATCCGCGACGAGTACCCGCCCGCCGTGCTGGAGGCGCTCCGCCAGGCGGCCGCCTCGGGCGCGACCCTGCTCTCGGTGTGCAGCGGCGCGTTCCTGCTCGGCGAAACGGGTCTGCTGGACGACCGGAACTGCACGACGCACTGGCGCGAGCAGAAGCAGTTCACCGAGCGCTTCCCGCGGGCCCGGCTCAACCCCGACGTCCTGTTCGTGGACGACGGCAACATCATCACCAGCGCGGGCACCGCGTCCGGCATCGACGCCTGCCTGCACCTGGTGCGGCGCGAGCACGGTTCCGCCGTCGCCACCGCCATCGCCCGCCGCATGGTCGTGGCCCCGCAGCGCGACGGCGGCCAGCGCCAGTACGTCGACCTCCCCATCCCGGACTGCTCGGCC
>JBDSAJ010000699.1:0-3615 GCA_039922235.1 Umezawaea sp.
GGTAGGTCAGGTGCGCGTCGATCGCGCCGAACATGGCCAGCAGCACCGGGATGAGCTGGATGCCGTAGGCCCACCACAGGGTGGGGAAGAGGATCAGCGGGCAGAACGTGTACACCGCGAACGGCAGCAGGAGCGTCCAGCGAGAGCCGAACGTCCGCACCAGCACCCGCCACAGCAGCACCGATGCCGCCGCTTGCATCACGAGCAGGGGGAGGACGGCGAGCACGTAGTTCAGCGGCGCGATGGCGGTGACCAACCACACCAGCAGGAACCCGCCCGGCGCGATGTGTCCGTTGTAGTCCTGGAACAAGTACCCGAAGTCCGGCAGCCGGTGCTGCGCCGCCTGGTAGGTGATCAGGAAGTCGTCGTGTCCGAAGTAGCCGGTCAAGGCCATCCAGGCGTGGATCAGGAATGGCACGGTCGCGGTCGCGATCGCCGCGAGGGTGACCGGCCGGGGCATGGTCAGGGTGATCTGCCGGGCGTCGGCACGGGTCTCGGTGGTCGTCACGTTTCCAGCAGCCTTCCCATCGCGGCGTAGAACACATCGACGATCTTGGTCGGGTCCGTTGTGGTGTAGGCGTCGCCGCCGGTGGCCTGGGAGATCGTCCGCAGCTCGACCGGGTCGATGTCCGGCCCGATGCCGATGCCGATGATCTGGAGCGGCCGTTTCGGGTCCTGCAGCTTGGCCAGTTCGACGAGCAGCTGGTCCTGCGTGATCCCCGCGGGATCCTCGTTCTTGCCGTCGGTGAGCACCACCACGAGGTTGATCCGGCCCGGCTCCCAGTTCTGCCGGGCCGAGGTGTAGGCGGCCAGCACCGAGTCGTACAGCCCGGTGGAGCCGTTCTCGATCGCCCTGACCTGTCGGAGCTTGTCCAGCGCGCCGTTGTTCAGCTGCTCGCCCACCGGGAGCACCGGCAGGAGCTCCTTGTAGTCCAGCGGGCCGTCGAGGTTCGTGGAGAACCGCCACAGGCCGATCTTCGTGCTCTGCTTGAACAGCTTGATGCCCAACTCGGCGGCCTCAAGGGTGAGCGTCATCCGGTTGGCGTCGGTTCCAGGGACGGCCGCGGCCATCGAACCGGACACGTCCAGCAGCACCTGCATCCGGGCGCTGCGGTTGACGGCCGCCCACTGGTTGAGCAGCTGGTCGGGATCGGCGGGCGGGGCCACCGGCTGGACCGTCACGGCGCCCGAGTCCCCGAGCGCCCGGCCGTCGGGGCCGCGAAGCCCCGCCTCGGCGAACGGCCCGGCGGCGGACGGGTCGAGCAGGCGGCTGAGGAACTGTTGCGCCACATCGCGTTTGGCCTGATCGGAATCCGGTAGGACGACGTACGGGAAGTCCAGCGACGGCACCGGGGGATCGGCGTACGCCGCTACCAGCCCGTGCTTCGCCAAGGTCGACTCCGAGGTCACGACGCCGTCCAGCTGGCGGGTGGGGTCGAACAGCTCGGAGGGCTTCTGGACGGTGTGCTTGGTGAGCTTGCGCAGCGTCAGCGCGTAGGAGGCCGCGGGATCGGCGGCGGACTTGGTCAGGTCACCCGTGCCGATCAACGCCGACAGACCGGTCGGGTCGACGGCCGGGTCGATGAACCCGATCGCGGGCTCGCCGCTGAACACCTGGGCCCAGGTGGGTGCCCGCCCCGGCCAGCCGAACTGGCGCGCGGCGGTCTCGGTCAGCCCCAGCACGACCGGTGAGGAGGCGATCGACGGGGCGCTGACGGGCAGGTTCCACGCACCCCGCTGCTGGGCGCGCTGCAACCACGAGGACGACTCCGGGATCCACACGTCCGGCTGGGCCGCCGAGAGCGTGTCCACGACCTCGGCGGACTCCCTGGCCACGACCTCGACCCGGTAGCACGCGGAGTTGTCCTGCTCGAAGACACCTGCCACGGCCGCCGCGACGGCCGGTGCGGCCGCCACGTTGAGGGTGGTGACTTCGTCGCAGCTCGACGAGGCGAGCCGTTCCCGCAGGTAGTCGAAGCCGGTCCACCCGACGAGGGACAGCACGAGCAGCACGCTGAGGATCACCACTGGTGAGTCCGAACGCCGAGCCATCAGCCTGAACCTCCGTCGCCGCTGACTGGTCGAGCCAGCCTAGGCGACTCGGCGGGTAAACCAAGGGCCGTTGATCGCAATTTGATCTCTACATCGGCGGTCCACCTGGTCGACCGGGGGTCCTCCGGGTGGACCGGTTGGACTCCGACGGGCCGTGGGGCCCGGTCGTCCGCGCCGCCGCGTCCATCGGGTGGGGCCGCCGCGAACCCGATGTGGTCGAATGGTTTGGTCCATTCGGGGAAGATGACGAACGCTCGACAATCGCGCACGAGTTCTCGAAGATGATTGCCTGCGGTTCGAGGATTCTTCGCGCGATCGCCTTCCACCGAGGGATAGTTCGATTGTCAACTGTGGATGTTCACGAGTACGTGCGCGAAGTCCGAAATGGACAAGATCAACTTCGATTTTTCTTGTGACTATCAACTCCGCCCTCTGAGGAAATCAGGGCCCCGCGTGGAATGCCGCAGCGTGCACACTGATCCGATCGGAAAACGCGGCCCGATCGTTGCGCCGCCTCACAGTGAATTGCCGGGGAACACGAGTGGGATATGCGAACGAGCCTGGAGTCCTGCGCAGGTTCTGGTGGCACGGGACGCAGAAGCGGCGGCTGGTCGTCGTCTCCGCGAGCGCACTGGTCAGTCTGGCCGGGACGGGGCTCGTGGTGACCGGTGGCGGTCACGCTTCGCCCGCGCCCGCCGTCGCCGCGCGCTTTCCCGTGATCACCACGTCGAAGCCGGCCACCACGTCGACGTCGGTCGGCCCGGCCGACCAGGCGGACCAGGTCGACCGGGTGGTCGCGGTGCGGACCGTGTTCGCCGTGGACCAGTTCGACGGGATCGACACCGCCAGCGGTGATCCCATCCGGGCTCGGGTGGTCGACATCCGCTCCGCGGCCCCCTGCTGGCAGGCCGAATCACTGGACTTCGCCCGCGATGCGCTGGTGGGCAAGGAGGTTCGGCTGGTCATGAGTGCTCGTGGACGCACACCGGACAGTCGCCTTCCCGTGCGCGTGCGGTTGCCGGGAGAGCAGGACTTCGCGCTGACCGCGCTCGCCGCCGGAGCGGCGCTGGCGGGCACCGACGTCGGTGCGGAACTGCTCGGGGCCGAGTCCGGCGCCCGCGCGAACCACCGCGGCCTGTGGGCGAGCGGCTGCCAGCCGAGCCAGGCCCCGAGCGCCTCGTCCACGGCTGTGCCCACCACGACCGCCACGAGCACGGCCCCGCGACCTGCGGAGAGCACCGCGCCCACGTCCGTCCCGGTCGACCCGACGACCACGACCCCACCGGACGACGTCCAGCGGGACGTGCAGAAGGGCCAGCCGTGCGCCCCGGAAGGCGCGCGCGGGATCGACCGCAACGGCCGCGACGTGACGTGCACGGCCACGCTGGTCCGAGGACTCCGCTGGAGGGTGAAGTGACCACCGACCTGTTCGGCAACGTGATCGAGGTGAAGACCCCGGCACCGACCGGGCTGCTGGACGACGAACTCGTGCGCACCACCGGGTGGCTGCAGTTCGGTGACCGGCTGATCAGCTCGGGGGTGGTCGCCGCGCTGGTCTGCGTG
>JBDSAJ010000700.1:0-3463 GCA_039922235.1 Umezawaea sp.
ACAGTGGAGCGAGGCGGTTTTAAAACCCCGCACCGGCGGCACGTCGATGTGCCGCCGGTGCGGGCTCGCCAGAACGTCTACGCGCGGCGCCGCCAGAAGAAGGCCGCACCGATCAGCAGGGCGGCCACCACCGCTATCCCCGCCGGGATCAGGACGTCGCGGTTCGAGGCGACCGCCGCGAGCCGGTCGATCTCCGGCTGCCCGGCGGCCTGCGCCAGGGCGGGGTTCGTGGCGCCCGGCTTCGGGGCGCCGGGATCGCTGGCGGCGGCGGGCGGGGTGGCCGCGGCCGCGATCCTGGCGACCAGGGTCACGTCGGAGCAGGAGTAGTAGGTGTCCGGCGTGTCGGAGTTCTGCCAGATCGTGTACAGCACCCGCCTGCCGGTCTTGCCCTCCGGCAGCTTCCCGGTGAGGACGTAGGAGTCCTTCACCAGCGGCGGGTCGGTGACCGTCAGGAACGGCTGCTCCTCCAGGTCCGCCCAGCGCAGCGCGGCTTCCGGGCGGTAGTCGTCCTTGCTCAGGTACAGCCGGAACGTGCCCTTGTGCGGGATCGTGGCCCGGTAGGTGATCCGCGCGGCGGCGGAGGTGTCGAGGGTGCTGGTCGGCCAGTCGGCGCGGGCGAGGTCCAGGCCCGCGTACTCCCGCAGGCCCGCGCTGCACAGCTTGCCGTCCGGGACGACCTCGCGGTCGCGGCCGCGCACGTTGGCGATCCGGATGTTGTCCCACTCGGCGGACGCCTTGGGGCCGCTGGCGGACAGCGCCGCCTTGCAGGCCACCGGGGGCGGTTGCACGCCGTCGGCTCCGCACGCAGCGGCGCGGCTGACCGGCGCCACCACGGAACCGTGTGCGGCCGCGGTCCCGACGGCCAGAACCGTGTACAGGACCGCGACCGCGAACACCCACCAAACCCGAGTCCGCACTAGCCCCACCTCCACGGGGGGATACGGATGCCGCTCGGTGAAGGTTCAGGTGAACTTCCTACTTGGTCCCGGCGGGCAGCCAGGCCTTGACCTTGTCGGCGTTGTCGCCGACCCACTTCTTGGCCGCCGCGTCAGCCGACATCTTGTCCTCGGCGATGTACTTCGCGACCAGGTTCTGGTCGTCGTTCGTCCACTTGAAGTTCTTCACCAGCTGGAACGCGGGCCCGTTGGCGTCGGCGAACTTCTTGCTGACGATCTTGTCCAGGTCGTAGTCCGGGTAGTCGCACGCGATCGCCTCGGCCACGGCGTCACAACCCGCGGTGTACGCGGGCAGCTTCACCTTGACCAGCTTGACCTGCGAGAGCAGCCACTGCGGCGAGTAGAAGTAGCCGATGAGCGGCGTCTTCTTCTCCTCCGCCTGCTTGAACGCCTGGATGAGCGCGGTCTCGCTGCCGCCGTAGACGACCTTGAAGTTGAGGTTCAGGTTCTTCACCAGCGCCTCGTCGTTGGTGACGAACGAGGGGTCGCCGTCGAGGAGCTGCCCCTTGTCACCGGACTCCGACGTCTTGAACAGGTCGGCGTACTTGTTCAGGTTGGTCGAGTCGGTGATGTCCGGGTACTTCTCCGCCAGCCACGGCGGCACGTACCAACCGATCTGTCCCTTGACGCCGGTCGAGCCCGCCGACACGGCGGTCTTCTGCTCCTCGATGTACTTCTTCCTCAGGTCGTCGTGGCCCCAGTTCTCGACCACCGCGTCGACCTCGCCGGTGCCGAAGCCCTGCCAGGCGACCTCTTCCTTCAGGTCCTTCTTGGTCACCTTGCAGCCGAGCTGCTTCTCGGCGACCTCCGCGATCACCGCGGCGTTGGCCTCGTAGCCCACCCACGGGTTCACCGCGATGTTGAAGGTCCCGCAGTCGCCGGTGGCCCCGGACTGGGCACTGCCGGTGTCACCGACCTTCGCGCCGCCGCATCCGGCCAGCGCGAGTGCGCAGGCGAGCGCGACGCTCGCGCCGCGCACACCACGGGTGCCGGTCTTCCCGCTCAAAACCACGTGATCGAACCTCCTCGTTCCGCCACCTCGCAGGTGGCGCGTCCACTGGGTCGTGCGACGTCAGGGGTCAGGCGCGGCCGGATCGGGCCGCCGCGGCGCGCGTCAGGCGGTCCAGCAGGACGCCGAGCACGACGATGGCCAGACCGGCGGCGAGGCCCTTGCCGTAGAGCTGTCCCTGGGAGAACCCTGCCACCACGTCGTAGCCGAGCGCGCCCGCACCGACCAGTCCACCGACGACGACCATCGACAGCACGTAGATGAGCCCCTGGTTGGTCGCGAGGACCAGTGCCTGCCTCGCCATCGGCAGCTGCACCTTGGTGATGGTCTGCCACGTGCTCGACCCCGACGCCGTCGCCGCCTCGACGGTCGTCGGCGACACCGCGCGGATGCCGTCGGCGACGATCTTGATGGCTACCGGGGCGGCGAACACGACGGCCGCGACGATGGCGGTGAACCGGCTCGCCGCGAACAGCGCGAGGAACGGCACCAGGTAGACGAAGGCGGGCATGGTCTGCGCCGCGTCGAGCACCGGCCGGACGATCCGGTCGGCGTGGGAGCTGCGGCCCATCCACACGCCGACGACGACGCCGAGCACCATGACGGCCGCGGTCGCGACCAGCGTGGACGCGAGCGTCGCCATGGCGTCCTGCCACAGCCCGGTCGCCACCAGCACGCCGAGGCACACCGCTGAGACGATGGCGGCCCGGATGCCGCCCAGCACCACGGAGATCGCGATGACCACAGCGGACAGGAGCCACCACGGGGAACCGGTCAGCAGCGACTGCAACGGTTCGACGAGCACGAGCGTCACGACGTCCTTGAGCCCGTTGGTGATGCCGGACAGGTTGCTCTGCACCCAGTCGGTCGCCGTGGCGACGCCCTTGGCGATCGAGCTGCCGATCTCCACGTCCGGCGGGAACTCCGCGGCCCACTCGTAGGTGTAGGACTGCCAGATCGCGACCAGGGTGAGCACTCCCCCGCCGATCAGGCCGCCCTGGCGGATCCTGGCCGCCAACGGGTTCCGGTTCTGCCGGGCGCGTTCGACCCGCGTGCCCGCGGCCGTGGTGACGCGGTCGAGCACGATCGCCAGCACGACGATCGCCAGGCCTGCGTTGAACGCGGTGCCGACGTCGAGGGTCTGCAGCGCCTTGATCACGGTCTTGCCCAGGCCGGGCGCGTCGATGAGCGCGGCGATGGTGACCATGGCCAGCGCGGCCATCATGGTCTGGTTGACGCCCAGGATGATCGTGCGCTTCGCCGTGGGCAGCAGGACCTTCGTCAACGTCTGCCCGCGGGTGGCGCCGAGCGACTCGCTGGCCTCCACGGTGTCGCCGGGGACGTTGCGGATGCCGTAGGCGGTCAGCCGGATCGCGGGCGGGGCCGCGTAGATCAGCGTCGCGATCGTCGCCGACGCGGGGCCGATGAGGAAGAACAGCGTCAGCGGCGCGAGGTAGACGAACGTCGGCATGGTCTGCATGAAGTCCAGCACCGGCGT
>JBDSAJ010000701.1:0-2884 GCA_039922235.1 Umezawaea sp.
GTGCCGTGCGCGATCCCCAACTGCCGTTCGGCGGCGGTGAACACGTCGTTCCACAGCCGCGCTTCGAGGTGGCTCTCCATCTTCGGCAGGTAGTAGTACGGCTTGCCGAGCGACGCGTTGTGGAAGAAGTGCAGGCCGAAGTCGACCAGCGCGCCCACGGCGGGACGGCCGTCGATCTCCAGGTGCCGCTCGTCCAGGTGCCAGCCGCGTGGGCGGACCACGATGGTCGGGCGGTCCTGATCCTTGAGCGCGTAGTGCTTGCCCTCGGGCGAGGTGAACTCGATGGTGCCGCGCGCGGCGTCGTAGAGGTTGACCTGGCCGGAGACCACGTTGTCCCAGTGCGGGGTGTTCGCGTCCTCCAGGTCGGCGAGCCAGACCTTGGCGCCCGAGTTGAGGGCGTTGATCGCCATCTTCCGCTCGGTCGGCCCGGTGATCTCGACGCGCCGGTCGGTCAGCGCGGGCGGTGCCTCGGCCACCCGCCAGTCCCCCGAGCGGACCTCCGCCGTCTCCGGCAGGAAGTCCAGCGTGCGGCGTTCGGCGCGGCGCTTCAGCAGGCCGTCGCGGGTCGCGGCGAACTCCCGGTGCAGGCCCGCCACGAAGTCGAGTGCCTCCGGGGTGAGCACCTCCTCGTCCCGTTCGACCTTGTCACCTAGGACGCGGATGTCGGGCATGGAGGTCCACCTCTTTTCTAGGGCTGACTTTTCTACTTCGCGGACTATAGTTTTTGCATAGCGGAACTGCAACGATGACTAGACTCCACCCGGTCTACTACGGGAGTGATCATGGCGCGTGAGTCCTCAGGCGGAGTGCAATCCCTCCAACGCGCCTTCGACCTGCTGGAACGGCTGGCCGACGCGGGCGGCGAGGCGAGCCTGTCCGAGCTGGCGGCCACCACCGGGCTGCCGCTGCCGACCATCCACCGCCTCATCCGCACCCTTGTCACGCTGGGGTACGTGCGGCAGAACCGCAACCGCCGCTACACCCTGGGCTCGCGGCTCATCCGCCTCGGCGAGAGCGCGGGCCGCCAGTTCGGCACGTGGGCGAGGCCGTACCTGACCGAACTGGTCGACGAGGTCGAGGAGACGGCGAACCTGGCCGTGCTCGACGGCGACGAGGTCGTGTACGTGGCGCAGGTGCCGTCGAAGCACTCGATGCGGATGTTCACCGAGGTCGGCCGACGGCTGCTGCCGCACGGCACCGGCGTCGGCAAGGCGATGCTGGCGCAGCTGCCGCGCGCCGAGGTGCTGGCGCTGCTGGAGCGCACCGGGCTGCCCGCGTACACGCCGAACACGATCACCGACCCGCAGGAGCTGCTGGACTCGCTCGCGCAGATCGCCGAGCAGGGGTACGCGCTGGACGAGAGCGAGCAGGAACTCGGCGTGCGCTGCATCGCCGTGCCGCTCGTCGGGGCCCCGACCCTGTCCGCCGTCTCGGTGTCCGGGCCGGAGGGACGGCTCACGAAGGACGCCGTCGCGCGGATCCTGCCCGAGGTGCTCGCCATCGCGAAGCGGCTGAGCGATCAGGCGGCTAGTTCTTGACCAGCCGGAACTTCGACGTGCCCGACCCTCGCAGCAAAGCGCGGTAGACGGTGCTCGACCTGGCGTCCGAACCGGCGTGCAGCGCTCGGACCAGCAGCCGGGTCAGCGAAACGGGCGGCGAGCCGCACGTGGTCACGAGCGTCGGCACCCCCTCGATGCCCAACTGCTCGGTGAGCACCGACCGCGGGTCACCCAGCGCCGCCAGCGCCTCGGGGTTCCACCGGCAGTCGAGCACCAGCACCCGTTCACGGGCGGGCGCGTCCAGCAGCACGTCCCGCACGTCGCGGAACGGCAGCGCGGTCCAGCGCGGCAGTTCGAGCCTGGTGTCCGGCGCCGCCAGGAACAGCCTGCCCCGCGCGTCCAGCAGGCCGTGGCCCGCGTAGTGCACCAGCAGCAGGTCCTCGGCCTGCGACGCGGCCCTCTCCAGTTCCTCGTCCACCGCCCGCACGGTCCGGTCCTCCAGCACGGAGCAGCGGATCCCGCCGCCCGTCAGGGCCGCGGCCAAGTCCTCCAGGTCACCGCGCACCTCGGGTAACTCGGACAGGTCGGGGTCAGCCGCGAGGCTCGTGCCCACCAGCACGGCACGGGACCGGGCACCACCGGGTAATCGCACGGTCAGCCACGCCCCAACTCGGTGACGACACCGTCCGGAGCGGTGATCTCCACGGCCACCTCGGACCCCCACCCCTCGAGCCACACCGACACCGCGCAGGCGAGCGCGGAAGCGCCACCCGGACCCTGCACGACCAAGACCACAGTGGCAATGCCACCTTTCTCCGTTACCTGAAGTGTGAGCGAGTATGAGTTCGCTCTGTTCAGGCAGTCGTAACCTTGCGGTGACGGCGTTGGCCCGAACGTGGTCCGGGTCTTCCCGTGGCAGTACCCGCTGCCCGCACGGTGCGGGTCTGACGTGGGTTTCCAGCGGGCTCGTTTCGGGTCGCCCCGCAACTCGGGGAGGACCTGCCGCTCGCAACCTCGTCCACGAGTGCGGCGAGGGTGCGGGCGGCGTTGAGATCACGATCGAGCACCAGCGGGCACTCCTCGCAGCGGAACACCCGGTCGGACAGGCCCAGCTTGGCTTTCACCGTGCCACAGCCCGAACAGGTCTTGGAGGACGGGTACCAGCGGTCCGCGACATGCACGGTACCGCCGACCCAACCGGATTTGTACTCGATCTGGCGGCGCAGTTCGCCCATGCCGACGCCGGCGATGTGCCGGGCGAGACGCCGGTTGCGGAGCATCCCGGCGACGTTGAGGTTCTCGATCACGATCGTGCCGTGGGTGCGAACCAGGCGGGTCGAGAGTTGATGCAGGCCGTCGCGACGGGCGTTCGCGACGGCGGTGTG
>JBDSAJ010000702.1:0-2608 GCA_039922235.1 Umezawaea sp.
AGCAGCACGTCGAAACCCGCCTGCCGCAACGCGCCCTCGGCGCCCGCCAGCAGGTCGCCGCGGCCGACGTCGCCGGTCAGCACCGCGATGGCGAACCGCCGCCCGCCCGCCAGGCTGGAGGCGTCCCTGGCGATGGCGTACCGCATCCGCTTCGCCACCTCGGTGACGTAGCGCCGGGTCGCCTCGGACACGCCGGGCTCGCCCCGCAGCGCACGGGACACCGTGGCGGCGGACACACCTGCGGCGCGTGCCACGTCGGACATGCTTGTCACGTCCACCTCCCTGATCACGAGCCTACTGAAAACCGTACGGTGGCCCTCGGCCGAACACCCCACGACACCTGTCGTCCGCGAAAGGACACCTTTTCCATGAAGCCCGGCGATCTCGTCCCCGACTTCACCCTGCCCGACCAGCACGGCGCTCCGCGCACGCTGTCGACCATGCTGGAGGACGGGCCGATCGTGCTGTTCTTCTACCCAGCCGCGATGACCACCGGCTGCACGGCGGAGAGCTGCCACTTCCGCGACCTGGCCGCGGAGTTCCGCGAGGTCGGCGCGCAGCGGGTCGGCATCAGCACCGACTCCGTGGCCCGGCAGAAGGAGTTCTCCGACCTCAACTCCTTCGACTACCCGCTGCTGTCCGACGCGGACGGGGAGGTCGCGGAGACCTTCGGCGTGAAGCGCCGCTTCGGCCCGCTGCCGGTCAAGCGGCACACGTTCGTGATCGGGACCGACAGCCGGGTGCTCGAGGTGGTCAAGTCGGAGTTCAGCATGGACAACCACGCCGACAAGGCGCTGTCCGCGCTGCGGGAGCATGCCAAGGCCTGATCCGGGGTACACCGACCGCATGATCGGACGAGTGAGGTCGGTAGTGGTCGACACCCGTGACCCGCGGTCGCTCGCGGCCTTCTACGTCGAACTGATCGGCGGGAAGATCACCCACGACGACGAGGACTGGTCCGTGGTGGTCGACGACGAGGGCAGGCGGTTCGCGTTCCAACTCTCCCCTGAGCACGAACCGCCGACCTTCCCGGACCCGAAGGGGTCCCAGCAGTTCCACCTCGACCTGCGGATACCGCACGACGAGCTGGACGAGGCCACCCGCCGGATCACCGAACTGGGCGGGAAGCGGCTGGACGCGAGCGGTGAGGGCTTCCACGTCTTCACCGATCCCGCAGGGCACACGTTCTGCCTCACGTGGGAGTGATCAGCGGCCGTGCCAGGCCTCGTACAGGTCCCGGCCGAAGCTCGGCTCCACCTTCCCGCCGTTGTTGAGCGCACGGGCGATCCCGGTGCGGAACACCCGGCTGAAGTGCGGGTAGTGGGGCGTCTTCGGCCGTTGCCACGCCCGGTTCACCGCGGTCTGCAGCACCGGGCCGTCGACCCGCTTGCCGTCGCGGTAGGTCGACTGCCGGGTCGGCGCCAGTGACCCCATGTCGGACAGGATGAGCTGGCTCGACCGGCTGGTGAGGAAGTCCACCAGCGCCCGCGCGGCGCGGGGCTTGGCGTCCTCGTCCGACTTGGCCGAGATCGCGAGGTTCTGCCCGCCGAGCACGGTCGGCGTCAGCGAGGTGGTCACGTTGTACTCGACGCCCTTGCGCAGGGTGTCCGTCGCCACCGGCCAGTTCCGCATGAACAGCGTCGCTCCCGCCTGGAAGGAGGCGACCGCCCCGTTCTCGGCGGACTTCGCGGCGGTGTCGTTCTCGGTGAGCACGACGTCGGCGTCCTTCGAGGCGATCGCGAGGTTCTCGATGCCCTTCAGGTCCTCCGCGCTCAGGTAGACCGCGTTCTCGTCCTCGTTCAGCGTCAGGTCCCCGCTCTCGGTCACCATCTTGCCGCCCGCCGCCCAGATGGCCTCCAGCGCGGTGACGGTGAGGACCTCCTCGTCGGCGAGCTGCGCCGCGTTCGCCGCCTTGATCCCGTACGGCCCCGCTTTCACAGCGGAGGCCGTCGCCTTGGCGGACTGCCCGAAGTAGTCGTCCCACTCCTCCGGTTTGGCGACACCAGGGACGTCGGTGCGGTAGTAGATCAATCCCGCGTCGGTGTTGAACGGCAGGCCCCACAGCTTCTCGTTCCGCGTGCAGGTCTCCAGGACGCTGGGGATGAAGTCCCCGCTGTCGGCCTCGGGGAGGCTCGCCCTCCTGCCGAGGTCCCGGACGTAGCCGTTGTCGACGAACTGCGGCATCCAGACGAGGTCGAGGACGTAGACGTCGGCCTCGCGCTTGCCGCCGGGCTTGGCGTCGTTCACCATCCGCTCGTTCTGCGAGTCCGGTTCCCCCGGAACGGCGATGACCCTCACGGGGTTGTCCGGGTGCGACTGGCTCCACTGGCGGAACAGCACGTTCCTGGGGTCGGCAGGGCCTTCCCCGAACGCGGTCATCACGACGATCTCCCCCGGTTCCAGACCGGTCGGCGGGGGCATCGCGACGATGCCCGCACCGACGATCGCCAGCACCGTGACGAGGATCAACACCGCCCGGAGCGGCGTCTTCAACACCCTGACCAGCCACCGCAGGTCACCCAGCCGCGGCAGCAGTTCAGGGTGGCGCCAGATCCTGGCGATCGCCTTCGGGAGCACGTTGATGCCGATGCCGGAGATCACCACCAGG
>JBDSAJ010000703.1:0-5079 GCA_039922235.1 Umezawaea sp.
GGCGGGCCCTCGAAGGTGCAGGTGCTGGCCACGATCCCGCACGACCCCGGTGCGTTCACGCAGGGCCTGGAGCTCAAGGACGGCGTCCTCTACGAGGGCACGGGCCTGGAGGGCGAGTCCTCGATGCGGCGGATCGACCCCGCGAGCGGGGCCGTGCGGCAGCAGGTCGACCTGCCGGGACCGCTGTTCGGCGAGGGCATCACGATCGTCGGCGACCGCATCTGGCAGATCACCTGGCAGGACGGGATCGCGATCCAACGCGACCGAGCTTCACTCGCCGAGGTGAAACGGGTCACCTACACCGGCGAGGGCTGGGGCCTCTGCCTCGACGACAAGCGGCTCGTCATGAGCGACGGCACGCCCAAGCTGACCTTCCGCGACCCCACGACGTTCGCCGAGACCGGCTCGGTCGACGTGACCAGGGACGGCCGGCCGCTCCAGCTCATCAACGAGCTGGAGTGCGTGAACGGCACCCTGTGGGCGAACGTGTGGCAGACCGACCAGATCGTCCGGATCGACCTCGCGTCCGGCAAGGTCACCGCCACCGTCGACGCCGGTCCCCTGCGACCCGCGGGCGTGCCGAAGGCCGACGTGTTGAACGGGATCGCGGCGGTGCCGGGCACCGACGAGTTCATGGTGACCGGCAAGAACTGGCCGAGCGTGTTCCGGGTCAAGTTCGTCGAGTGACCCGGAGAGGACGATTCGGGCGGGTGATTCGGGCGGGCCGAACGCCCGTTCGCGCACATCACGCGCTCGCGTGAGGCAGGATTGTGTCGTGAAGCGCTCCGGTTCGGACGATCCGCACGGCACACCTCGTGCGCGGCGCGGCTGGAACAGCGGGCGCAAGTCACGCCGCGGACCTGAGCAGGCACAAGGCGTCACCCAGTGGCCGCCGAACCCACCGCCACGGCAAGCCCCGGCGCCTCCTCCTCGGCGGCAGCCGCCACCGCGCCAGGAACCGCCGCCGCGCTACCCGTGGGACGAGGACGACTACCAGCCGAGGGAGAGGACCAGGCCGACCGCCGAGGCCCGGTTCGACTTCGAGCGGCCGTCCCGCCCGCGCCCGACCAGGCCCTACCCGACCGGCGAGCCCCCGAGGCCGAGCCCGCAGCGGGACGGGAAGCCCCTCGCGGAGCAGGCGACCGAGCCGACGCTGCCGAAGAAGCTGACCGTGACCAGGGTCGCGATGTTCCGCGGCAAGCAGCTCAGCCAGCGGGCCGTGTCGACGTTCCGCAAGGCCGCGCACGCCGACGGCGCGGAGAAGTCCGGGCTGACCGCGCTGACGTACGCGGTGATGCTCAACTACGCCGCCGACGCCGCGATGGCCGTGGCGCTGGCGAACACCCTGTTCTTCTCCGCGGCGACCGGCGAGAGCCAGGGCAAGGTCGCGCTCTACCTGCTGATCACCGTGGCGCCGTTCGCGCTGATCGCCCCGGTGATCGGGCCCGCGCTGGACCGCATCCAGCGCGGCAGGCGCATCGCGCTGGCCGCGGCGTGCGTGCTGCGGGTGTTCCTGTCGATCATCATGGCCCTGCACTTCGACGACTGGGGCCTGTACCCGGCGGCGCTGGGCAGCATGGTGCTGTCCAAGTCGTTCACCGTGCTCAAGTCCGCGATCACCCCGAGGGTGCTGCCACCGGACATCACGCTCTCCAAGACGAACGCCCGGATGACCGTGTTCGGCCTGGCCGCGGGTGGTGTGTTCGGCGCGGTCGCGGCGGGCTTCGCCCAGCTCTTCGACTCGCCGGGCGCGCTGTGGTTCACCGCCGTCCTGTGCCTGGCCAACGGCTGGCTGTGCCTGCGCATCCCGGCGTGGGTCGAGGTGACCGAGGGCGAGGTGCCGACGTCGCTGGGCACCAGGACGAAGAAGGCGCAGCGCCAGCCGCTGGGCCGCCACGTCGTGGTGTCGCTGTGGGGCAACGGGACCATCCGGATGCTGACCGGCTTCCTCACGCTGTTCGCCGCGTTCGTCGTGCGAGCCCAGACCGAGGGTGACGCGGGCAAGCAGCTCCTGCTGCTGGGCGTCATCGCGGCGGCCGCGGGCATCGGCAGCTTCCTGGGCAACGCCGTTGGCGCCCGCCTGCACTTCGGCAACCCGGACCAGGTCGTCATCGCCTGCCTCAGCGCCGCGCTGACTGTCGCGGTGCTGGCCGCCGTGCTGCCCGGCCTGGCCACCGCGGCCATCGTCGGCCTGGTCGGCGCGACCTCCAGCGGCCTGGCGAAGATCAGCCTGGACGCGGTGATCCAGGACGACCTGCCGGAGGAGTCGCGCGCGTCCGCGTTCGGCCGGTCCGAGACGATCCTGCAGCTCACGTGGGTCTTCGGCGGCGCGCTCGGCGTCCTGCTGCCCGCGACCTACTGGATCGGCTTCGCGGTCCTGTCGGTGCTGCTCGCCGTCGGTCTGACCCAGACCGTGCTGTGCCAGCGCGGCACGTCCCTGATCCCCGGACTCGGCGGCGACCGCCCGGAACACCCGAACGCGGTGCACCCGACCAAGCCCATCGGCTGACCCTGCGTAAAGTCGCCCGACGTGCGCCGAGTTCTGACTGTGCTGGCCGGTACCGCCCTGCTGGCTGCCGGGTGCGGGGCACCCCCGCTGCCGGAAGTGACGTTCTACTCCTCCGGCAAGACGATCAACGTCCACCCGACCCAGTACTGCGACATCGAGTCGGAGAACTGCGCGATCGACACCCGCGCGGCGGGCGTGCTGCGCGTGCGGCCGGGCTATCCGGTGCAGATCTCGGTCCCCGGTTCCGTCGCCGATTCCGCGTGGTCGGTGAAGTTCACCTACCGCAACGCGGCGGGTGAGGAGCAGGAACCGCTGCGCAGCAAGGTCTTCACCAACGCCGACCCGCAGTACGCGTACACGCTGGAACTGCCGGAGCCCAACGACCAGTTGGAGAGCGTCGAGGTGCAGCAGTTCGGCAAGCGCGTCCAGGTCGACGAGACCGGCCAGATCCAGTTCGTCGCACGCGGCACGTGGGTGCTCTCGGTCGACGACCGCCGCTAGTGCTCGGTGTCCCTCACTGCGGACACCTCGAAACCCTCACTCAGACACCCCGAATGTTTCATTCGGGGTGTCTGAGTGTTCGACACGGGGTGCTTGAGTGTTCGACTCGCGGGGTGGGGAACACGTAGAGACCCCAACGCTGCGCGTTAGGGGTCGAGTTCCCGTGCCACCGCGCGGACGACTTCGGCCACCAGCTTGGTGGTCTTCCGGTCCGGGTACCGGTCGCGCCGCAGGTCCGGCTGGATCTTCGTCTCCAGCAGCTTGATCATGTCCTCGACGAGCCCGTGCAGCTCCTCGGCAGGCCGTCTGCGTGCTTCGGCCACCGAAGGCGCGGGGTCGACGAGCCGGACCGACAGGGCCTGCGGCCCGCGACGGCCCTCGGCCATGCCGAACTCGATGCGTTGGCCGGCTTTCAAGCCCTCGACGCCCGGAGGGAGCGCGGACTTCCGCACGTAGACGTCCTCGCCACCGTCCTGGGTGACGAAGCCGAAGCCCTTCTCGGTGTCGTACCACTTGACCTTGCCGGTCGGCACTGCCCTCACCATTCCCTTGCTTTCACATGACGAAGCGCCCCGGGCGTACCCAGGACGCGTTCCCCCAGACTAGCCAGAAGACCGCCGCGCGGGCACCTCCGATTGCGCGACTACGCTCTCGGCCCATGACCGCTGGGAAGCTGATGCCGCTGGCACTGGGGTTGTTCGCGCTCGGCCTGGTGGCGATCGTCGTCGTGTTCGCGCTGTTCGCCGCGGGCAAGTCCAACCTCCCCGTCTGGCTGAACATGGCCGCGTGGCTGCTGACCCCGATCGGGTTGGGCCTCGGCGTGGTCAGCGCGGTGCGGAACTCCCGAGCGAAACGGCGCTGAGCCGCTCGGCGTTGGCCCGCAGCCACGCCGGGAACCCGGTCAGGTCGGGCAGCACGACGGAGGCGCCTTCGGCGGCCAGTTCGGCCGCGTCGCACGGTCCGGTCGTCACCCCGACGGCCTCCGCGCCCGCCGCCTTCGCCCCGCGCACGTCGCCGACGTGGTCGCCCACGTAGACCACGGCACCGTGCAGGAGCAGCGCTTCCGCCTTCCCCGTCGACCAGACGCCGCCGACCAGGTGGTCCACCTCCCAGCCGAACGCCGCCAGGTGCAGTGCCGCGTTCTGCCGGTACTTGCCGGTGACGACGACCACGGCACCACCCAGTTCACGCACGGCCGCAAGCGATTGCGCAGCGCCGGGCAGCGCGACCGTGGACGGGATCACGACGTCGGGGTACAGCGCGCGGAAGAGGTCGACCAGGCGCGGGATCTCCTCCTCCGGGACGCCGCGCTCGCGGTAGACCATGTCCAGCGGCGGGCCGAGGTGGGCCGCGAAGTCCTCGCCGTCGAGCGGGTAGCCGGTCTCCGCGGCGACCGCGTCCATCACCGCGGCCATGCCGGGCCGGGGGTCGATGAGGGTCATGTCCAGGTCGAATCCCACGGTCAGCGGCACTGGCTCACCCTACGTCGGGAGGCCGAAGGCAGTCCCACGTCCGGGTGATGGGACGCGTGCCTGGATGTGCCAGGCTCAACGGCGTGAGCCGAACCACCGAACGTCCCCTGCGCGAGAACCTCCTCGCCGTCGCGGCGGAGGAGTTGGCGGAGAACGGCTTCTCCGGCCTGCGGATGGCCGACGTGGCGAGCCGGGTCGGGGTGAGCAGGCAGACGGTCTACAACGAGTTCCGCAACAAGGAGGGGCTCGTGCAGGCCGTGGCGCTCCAGCGGACGGCCGAGTACCTGACGGGCATCGAGCAGCGGCTGGTCGAGGCGGCGCACCCGTTCGACGGGATGCGGAACGCGCTCGCGTTCATGCTGGAGCAGGCCGCGCGGGACCGGCTCGTGACGTCGGTGGTGACGGGCGCGGACGCCGAGGACCTGCTGCCGTTCCTCACGACCAAGGGCCTGCCGGTGCTGCTCCCGGCGACCGACGTGGTGGCGAAGCACCTGACGCGCCAGTGGCCGGACCTGCCCGCCGAGCGGGTGCGACGGGCGGCGGAGACGATCGTGCGCCTGGCGCTGAGCCACTTGCTGCTGCCGAACGGGTCGCCGG
>JBDSAJ010000704.1:0-18261 GCA_039922235.1 Umezawaea sp.
CTCAGGTCGAACCCGGCGCGGCGGTCCTGCTCGGCGAACTCGCGGATCTCGTCGTCGGTGATGCCCGCACGGTCCATCGTGGAGAACGCGGGCCGCACCCCGTTCTCCAGCACCGACACCACTCGTCCGTCGGCCAGGCCCACGAACCGGGCGGCCAGGTTCGGGAAGAGCGCGAGCACCCTGGTCGCCGCGGCTTCGAGCCGGTCGGGGTCGACGTCGCCGGACAGCGTCAGCAGCTGCTGCTCGACGTAGCGGTGCGATGAGTCGTCGTCGAAGATCGAGTGGAAGTACAGGCCTTCCTGCAACGGGGTCAGCGGCAGGACGTCGCGCAGCGCGGGCCCGTCGAGTGCGTCCACATCGGACTGGGTGAGCTGCACCAGGTCGAAGTCACTGGGGGAGTGGCCACCGTTCGCCCAAATACTCGGATCCAGTCCGGCCAGGCCTTCCAGCGCGGTGCGGAAGTGGTCGCCGATCTTCGCCGTGTCGTCGTCGGTGAACACGCCTTCGGGCCACGAGATGACGGTGACCAGTTCCAGCTCTCCACCACGGCCGGGTTCCGCGCTGGCGTTGAACTCCAGCGCGCGCGGCAGGCGCATGGCCGGGTCGCGCTTCTCGCCGAGCTGGCCCGCGTTCTCGCCCAGCTGCCAGTCCCCGTGCCCGGAGGCGCCGAAGCGGCCGAGGTAGTTGAACAGCACCTGCGGCGCGGGCGCGTCGAACTCCTTGCGCGCCAGGTACTTCAGCGCGCCGTACGACACACCGTTGCTCGGCACCCGCGCGAGGTCTTCCTTGACCGCCTTGAGCGCGGCCCTCAGGTCGGACACCGAACCTGGATCGACGGTCACCGGGAACAGGGTGGTGAACCACCCGACCGTGCGCGACAGCTCGGGCTCGATGCCGACGGCTTCGGACACGAACCGGCCTTCGCGGCCATGGCCTTCCAGTTCGATGTGCGCGAACGTCTGCTCCTGCCCGTGGTCGCGGCGCCAGCGCGCGAGCGCGACGGCGAGCGCGGTGAGCAGCACGTCGTTGACCTTGGCGTGGAACAGCGCGGGCACGTCGCTCAACAGCGCGGCCGTGGCCTCGGGCCCGACCGTGACGGTGCGGGTCCGCTCACGGGCGACGGTGTCGGCTTCGGTGAGGGCACGCCTGCCGATGAGCTGGTCGGTGTCCGGCAGCGCGCGGTGGAAGTAGGCGGGATCCGCGGCGTCGGCCGCCTCCTCCAGCAGTTGCGTCCAGCGCCGGAACGACGTGCCGACTGGGCGCAGCTCGACCGGGACACCCGAGACGATCTGCTGCCACGCCTGCGCGAGGTCGTCGAACAGGATGCGCCACGAGACGCCGTCGATCACCACGTGGTGCGCCACGAGCACGACCTGCCGCGCCTGCTTGCGCCAGACCGCCCGCAGCATGACGCCCGCGTCCGGGTCCAGCGCCGCCGTCGCCTGTGCGACGCACTCGTCGAGCGGCCCATCGTTCTCGTCCCACAGCGCGACTGGAGCCGGTTCGGGGATCTCGAAACCCCAGCGGGATCCCCGCACCAGCTTGGCGCGCAACATGTCGTGGCGTTCGACCACGGCTGTCAGGATCTCGGTGAGCGCCTCGGCGGTCAGCTCGGCCGGGGTGTTGAGGACCACCGACTGCACGAAGCCGTCGATCGACCCCGTGGTCTCCCCGAGCCACTGCACGATCGGCAGTCCCGCCACGGCACCGGTCGCCACGTCGTCGTGGTCGGCGGTCGCGCCGCCATCACGGCTCGCCACCGCCGCCAGTGCACGCGGTGTGCTGTCGCGGAAGATCTGGGAGGCCGTGACGAACAGGCCCTCGGCCCGCAGCGCGCTGAGCAACGAGATCGCCAGGATGCTGTCCCCGCCCAGTGCGAAGAAGTCCTGGTCGACACCGACCTGCTCGACCCGCAGCACCGCGGCGACGGCCGCGCAGACCGCGCGCTCGTCGTCGGTGGAGGGCGCGGCGATCGGGCCCGTCTCGACTTTCGGCTCCGGCAGCGCGCGGCGGTCGAGCTTGCCGTTGGCGGTGAGGGGGAACTCGGGCAGCACGACGATGTGCGCGGGCACCATGTACTCGACCAGGTGCTCGGCGGCCCACTCCTTGACCGCGTCCGCACGCAGGTCCTCGCTGCCCGCGGCGGGGATCACGTAGCCGACCAGGTACGTGCCGCCCGCGGAGTTCTTCTTGGCGATCACGCAGGTGTGGCGGACCGCCGGGTGCTCGGCGAGTGCGACCTCGACGTCCTCCAGTTCCAGCCGCATGCCGCGGACCTTGACCTGGTTGTCCGCTCGGCCCAGGAAGTCCAGCGACCCGTCGGGGGCGAACCGCGCGAGGTCGCCCGTCCGGTAGAGCCGGGAACCGTCCGCCTTGAACGGGTTCGCCACGAACCGCGCCGCCGTCAGGCCGGGCGCGTTGACGTACCCGCGCCCCAGCAGGAAACCGCCGATGTACAGCTCGCCGCCGACACCGACCGGGACCGGCCGCAGTTCCTCGTCGAGCACGTACAGGTCGGTGTTGGGGTTGGCCTTGCCGATCGACGTCGACAGCCGCTCGGCCTCACCGCGGTAGATGACGTGCGAGACGCCGATCGTGGCCTCGGCCGGGCCGTAACCGTGGTACATCGGGATGTCGAGCTGCGTGCGGAACCGCTCGTACAGCTCGGGGGTCAGGACTTCGCCGCCGCACCACACGTGCCGCAGGCTGTCTAGTTGTCCGCTGCTCCCGGCCATGTCCAGCAGCACGTCGAGCATCGAGGACACCAGGTACACGAACGTGACGCGCTGCGCGGCGATCGTGCCGAGCAGGTGGTGCGGGTCCCGCTCGCCGCCGGACCGCACGACGACCACGCGGCCGCCGCAGACCAGCGGCAGGAAGATCTCGTTGATGGAGATGTCGAACGACAGCGGCGCCTTGAACAGCGAGGCGTCGTCGGGTCCGAAGTGGAGGATCTGGTCCACCTGCCACTGCAGGCGTTCGCTGATCGCCTCGTGCCGGATCATGGCGCCCTTGGGGCGGCCGGTCGAGCCCGACGTGAACATCACGTAGGCCAGCGCGGCGCCGGCGTTCACGACGTCAGTGGGTTCGGTGGGGTACTGCGCGAAATCCCAGTCACCGAGGTCGATCCGCACGGCCTCCGGCTCACCGTCCGACCACTCGCCGGTGGAGTTGAGCTGCAGCACGGCCTTCGCGTCGGAGATCACGACCGACCGGCGCGCGGCGGGCCAGTGCGGGTCGAGCGGCACGAACGCGCCGCCGGTCTGGAGCACCGCGAGCAGACCGACCACCATCTCGGCCGACCGGTCCAGCGAGATGCCCACGACCTGTTCGACGCCGAGTCCACGCGCGATCAGGTGTTGCGCCAACTGGTTCGAGCGCGCGGCGGCCTCGCCGTAGGTGAACGCCCGCTCGCCGTCGACGATCGCGACGGCGTCCGGGCGCAGCCGCGCCTGCTCGCGGAACATCTCCACGATGCCGGGCCGCACCCGTGGGAAGTCGTTGTCGTTCCAGCCTGCCAGGACTTCCAGCCGCTCCCGCGCGGTCTGGGAGCTGAGGGTGCCGAGGGTCCGGTTCGGGAAGTCGGCCAGGTCGTCCAGCACGCGCTGGGCCTCGACCGGCGAGACCCCTCCGGGGGCCGTGATGGTCACCCCGTCCGCGTGCTCGGTGACGTTCCACCGCGCGGCGGCGCCGGCGCCGTCCCACTTGTCGACCGCCGCGAGCACGTCGCCGAAGAGGGTGGCCGGGGTCAGGTCCAGGTCGTCGACGTCGATCCCGTCGCCGTCCGCCGCCCAGTGCGCCAGCGCGATCGCGCTCGCGACGGCGATGGTCCGCCTCGGGTACTCGCCCACGCGGCGCCGCACGCCGTCCAGGCGCGTCGTCGAGAGCAGCACGTCACGATCGGCCACCAGTTCCATCGCAGACCCAGCCGTCCCTTCGGGATAGGAATAAGGCGAGCCTAACTTAACTATTGGCTCTGGCTAGCTGCCTGATCGCCATGCGGCCCAAAGGCGGGCGTAACGTCCGTCACGCGCGACCAGTTCCTCGTGAGTTCCTTGCTCCACAACACGTCCGGCGTCCAGCACGGCCACGCGGTCCGCCGCGATGGCCTGGGTCAACCGGTGTGCGACCAGCAGCGTGGTGCGCCCGCGGCACGCGGCCAGCGCGGCCCGCTCCAGCTGGGCGGCGCCCTGGCTGCCCGCTTCCGCGGTCGACTCGTCGAGCACGACGACCGGCGAACGTCCGAGCACGAGGCGGGCCAAGGCGATCTGGGCGACCTTGGTGACGTCCAACCGCTCACCGCCTTCGCCCACAACGGTGTGCAGCCCTTCGGGCAGTGCCTCGACCCAGGCGTCGGCGCCGACCGTGCGCAACGCCTCGACCAGTTCGGCGTCGCTCGCGTCGGGCGCGGCGAGCCGCAGGTCGTCGGCGAGCGGGCCGGCGAACACGTGGGCTTCCTGGGTGAGGATGCTGACCAGCGCGCGGGCGCCCGCCTCGTCCAGTTCGGCGAGGTTGGTGGACCCGATGCGCACGTACCCGGTCAGCGGCGTGCCGATTCCCGCGACGAGCGCGGCCAGCGTGGTCTTGCCCGCGCCGGTGGCGCCGACGAGCGCCAGCGAGGTGCCCGCGGGGACTTCCAGGTCGATGTCGCTCAGCACGTCCTGCTCGGATTCGGGGTACCGGAAGGAAAGTCCGCGCACCGACACCGCCAGCGGCCGGGCGTCCACGTCGGCGACGGCGGCGCTGCGCACCAGCCGGTCGCCGTCGGATTCCGTGAGCACCCCGACCAGCCGCGTCAGGCTCGCGCCCGACTTCTGCGCCTCGTCGAAGGTGAACATGATGGCGCCCAACGGGTTGAACAGCCGGTGGAACAGCAGTGCGGCCACGGAGACCTGGCCCAGCGTGGACAGGTCGCCCCGCACCAGGAAGTAGCCGACGACGATGATCAGTGACAGCCCGATGAACTCGGCGCGGTTCTCCCGGCCGACGAACCGGCCGAAGAACCGGAACACCTCGACGCCGAGGTCGCGGACCCGCCACGACTCGGTGGTCACCTTGTCCTGGAAGGACTTCTCCAGCCGGTACGCCCGGACCGTGGAGATCCCGTCGAGCCCGCTGATGAACGCCTGTGCGCGATCGGCCTGTGCCTCGCGCTGCGCCCGGTAGAGCGACGCGGACCGCGGCAGGTACCAGCGCAGCGCCAGCACGTACGCGGGCAGCGCGCAGGCGCCGGCGAGGCCCAGCCGCCAGTCGATGCCGAACATGCCGATCGTGGCGATGACGACGAGCACACTCGACGAGAAGATCGTCGGGATGGCCGTCCGGAACCCTTTGGAGACAACGGCTACGTCGTCTCCGACGCGGGAGAGCACGTCACCTCGCCCGACCTGTTCCACCCGTGTGCTGGGCAGCCCCAGCACAGCGCGGACGGCGCCCTCGCGCAGGCGCGCGAGCATCTCCGCGCCGAGGCGGCCGATGAGGTACGTCGAGAACGCGGTGACGGCCGCGCCGAGGAACGCGGCCACGACCGTCACCACACCGATGGTCACCAGGATCGACCTCGGCCGACCTTCGACGACCCCGTCCACGACGGCGCCGAGCAGGAAGACCGGGAGGACCTGCAGCGCCGCCCCGGCCACCGTCGCCAGCGCTGTGGCGGCGGTGAGTCCGGGAGCGGTGCGGCAGTGCTCGACCACCCAGCGGGTCGCCTCGCGTCCGGTCGCCGTGCGCAACGTCTTCACGGGGACTTCCAAGGACACGGCAGACGACCTCTCCGGGACGTTCGAGCAGGAAATCGGGTGATCAGCCGATCACTTGACCGACTTGACCGACTTGACGATCTCGTCGATCGCGTACGGCAGTGACAGCAGGGTGGCCTGGGACATGGCGGCGCCTGCCGCGGGGCCCTCGCTGTCGAGCAGGTACGAGACCTTCCCGTCGCGCACCGCCGGGAGGTTGGCGAACAGCGGGAAGTTCTTCAGCGACGTCTGGTCCGCGGTGTCGCCGATGACGAAGATCTGGTCGACGTTGATCAGGTCGATCCGCTCGGGGGACAGCAGGGTGTAGAACTTGCCGTCCGCGATCTTGTCGATCTCCGTGGCGCCCTTGAAGCCCATGCCGGTGAGCAGCTGGCCGCGGACGTCGGTGGTGGTGAAGGGCGCGACGGCGTCCTTGTACCAGGACGTGGCCACGGCGGTCTTGGTCGCGTACTCCGGGTGGTCCTTCTTGACGGCGGCGAGCTTGTCGTCGATGCCCTTGATGAGCTTCGCGCCCTGCGCCTCCTGGCCGAGCGCCTTGGCGATCTGCAGCGCGTTGTCCTGCCACTTGGCGCTGAACGGCTCCTTCTCGGCCTTGGTGCGGCCCACCACGGGGGCGATCTTCGACAGTCGGTCGTACCAGGCCTGGTCGACCTCGGAGTAGACCGCGACGATGAGGTCGGGGCGCAGCTCGGCGATCTTCTCGTAGTTGGGTTCGGTGTCGCCGTTCTTCATGACGACCTCGGGCTTGGTGTCACCCCACGCGGCCTTGACCCACGGCCACTGCGTGTTGATGTCGGGGCTCTGGCCGTCCGGGTTGGGGTACTGGTCGACCATGCCGACGGGCTTGACGCCCAGCGCCAGCATGGCCTGGTCGTCGGTGTAGCCGAGCGAGACGACGCGCTTCGGGGCTTCCTTGATCTCCGTGGAGCCGAAGAAGTGCTCGACCGTGGTCGGGAACGTGCCTGCCGCCGAGGGGTTCGAGCCGGTCGACGCGGCGGGCTCCGCCGTGCCGCACGCGGCGAGCATCGTCGCCCCGACGACCACGGCGGCCGCCGTCGACGCCCACCGCTTCCCGGTGATGGCGATTCTCGCTCGGTTGAAGCCCATTCGGCACCTCGTTCTACTGCCCACACGGCGGGGGAAATTAGGACAGGCGAACCTTAGCACCTGGTTAGGAGAGCCTAACCTGGGTGCTTCGTCACTGTTCGACAACCACGTGGGTGCGTCCGATGGGCACGATCAGGGGCCGGTCGCTGACCGGGTCGGCGATCACCCGAGCTTGCAGTCCGAACGCGTCGAGCAGCAGTTCGGCGGTGATCACGTCGCTGGGAGGTCCTTGCGCCACGATCGATCCCGACTTCATGACGATCAGGTTGTCGCTGTAGCGCACGGCCAGGTTGAGGTCGTGCAGGACCATGACGACGGTGCAGCCCGCCTCGTGCAGGTCGTCGACCAGGTCGATCACGTCGATCGCGTGGGCGAGGTCGAGGTAGGTCGTCGGCTCGTCCAGCAGCAGCAGGTCGGTGCCCTGCGCCAACGTCATCGAGATCCACACCCGCTGCCGCTGCCCGCCCGACAGCGAGTCGACCGGGCGGTGCGCCAGATCCGCGACCCCGGTCATGGCCAACGCGCGCGCGACGACGTCGGCGTCGTCGGACGACCACTGCCGGAGCCAGCTCTGGTGCGGGTGCCGACCACGGGCGACCAGGTCGGCCACGGTGAGCCCCTCGGGTGCGATCGGCGTCTGCGGCAGCAGCCCCATCCGCTTGGCCACGTCCTTGGTCTTGAGCTTGGCGATGTCGTGGCCGTCCAGCAGCACCACGCCCGCCCTCGGCTTGAGCAGCCGCGCCAGCGCCCGCAGCAGGGTCGACTTCCCGCAGCCGTTGGGCCCGATGACGGTGGTGATCACCCCTGGCGGGATGGTGACGTCGAGGTGGTCGAGCACGACCCGGTCGCCGTACCCGACGGTGATGCCGTCGGCCTCCAGCCGGGAGGTGTCGCTGCGCAGAACGGTCATAGGTTCACCTTACTTAGGCGACCCTCAGGCGGCCCTCTTCAGGTTCGCCCGCACCAGCAGGTAGACCAGGAACGGTCCGCCGATCGCGGCGGTCACGATGCCGACGGGCAGCGAGTTCGGCAACACCGTCCGCGCGATCAGGTCGGAGCCCATCAGCAGCAGTGCGCCGAACAGCCCGGACGCCACCAGCGGCGGCGTCGGCGACCGCAACAACCGCATGGTGACCTGCGGCGCGACCAGCGCGACGAACGGGACCGGGCCCGCCGCGCTCACCGCGACACCCGCCAGCAGCACGGAGCACAGCAGCAGGACCGCCCGCACCAGCGAGAACCGGACGCCGAGACCCGCGGCCACGTCGTCGCCGAAGTGCATCGGCCCGAGGTGGAACGCGACGCACAGCACGACGAGCACCAGCGCGGTGGCGACCCAGAGCGTCGTCCAGACCTGGGTCCACGACCGGGCGTCCAGCGAGCCGACGAGCCACGCCTGAGCGCGGCCGACGTCGCGGATGTCCGCCGTGACCAGCAGCCACGTCGTGACCGCCTGCATGACGGCGCTGACGGAGACGCCGATGAGGATGAGCCGGAACCCGTCGATGCCCCGGCGCCACGCCAGGAAGTACACCAGCAGCCCCGTCGCGAGCCCGCCGACGAGTGCCGCGACCGGGATGCCCGCCGCGGCGGCCCCGCCCGAGGTGGTCACCACCAGCACCGCGCCGACGCCGGCGCCCGAGGTGATCCCGAGGACGTCGGGGCTGGCCAGCGGGTTGCGCGCGACCGACTGGGTGAGCGCGCCCGAGATCCCGAGCGCGACACCCGCGATGAGGCCCACCAGCGCGCGGGGCATGCGCAGGTCCATGATGACGAACGTGTCGACCCGCTCGCCTTGCCCGAAGATCGTCCGGACCACCTGCGGCAGGGCGATGGTGAAGTCGCCGATGCCGATGGACAGGCAGAGCACCAGGAACGTCGACGCCGCCATCACCACGGTGACGAGCACGGCCCACGGCCGCCAGACGAACGACCAGGTGCCGATCCGCACCCCTGGGTGCATGGGCGGCGTGGTCTCGCGCTCCTCGGTGGTGGTCATCTCCGCCTCGGTCACGTCTGCCTGAACTTCCCGAGCCAGACCAGCACCGCGAAGAACGGTGCGCCGACCAGTGCGACCACGAGGCCCGCCTGCAGTTCGCCGGGGCGCACCACGAGTCGGCCCACGATGTCGCAGGACAGCAGGACGAGGGCGCCGAGCAGGCCGGAGTACGGCACGAGCCAGCGGTAGTCGGGCCCGGTGAGGGCCCGAGCGAGGTGGGCGACCATCAGCCCGAGGAACGCGATCGGCCCGCACGCCGCCGTGGCCGCGCCGGCGAGCAGCGTGATGGCGACCACGCCGACGGTCCGGCCCAGCGCGATGTTCACGCCCAGCCCGCGCGCGACGTCGTCGCCGAGGTTGAGCAGGTTGATGGTGGGCAGGTTGAGCAGGGCCAGCACCAGGCCCACGACGACGAACACCCCGGTCACGCCGATGACGTCGAAGCCGACACCGGCCACCGACCCGGCGTTCCAGAACCGCAGCGCGTCCAGCGACGCCTTGTCGGAGAGCGCGACGGCGGTGGTCATCGAGGCGAGGAAGATGGTGACGCCCTGACCGGCCAGTGCGAGCGTGAGCGGGTTCCCGGCCCCCCGGCCGATGCTCGCGAGCCCGAAGACGACGACACCCGCGACCGCGGCGCCTGCGAAGGCGAACCACACGTACTGGAACGGGTTCTCGAACCCGAACAGGTAGACGGCCAGCACCACGGCGAACGAGGCGCCCGAGTTCACGCCCAGCAGGCCGGTGTCGGCGATGGGGTTGCGGGTGTGCCCCTGGATCAACGCCCCCGCGACGCCCAGCGCGACCCCCGCGCCGAGCGCGAGGACGGTCCTGGGCACTCGCAGGGTCTGCACGATGAGCGTGATCTCGGTGAGCCGCTGGTCCGCGCTGGGGCCGCCGAACAACCCGTGCCAGACCTCGGCGGGCGCGAGCGCCCGAGCCCCGACGGCCAGCGAGGCCGCCGTCACGACCAGCAGCAACACCGCCAGCCAGATCAGGCCGAGCAGTCGACGTCGGCGTTGACCGCGGGCCTCGTCCCCTGATGCGGACGCCGGAGGACGTCCGTGCTGCTGCACAACCATGGCCACGGCGGGCTACGTTAGCCTGTCCTTACCTAGAAGGACACCGGAGCCCGATCCGGACGTCGGCCCGGCTGCCGGCGGCAGCGCGTGTGGCTCGCGGTGGTGCCGGCGCAGGAGATCGCGATCCTGCCGCTGGACGAGCCGACGACGTACTTCGACATCGGCGCACAGATCGAGGTGCTCGACCTGTGCGCCGATCTGCACCTGCCGTGCCGGACCCGGAGACCGGGACGCCCCTGGTCGTGCCCCTCGAGCGGCAGTGGGTCCCGGTCGCCGAATGCCTCACCGCGCTGTGAGGCAACACCGGTTCCCTCAGCGGGTACCCTTCTCGGCGTACGGCGCGATGACGTCCACATTGGACTTGTCGACGAAGCCCGGTCCGGTCAGCACCGGGTGGCCGCCGCCGACCGTGTTGGCGTTGTCCTTGTACAACTTGAGGAACACGATCGGCAGGTAGCCCTGCTCGTACTGCTGCTGGTCCACCGCGAACAGGACGTCACCGGCCTTGATCGCGGCGACCACGTCGGCGTTCAGGTCGAACGTGGCCACCTGCGCCTTCGAACCCGCGTCCTTGACCGCCCGCACCGCGCCGGGCGCGACCTGCGAGCTCAGCACCAGCACCGCGTCGATCGACGTGTCGGACTGCACCGCGCCCTTGATCCGCGATTGCACGTCGGTCGGGTTGTTGATGTCCACCTGCAACGTCTGCACGGTGCCGAAGGCGGCCTTGGCGCCGTCACAGCGCTGGTTCAGGCCGACGTTGCCCGCCTCCTGGATCACGCACAGCAGCTTGGTCTTCCCCGCGTCCTTCAGCCGTTTGCCCGCTCCCTCGCCCGCGATCTCCTCGCTCTGCCCGACGTGCATGAGCGCGCCGAACTCGGCGCTGTACGACTCGCCGGAGTTGATCGTGATGACCGGGATGCCTGCCTTGGTCGCGTTCTCGATCGAGGTCTTCAGCGCCTGGGGATTGGCCATCGACACCACGATGCCGCCGACCTTCTGCGCCACCGCGTTGTCGATCAGCCTGGACTGGCCGCCGGGGTCGCCGTCGGACGCGTAGTCGACCTTGACGCCCAGCCGCTCGCCCGCCGCTTCGGCACCGTTCTTCACGACGCTCCAGAACGCGTCACCCGCACTGCCGTGCGTCACCACGGCGACCCGGAGGCCACCGCTGTCACCTGTCGGCTGGGCGGCACCACTGTTGGAGGTGCCTGCCGACGACGGGCCGCTGCACGCGGCGAGTGCCAGCACACCGCCGAGTGCCAGTGCCGCGACCCGCAGGCGGACGGAGTGGTCGGATCTCATGGTCTTCTCCTCGTTGAGCGTCTGCCAGAGTTCGCCAGTGGTGTGGTTGAGCCAATTCAGGGTGTCGACCGGACTCTGTTCACGGGCGCAGGTGCCACCGGTAGACGTGCTTCCCCGAGGACCAAGCGGTCGAGATCGGCATCTACTAGAACGTTCTAATGGTTGAGGCGCCCTATGCTGCAATGTGGCGTGGGTCATGTCAAGAGCGCGTTTCCCGCTCGTTGCTCCGGCTGACCGCAACGCGGGCGGCTACCTGTGTGGCGCGGTCGGTCCGGTGGTCGACCGGGGCATCACCGTGGTGGGGCGGTGGTTCCGCGGACGATGAGCCGAGGCGGGATGACGATGTCACGCCGGGGCCCTCGCGTGCCTGCCATGCGTTCGATCGCCTGTCCGACAGCCGATTCGGCGATCCGGGGGATGTCCTGGCCGACGGTCGTGAGGTTGATGTGGGACAGGCGTGCGAGGTGGCTGTCGTCGAAGCCGACGACGGAGATCTGGTCGGGGACGAGCACGCGTGCGCGGAGGAAGGTGTCGAGGACGCCGGTCGCACAGCGGTCGTTGAAGGCGAGGACGGCGGTCGGGGTGGCCTTCGAATTGGCGATGGCGCTTGCCGCCGCCGCTCCGTCCTCCTCGGTCAAGCCGCCCGACAGGATGCGGATGTAGGCACTCAGGCCGTGATCAGTCATGGCGGAGCGGTAGCCGCGTCGCCGGTCGGCAGCGCCCGGCGCCTTGCCGCCGTCGACGTGGGTGATGTCGCGGTGCCCCAGCGCGACCAGGTGGTCGACGGCTTGCCGGGCTCCCAGTTCGTCGTCCGTCCGCACGGTGTCGACACCCTCGACGGCCGGTCGCAGTCGGCGGGCCACGGAGATGACCGGGAGCTGTTCGGCGACCTTCGCCAGGTGCGCGGCCGGTACTTGCGGGCCGAGCAGGATCAGTGCTTCGCAGCGGTCGTCGAGGAGGGCGTCCACGGCGCGCTGCTCGGTGCGGCCGGCCGTCACGGCGCTCAGCGCGACCTGGTAGCCGGCGGGCTCGGCCGTCTGGTAGACGCCCTCGACCACGTCGGCGTGGAAGGGCTGCTGGATGCCGAACTGCACCCCGAGCAGGTGTGAGCGGTGACTGCGCAGCAGTCGGGCGCGGGTGTCGGGCCGGTACCCGATCTCCTGTGCCGCCAGCAGGACCCGCTCGCGAGTGGCGTCGCCCGCGCCTTTCGCGCCGCGCATCACGATGGACACCAGTGCCGTGGACACGCCGGCCCGCGCCGCGACGTCGGCGAGAGTGGGCCGTCTCCCGTCGGGACTCGTCGGCATTCGCGGCACCGTTGACCTTTCCGGCTGGGCTGTTCACTCGTCCACGATCATAGGCAACGCTCGGCCGCCCCGCCGCCGTCGAGCCCTATAACCTTCTAGTCCTCGCGACCGCCACCCCTTGACAGCAGCGCCGATGGATGGCGTACTGGCCTGGAACTAGAACGTTATAGTCGTGAAGGGGTGGCGATGTACACCTTGGCGGTCTGCGCCGAAATGGTCTTCGGTGATCTGCCGATCCAGGAGCGCGCCCGGCGGATCCACGAACTCGGCTTCCAGGTCGAGATCTGGGACTGGAGCCGGCACGACCTGTCAGCGCTGGCCCGGTCCGGGGCCGAGTTCTCCTCGATGACCGGCTACCTCAGCGGCACCCTGACCGACGACGACGGGGTGGCCGAACTCCTGCGCACGGCCGAGGAGTCGGTCAAAGCGGCGGAGCAGTTGGGCTGCCCCCGGCTGAATCTGCACGGCACGGGGTTGGACGGCGCGGGCCTGCCGGCGACGCCGGTAGACGAGGTCACCCCCGCCATGTGGTTCGCGGCCGAACGCACGCTCACCCGGATCGCCGAACTGGGCGAGGACAACGGGGTCGTGTTCACCCTGGAGAACCTGAACACCGCCGTCGACCACCCCGGCGTCCCGTTCGCCAAAGCCGCCGACACCCTGGCACTGGTCGCCGCGGTGAACCTGCCGGGCCTGCGGATGAACCTCGACCTCTACCACGCGCAGATCGGCGAGGGGAACCTCGTCGAACTGGTTCGCCGGGCCCACCGCGGCGGCCTGATCGGCGAGATCCAGGTGGCCGACGTGCCCGGCCGCTGCGAACCCGGAACCGGCGAGATCAACTACCCGAACATCGCCCGCGAACTCGCCGATCTCGGCTACAGCGGCGTGGTCGCGTTGGAGGCGTGGGCCTCGACCGACAGCGAACTCGCGCTGGAACGGTTCCGCTCGGCCTTCACCCCCTGACCCCACCACGACCTACGGAGCAAACTCGCATGAGCACCCCGCAGCCACTCGAAGTCGGAGTCATCGGCGTAGGACGGATGGGTTCCTTCCACGCCGAAACCCTGGCCTGCCGCCTTCCCGGCGCCCGGCTCGCCGCACTCGCCGACCCCGCGCCGGGTGCCGCGCAGCGCCTCGGTGACCGGCTCGGCTGCCCGCGGACGTACCTGAAGATCGATGAACTGCTCGGCGACCCGCTGGTCCAAGCGGTCGTGATCGCCACGCCTGCCCGCACCCACGCGGATCTCGTCGAGATGGCCGCCCGTGCGGGCAAGGCGGTCTACTGCGAGAAGCCCATGGCCGCCACCCTCGCCGAGGCCGATCGGGCCATCGCCGCCGCCCGCGAAGCGGGCGTGCCGGTCCAAGTGGGCTTCAACCGGCGCTACGACAGGGGTTTCCGGGCAGCTCACGAGAAGATCGTCGCCGGTGCCATCGGCACCCCCCAGCTGCTCCGCTCGCTCACCCGCGACCCGAAGCTCGCCGACCCGGCCCGCGTGCCGCCGTGGACCATCTTCCTGGAAACCCTCATCCACGACTTCGACACCTTGCGCTACCTCAACCCCGGCGCCGAAGCGGTCGAGGTGTTCGCCATCGCCGATGCCCTGGTCCGTCCCGACTTCGCCGACCGCGGCCTGCTCGACACCGCTGTCGTCACCATCCGCTTCGACAACGGCACCATCGCCACGGCCGAGGCGAGCTTCCAGGCCGTTTATGGGTACGACGTCCGAGGCGAGGTCCTCGGATCGGCGGGAATGCTGACCATGGGCGACATCCGCCGAACCAGCCTCACCTCGTTCGGGCCGGACGGCATCACCGCGGAGTGCGTGGACTACGACCAGGACCTGTTCCACGACGCCTACGTGGCCGAACTCGCCGACTTCGTCGAGACCGTCCGAAGTGGACGAACTCCCGCCGTGACCGCTGAGGACGCGCGCGCCGCGCTGTCCATTGCCCGTGCCGCGATCCAGTCGGTCGCCACGGGCAAACGCGTCCGCGTCGACGAACTCGAGGTTCGGTGAACTGCCTTCCGTCGCGCTCGTGGCGCCGACCGCCCGCCGCCGTGGGTGATGAGTGCCACTCGAGTGCGAGCCGATTTGACAAAGGGGAGAGAATAGAAAGTCGGCCAATTGTGAGGAATTGGCCGGATCTGCATCGATTATAGCACGAAGATTGGGGTCGTCACGTGGAGGAATTGCTCGCGGAACGTGAACGCGTCGCTTTCCTGTACGAGAAGCTGGACGGCCAGCGGGCCGTGGCACTGCGCGCGCTGGAGGAGGCGCTGGGCGACGTGACGGCGCAGCGCTGGCAGCGAGAGGTGACCGTGCGCACGCTGTCCGACCAGCTCAGCAGGCTGCGGATCGCCGACGACGGACTGTGCTTCGGGCGCACCGACCACGTCGACGGCACCCGCACCTACATCGGCCGGGTCGGGCTGTTCGACGAGAAGGACGAGTACGAGCCGCTGCTCACGGACTGGCGCGCACCGGCCGCCCGGTCGTTCTACACGGCGACGGCCGCCGTGCCGGAAGGGTTGACGAAGCGGCGGCACTTCCACACCCGCGGACGGCGTTTGCAGGGTTTCCACGACGACGAGCTGCGCTTGGACGGCGTCGCGCTGACGGCCGCGCTGGACGCGCCGCGCGAAGAGGTCATGCGCGACATCGTCGCGACGATCCAGGCCGAGCAGGACGAGATCATCCGGCTCGACCACGCGGGCGTGCTCGTGGTGGAGGGCGGACCCGGCACCGGCAAGACCGCCGTCGCGCTGCACCGCGTCGCCTACCTGCTCTACACCCAGCGCGAACGGCTCGCCAAGCGCGGTGTGCTGATCGTCGGCCCGAACTCGGGGTTCCTGCGCTACATCGGCAACGTCCTGCCGTCGCTCGGCGAGACCGACGTGGTGTTCGCCTCGCCCGGCGACCTCATGCCCCGCCTGCGCACGGTGCGCGAGGACAACCCGGAAGTCCAGCGGCGCAAGGGGAGCCTGGAGATCCTGGACGTGCTCAAGGCGGCCGTGGCACAGCGCCAGGAACTGCCGGACGAGCCGATCCCGATCGAGCTGGAGCACACCGTCCTCGACCTCGACGCCGCGCTGGCGGCCAAGGCGCGGACCACCGCCCGTGCGGCGGGCCTGCTGCACAACCACACCCGCGCGGTGTTCCACGAGGCGCTGGTGGACATCCTGCTCGAAGTGGCGCTGGCCGAGATCGACGAGCCGTGGGAGGGGGTCAAGCGCGACGTCCGGCGGGAGCTGTTCGCCAGCCGCGAGCTGCGGGCGGCCGTCGACGTGCTGTGGCCCGCGCTCACGCCGCGCCGGTTCCTGGCCGAGTTCTACGAGTCCGCCGAGCGCTGCGCGGAACTCGGCGTGCCGGAGTTCCACCGCGAGATCGGCAAGGCGTGGACGGTGTCGGACGTGCCGCTGCTGGACGAGGCCGCCGAGCTGCTGGGCGAGAAGCCGTTGCAGCCGAAGGAGGAGAAGGCCGAGGAGGAGTACGCGCAGGGCGTGCTGGAGATCCTCGACACCGACCCGACGATGGACCCGGACCTGCTCCGCGCGGTCGACCTGATCGACGCCGAGCACCTGGCCATGCGGCACACCGAGCGCGACCACCGCTACCTCGCCGAACGGGCGGCGGCCGACCGCGAGTGGACCTACGGCCACGTCGTGGTCGACGAGGCGCAGGAACTGTCCGAAATGGACTGGCGGGTGCTGTTCCGCCGCTGCCCCAGCAAGTCCATGACGATCGTCGGCGACCTGTCGCAGCGGCAGTCCGCCGCGGGTGCGCGGAACTGGTCCGAGATGCTGAACCGCTACGCGGCCGACCGGTGGGTCTACCGCGAGCTGGTGGTCAACTACCGCACGCCCGCCGAGATCATGGACGTCGCCACCGCCGCGCTGGCCGAGGTGAATCCGAGCGCCACCCCGCCGAAGTCCGTGCGGCACAACGGCATCCCACCGTGGGCCGAGCGCGTGGACGACGTGGCTGTCGCGCTCGCCGCCCAGCTGGCGAAGCCGCACGAGGGCACGATCGCGGTCATCGCGCCCCAGGGCTTCGAGCTGGACGGCCCGGTGATCACGCCGAGGGAGGCGAAGGGGCTGGAGTTCGACACCGTGCTGGTGGTCGAGCCGCACCTGATGACGCCGGGGGAGCGGTACGTGGCCCTGACCCGCGCGACGCAGCGGCTCGGCGTGCTGCACACCGCACCGCTGCCGGAGTCGCTGCGCAGCCTGGCGTGAGCCGTCGGGCGGGTCCGGTGTGGTGCCGGACCCGCCCGAACTCGGGCTGCTCGTGCGTGCTGGTCAGCCGGGAATTGTCAGTGCTGTCTCCTACTATCCGCACCATGCGTGAATACTTCGTGGTGGGCGGCCGGAAGCTGTCGTACCTGGACTTCGGGGGCCCCGGCAGGCCGCTTCTGGCCTTGCACGGGCACTACAACGAAGCGTCGGCGTTCGCCCCGCTGGCCGCGGCGCTGGCTCCACTGTGGAGGGTGATCGCGCTCGACCAGCGCGGGCACGGGGAGTCCGACCGTGCTCCCGGCTACGAGCGGGACGAGTACGTGGCCGATGTAGCGGCCTTCCACCGGCACCTGGGCATCGGCCCCGCGGCGGTGCTGGGTCATTCGCTGGGCGGGGTGAACGCTTACCAGTTCGCGGCCCGGCACCCGGACGAGGTCAGCGCGCTGGTCGTCGAGGACATCGGCGCGGTCGTGGATTGCGACTGGTCGTTCAACACCCGTCTTCCCGGCCCCGCGCCGTCCAGGGAGGCACTGGCCGCGGCCTTGGGCGCGGCGGCGCCCTATCTGGAGTGTTCCTTCCGCCAGACTGATCAGGGCTGGGGGTTCTCCTTCGACATCGCGGACACGGTCGCATCCCAGAAGGCGCTCAACGGTGATCACTGGAGCGACTGGATGTCGGTGACCTGTCCCACGCTGCTGGTCCATGGAAGCCACAGCGACGAGGTGGCGGCCGGACATGCTCAGGACATGGTCACCCGCCGGGGCGGCGTCATCCGCCGTGTCGAGTGCCCGCCGGTCACGTCGTGCACCACGACGTTCCGGACCGCTTCGCTGACGCGGTCGCCGCTTTCCTCTCGGCGTGCTGACGCCAGGGGCCCAGGCAGGTCCCACCTGCGGAAATGGGGTTACCGGTGCAGTCGGGGCATGACCTCCGCGCCGAAGAGGCGGATGGCGTCGAGCACCTCGGTGTGCGGCAGGCCGCCGATGTCGACCATCACGAGGTGCGCGTCGAGGTCCAGCAGGCCCGCCAGTTCGTTGAGCCTGTCGGTGACCTCGCCGGGGTCGCCGCACACGGCCGCGCCTTCCATCAGCAGGTCCACGTCCACGTCGCCGTCGCCGCGCCACGGGTCGGCGAACCTCGCGTAGCTGCCCAGGTAGGGCCGCCAGCGGCGGCGGGCCTCGGCGGAGGACGGGGCGACGAAGACGTGGCTGGGCAGGGCCACCCGGCCCTTCGACCCCATCGCCGCCCGGTAGCGCTCCACCACCGCGGTGTGCGTGCCGGGGTCGCGCAGCGTGCTGGGCAGCATCAGCGGCATCCCCAGCTCGGCGCCGAGGTCGGCGGACACGGCTGAGCCGCTGCCGATCCACACGGGGGGATGGGGGTGCTGCAGCGGCCGCGGTGTGGTCGTCACGCCTTGCAGCGCAGGCCGGAAACGGCCCTGCCAGGTGACGTCCGGCTCCTC
>JBDSAJ010000705.1:0-8395 GCA_039922235.1 Umezawaea sp.
GGTCGCCGCTGTCCGGGCAGAGCACGAGCACGGCGATCGTCGGCGCGTACGTGCTCGCGGCGGAGCTGAAGGCCGCGGCTGGCGAGCCAGGTGACCCCCGCGACGAACAGGGCGGGCAGCCCGACGCCCAGCGCCTGGATCCAGCTCGTCACCGTGCCGACCCGGTAGCCCTGCGCCTGCAACGCCCGCGACGCGGTCCGGTACCGGTCGGCGAACACGTCCTTGCCGCCGATCCCGCACAGCACCCGCAGCCCGGCCACGATGTCGCCCGCACGGGCCGTCACCGCCGCCTGCCCGGTGCGGTAGTCGGTGTCCCGCGCCTGCAACCGGTTCATCAGCGGCACGAGCAGCCCCACCAGCACCGGCACGCCGACCAGCACCACGCACGCCAGCATCGGCGACACGTTCAGCAGCAGCAACCCCACCGCCACGAACGCGACCACCGAGCCGACTCCAGGGCCGCTGATCGTCATCACCCACATGATCTGGTTGAGGTCCGTGCTGCCGATGTTCACCACCTCGCCCGCCGACACCCGGCGCGGCAGCGACGCCCCCAGCCGCACGACCTGCCGGAGCACGATCTGCGTGGTCCGGTAGTTGGCGTCGAACCGGATGAACGACATGATCCGGTGCCGCAGCATCCCGAGCACCGCGCTGACCACCCCGACACCCAGCAGCGCCGCCGACCACCGCAGCACCGCGCCCGTGTTCCCCGGCTGGAGCCCCTGGTCGATGGCCCGTGAGATGAGCAGCGGCGGCAGCGTCAGCAGGACCATCCACGAGCTGCTGATCACCACGGCGACCGCCACCCGACCGCGCTGCGCCCGCACCAGCCACCACAGGAAGCGGGCGGGACCGCGCAGGTCAGGGGTTCCCGGATCGTCGTACGGCAGCCGCGGACGCATGATCCAACCCTAGTGCGGCGGCCGCTGCTGCCTTGCCGGTTCGTGCGGATCAGAGCGCTGACCGCGTGGATCGTGGTCAGGGCGCGGGCAGTTCGAGCGAGTTCGCCGCGGCCGCGATCTTCTCGTGCGACGCGGGCTCGCCGGGGGTGTCGGTGGCCAGTGCCTGGTTGCGGTCCACGAACTCCCGCAGCGCCTCCTGGTAGCGCGGGAACGCCGTCCGGTGGTCGCCAGCCGCGGCCTTCAGCTCCGCCGCGAGCACGTACGCGCCGACGATCGCCGTGCTCGTGCTCTGCCCGGACAGCGGCGACCCGCAGTAGGCCGCGTCACCGACGAGCGCGATCCGGCCGCGCCACCAGCGCTCCATCTTCACCTGGCTCATCGAGTCGAAGTAGAAGTCCGGCGCCTCCCGCATGAACGCCAGCAGCCGCTTGGTCTCCCAGCCGACGCCCTCGTACCGCTCGGCGACCAGGTCGTGCTGCGCCGCCGGGTCGCGGTGGTCGAAGTCCAGGCCGTCGGACATGAAGCCGAGCATCGAGCGGGCCTCGGTGTTGCCGCGCGCGCTGTAGACGCCGGACATCGTGGTCTCCGTGCGGTGGAATACCTGCCAGTGGTCGAGGTCGAGGAAGTTCGGCGTGGTGAACACCGACAGGTAGGCACCGAGGTGGCGCAGGAACTGGGACTCCTGGCCGAACGTCAGCGCGCGCACCGCGGAGTGCAGCCCGTCCGCGCCGACGACGAGGTCGAACTCCTCCACCTGTCCACTGTGGAACGACACCCGCACGCCGTCCTCGTGCTCGTCGAGCGCGGTGATCCGGTCGCCGTACACCGTCCGCACGTCGTCCCCAGCGGCCCGCAGGAAGATCCCGCACAGGTCGTCCCGCAAGACCTCCACGTCCGGGCTGCCGATCACACCGCCGGTCAGCGTCTCCTCCGTGGTGCGCATCAGTTCCGCGCCGTCGTCGTCCACGAACGACATCCCGCGCATGTTCGTGGCGGCCGCCCGGATCTCGGCCAGCACGCCCATCCGGTCGACCACGTCCAGCGCGACCCCCCGCACGTCGATCGCCTGCCCGCCGACCCGCGGCACGGGCGAGCGCTCCACGATCGTCGCGGCGAAGCCGCCCCGGCTCAGCCAGTACGCCAGCACCGGACCCGCCACACCTGCGCCCGAGATCAGCACCTTCATCGAATTCCCCCTGGGTTCGTAGTTCCTGGTACGACGTACAACATGGCAGAATCCGGGACACCCAGGGGAAATCCGGGTTTCTGCACTAGTACAGGGGGAGTCGTGGCCGAGGATCCGCCGTACCTCCGGATCGCCACCGAGCTGAAGCGGCGGATCGAGGAGGGGGAGCTGACGCCGGGCAGCCGGGTGCCGTCCGTGCGCGGCATCGCCGCCGAGTGGGGCGTCGCCATCGCCACGGCCACGAAGGTCGTGGCGGTGCTGCGCGACGAAGGCCTGGTGCACGCGGTGCCGAGGGTCGGCACGGTCGTCGCCACGCCCGCGCCCAGCAGGCGGTCGGCCCCGCGCCGCGACTCGTCCGCCCAGCTCACCCGCGAGCAGGTGGTCAGCGCGGCCGTCGACATCGCCGACGGCGCCGGGTTCGCCGCGCTGTCGATGCGCACGGTCGCCGCCGAACTGGGTGTGCCGACCATGTCGCTCTACAAGCACGTGCGCGGTCGCGGCGACCTGGCGCTGCTCATGGCCGACGCGGTGTTCGCGCGGCACCGGCTGCCCGCCGTGCCACCGCCGACCTGGCGGGCACAGCTCGAACTGGTGGCCCGGATGCAGTGGGCCGCCTACCGCGCGCACCCGTGGCTGCCCGCGCTCGTCTCGCTGACCCGCCCACAGCCGATGCCGAACCTGCTGCACCACGCGGAGTGGGTGATGCGTGCCCTGGAGGACCACGGCCAGAGCGCGACCGTGGTGTTCCAAGCGCACATCACGCTGTTCGGCTACGTGCGGGGGACCGCGCTGAGCATCGAGCCCGAGGTGGAGGCCGAAGCCGACACCGGCCTGTCCGCCGACCAGTGGGTGGACGAGCACGAGGACCTGTTCGCGCCGGTCATCGACTCCGGCGAGTTCCCCGCGTTCTCCCGCATCGTCAGCACCCCGTTCGACTTCGACCTGGACGCGGTGTTCGAGTTCGGCCTCCAGCGGCTGCTGGACGGGTACGCGGGGCTGTTCCGCTAGGCCTTGCGGTAGGTCATCAACGCCACGCCGCTCTCGAACACGCGGGTTCCGTCCAGCGCGAACCGCTCGGCAGTGCCCTTGCCGTCGAACAGCGGGATGCCGGTGCCGAGCACGACCGGGTTGACCTTCAGCACGAGCCCGTCGATCTCCGGCAGGAGCGCGGCGGCCAGCTTGCCGCCGCCGCACAGCCAGATGTCCAGCCCGTCCTCGGCCTTCAGCTCGCGGACCTTCGACCGCACGTCGTCAGTGATCACCTCGACGTCCGCCGGGATGTTCGTGAGCGTGCTCGACACCACGTACTGGCGCAGGTGCGGGTACGGGCTGGGCAGCCCGCCGGGCACCTGGTAGGTGCCGCGGCCCATCAGGACCGTGTCGAAGTTGGTGTTCGGCGCGTCGATCCCGAGCGCTGCCCTCGCCTGGACCGGGAGCGTGTCCGGGTACTCGTCGAAGATCATCGCCATGTGGTCGCCCTCGATCATGAGGGCGTCGAACGACCCGTCGGCCGCCGCGATGAAGCCGTCGATGGACGTGGCGACGTAGTAGATCAGCTTCCGCATGGTCCTCTACCTGTCGAAAGGTCCGCCGGTGATGGTCATCGCCACCACGATCACGGCCATGCCCAGCCCGGAGTACAGCAGCGCGTCGATGCCCCGCCCGCGGATGGCGATCAGGCCCGCCTGCTCGTCGGTCACCAGCACCCGCAGCAGCGCCGCGAGCAGCAGCGCGATGCCGATCAGCACCACGCCCTGCCGCCAGTGGTACTGCACGATCCGCGCCAGGCCGAGCAACGTCATCGCGAGCACCAGCACGAACGGCAGGTGCTGACCCGCCGCCGACCGCCAGCGCTGCTCCGGCATCAGTTCCACCGTTCCGCCCTACGCCGTCGCGAGCGAGCGCTCGGCGGCTTCGACCGTGTTGGTGAGCAGCATCGCAATGGTCATGGGGCCCGCGCCACCGGGGATCGGCGCCAGGAACCCGGCGACCTCCGCCACGTCCGGGTGCACGTCGCCGACGAGACCGGCCTCGGTGCGGGTGATGCCGACGTCGACCACGGCCGCACCGGGCTTGATCATGTCCGCCGTGATGAGGCCGGGGCTGCCCGCGCCCGCGATCACGATGTCCGCCCGGCGCACCTCGGCGGCCAGGTCCTTCGTACCGGTGTGGCACAGGGTGACGGTCGCGTTCTCGCTGCGGCGGGTCAGCAGCAGGCCGATCGGGCGGCCGACGGTCACGCCGCGGCCGACCACGGTCACGTTCGCGCCGGAGATCGGCACGTCGAAGCGGCGCAGCAGCTCCACCACACCGCGCGGGGTGGCGGGCAGGGGAGCTGTCTCGCCCAGCACCAGCTTGCCGAGGTTGACCGGGTGCAGGCCGTCGCCGTCCTTGGCCGGGTCGATCCGCTCCAGGACCGCGTTTGCGTCCAGGTGCTTGGGCAGCGGCAGCTGCACGATGTAGGCGGTGCAAGCCGGGTCGGCGTTCAGCTCGTCGATGACGGCTTCCAGCTCGGCCTGCGTCGTCTCGGCAGGCAGGTCGCGGCGGATCGACGTGATGCCGACCTTCGCGCACGCCGTGTGCTTGCCCTTCACGTACGAGTGCGAACCGGGGTCGTCGCCGACCAGCACGGTCGCCAGACCGGGGACCACACCCCGTTCGGCCAGCGCCGCGACCCGCTCGCGCAGGTCTTCGAAGATCGCGTCACGGGTGGCCCTGCCATTGAGGATCGTCGCAGTCACGTGCCCCATCCTCGCACCACTCGCTGGTCCCGGCCTCGGCGACCTCGGAGCCGCCCCGGTGAAAAGGTGCGGATTTTCCGCACTCCGGCGGGAACCCGGCGTCCTCGTTTAGCGTCAGGACCCAAAGACGACCTGAGCGAGAGGGCGGCCGTGACGGATCCGGGTGGACGTAGGGCGGAGTTGGAGGCGCGCAACGCCGCCATGCGCGAGCAGGTCGACTCGCTCATGTCGGAGCTGCACCGCAAGACCGCAGAGGTGCGCGAGGCGCAGGCCAAGGCGTTGGCGATCACCGCCACCGCCACCTCGAAGGACGGCAGCGTCACGGCGCGCGTCGACTCGTCGGGCGCGCTGACGTCGCTGGAGTTCTCGCCGAACGCGTTCGAGCGCACCACGCCCGACAAGCTGGCCCGCGTCGCCACCGAGACGGTCATCGCGGCCATCGCGAAGTCCCGCACGGAGCTGAACGAGGTCCTCGCCGAAGCGCAGCAGGGCCCGAGCATCGACCTCTCGGAGATGCTGCCGGGCGTGCCGTCGCTGGCCGACCTCATCCCGCAGGCACCGCCGGTGCCCACGCCGCCGACCCAGCAGCCGCCGCCGCGCAGGCGTCCGGCCGACGATGACGACGAGGGCGGCAGCGTGATGGACAGGGGTGGCTGGTGACCGGCGGCGGTTTTCAGGTAGACGTCCAGGGGATGCGCCAGGGCGGCACCCAGTTCAGCTCGGCAGGCGACGCGCTCGACGGCGTCTTCAAGGCGCTGGACTCGGCGCTCAGCGGCGAAGGCCAGTGCTGGGGCGGCGACGAGTCCGGCCAGGCGTTCGCCAAGGAGTACGTGCCGAACGCCAAGGCGACCGGCGACGCCTTCAAGAACCTGACCACGGCGCTCGGCGACATCCGCAAGGGCGTAGACCAGTCCGCCGACGCGTACGAGGGCTCCGACCAGGGCAACTCCGCGGGCATTTCCAAGACGTACTGAGGGGCACCTGGTGGGCATCGAAATCCCGAGCGAGGTCACCTGGCTCTTCCCGATCGTGGTCGGGCAGAGCTGGCCGGAGGGCGACGAGACCGCTCTGCGCCGCATGGCCGACGCGTACCGCACGGCCGCCGAAGGCGTGCAGGGCGTCATCGACCAGGGCAACGGCGCGGCGAGCACGGTCGTCGCCAGCCAGACCGGCGCGGCCGCCGAGGCGTTCACGGAGTACTGGAAGAAGTTCTCCGACGGCGACGAGTCCTACCTGCCCAAGCTCAAGAAGATCTGCGAACAGCTCGCGGAGAGCTGCGATGGCACCGCGCTCGAAGTCGAGTACACCAAGCTGTCCATCATCGCCTCGCTGATCGCGCTGGCCATCGAGATCGCCGCGCTGGTCGCCGCCGCGTTCGCCACGTTCGGCACGGCCTCAGCGGGCATCCCGATCGCCCAGCAGGCCACCCGGCTCATCGTCCAGTTCACCTTCCGCCAGCTGATCATCGCGATCCTCAAGGAGGTCGCGATCTCGGTGGGCATCGACGCGGCCATCCAGGGCATCCAGATGCTGTCCGGCGAACGCAAGGACTGGGACTGGGGCAAGACCGGCGAGGCGGCCGTCAGCGGCGCCGTGTCCGGCCTCGTCGGCGGCCTGTCCGGCGGCCTCAAGTTCGAAGGCGGAGGCCTCGCGGGCCAGATGGCCGTCGGCGCCACCCGCGGCGCCGTCGAAGGCGCGGTCAGCTCCGTCGGCACCTCCGTCGCCATGGGCCAGGACATCAGCGCGAAGGACGTGCTGCTCGGCGCGACGTCCGGCGCGGTCTCCGGCACCATCGGCGGCGCCAAGGACGGCATCACCGTCGAAGCCCCGCACATCGCCCCCGGCGGCCCCAACGGCGGCCCACCCGACCTCGGTCCGGCGGGCGGCCCACCCGACCTCGGCCCGAGCCCGTCGAACGCGCCAGGCTCCAACGGCACCCCCGACAGCAGCCCGGCCCCAGCAGGCACCGGCCCGGCTCCGGGCGGTGGTCCGGGTAGTGGTCCTAGTGGTGGTCCGACTCCTGGCAGCGGCCCGGCTCCGGTGGGCGGTTCTCCCGACGCCCCCGCGGCAGCCCGTCCGCACACCGACACCACCAACGTGTCCACCGTCGCCGCCCCACCCGCGCCGAGCGTGCACGCCCCGACGCCGAGCAGCACCGGCGGCAACACCCCCGACCGCACACCCGCGGCCAACGCGGGCCCCACCTTCGCCCCCTCCGGCGCGCCCGCCCCCGCGGGCGGCCCAGCTCCCACGAACGCCAGCGGCTCCGCACCGTCTTCGGTGAGCAGCAGGCTCGGCGCCCCGACCGCACCCGGTATCGGCGCCGGCGGCCCCAGCGCCGGCGCGTCGCACACGCCCGGCTCCAGCGGCCCAACGCCCGGCGGCCCGACCCCTGGAAGCTCCGGTGGCTCAACGCCTGGCGGCCCAACGCCCGGCGGTTCAGCTCCTGGTGGCTCGGCTCCTGGTGGCTCGCACCCCTCCACCACCGGCGGCCCGAACCCTGGAAGCCCTGGTGGCTCGCATCCCGCCGGCTCTGGTGGTCCGCCCCCCGGAAGTCCTGGTGGTTCCGCGCCGGGAGGTTCACACTCCGGCGGTCCGGTTTCCGGTGGTTCGAGTCCTGCCGGTCCTGGAGGATCGGCTCCTGGCGGTTCCGCGCCCGGCGGCTCGCACCCCGCAGGCTCCGGCGGTCCGACTCCTGGTTCGCACGCTCCTGGTGCGACTGGACCCGCGCCGGGTGGTTCTGGCCCGGCTCCTGGCGGAGTGGGTTCGCCCGGCGGTGCCCACGCGGCTCCTGGTGGCGGTATGCCGCCCGTTGGCGCGGGCTCAACGCCCGGTGGCAGCCCGACGTCCGGCGGTTCGCACGCCGCTCCCGGCGGCTCGGCTCCCGGCGCGCACGCTGCCGCAGGCCTTGGCTCGAACGGCACCGCAGGCGGTTTCGCCCCAACTCCGCACAACGCACCAGCCGGTGCGCCCGGCAACTCCGCTCCGCACAACGCACCCAACGGCTCGCCCCACGGGCTCGGCAGCGCTCCCGTCGCGCCAGGTCAGGGCGGCTTCACACCACCACCCTCCAGCGGTGCGCCAGCAGCGGGCGGTCCCGCCGCCGGACGTGGCCCGGCGATGTCGGGCGGCTTGTTCACCGAGCCGACCCCGACTCCTGCCTCGACCCGGCCCTCGCACACGACGGACGCGGTCGGCGCCAGTTCGGCCACCTCCGCCCCACCACAGGCCTTCCACGACCCCGCCCCGCAGCACGTCGGCCCCGAACCACGTGGCCCGCAACCAGGCGGCTTCACCCCACCCCCCAGCGGCTTCGGCCCCCAGCCGGGAGGCCCCGCACCCCAACACGCAGGCCCACCCGCCAGCGGCCCGACCGGTTCTCCCCAGACCCGCCCGGACTCCCCGATGGCCCGCAACACCCCCACCGAAGCCCCCACCAGAACCCCAGACCCCCGCACATCCGGCGCCCCAACCCCACGCACCCCGGACGGCCGGCACCCCGGCACCCCGGAAACCCGCGTCCCGAGTTCCCCGGACGGCCGCACCCCAGGCACCCCGGATTC
>JBDSAJ010000706.1:0-3038 GCA_039922235.1 Umezawaea sp.
TGAGCGTGACCGTCTGCCCCAGGTAGGCGGACAGGTCGACGGTCTTCTGCGCGTAGCCGGTGTTCTTGTCCAGGTTGGAGTAGGCGGCCACGGTGGCCGTGCCGACCTGCACCGTCAGCTTGTCGTACTTGACGGTGGTGGTCGTCTCCTTGGTGTCCACGTGCAGCCAGTAGGACAGCGTGGCCGACCCGCACCCGGCGGGCAGGGTGACCGACTGCGACAGGGTGTCGGTGTGCGTCGTGCCGTCGCCGCCGAGCCACGCGTCCGTGGTGCCGCTGTGCGCCGGCTGCGCGGTGGTTCCGGCGGAGATCACGCCCGTGGTCTGGGTCCACGGGGTGGTGCCGCTCTCGAAGCCGCCGTTGGCGATCACCTGGTCACCGCACACCGAGGCCTGGGCCTCGGTGCTGGTGAAGGTGATGCCGAACAGGCTGACCGCGAGTGCGAGCGCGGCAGGGAGCGCTCTTCGTGTCATCGGGTAGTCCTTTCCTGGCCCACCGGAGGTGGTCGGCTCAGGCTTCTCCCAGGTCAGTCCGCTGATCAACAGCAGGTTTTTCACAGGGAACGACTTCGTCCCAATTGTCGCTATGAGATCGGAGTTCGAGCGCATAGCGGATGAAAAGCGACGTCGGTTACCGGAGGTCTCGGAAGAACGCGATGAGGTCGTCGGCCAGCAGACCAGGCTCCTCGTGCGCCGCGAAGTGCCCACCGCGCGGCATCTCCGTGTACCGGGTGACGCGGTAGGTGCGCTCGGCCCAACTGCGCGGCGGGTGGACCAGGTCCTTCGGGAAGACCGCCACGCCGGTGGGTACGGTCACCGACCGGGTCTGCCCGTGCAGCCAGTGGTGGTACTCGTAGTAGGGCCGGAACGACGACGCGATCGTGTTGGTGAACCAGTACAGCGAGGCCTGGGTGAGCACGAAGTCGTCGTCGAACCGCCGGGACAGCACGCCATCGCAGTCGCTCCACGCCCGGTACTTCTCCACGAGCCACGCCAGCAGCCCGACCGGGGAGTCGGACAGGCCTGCCGCCAGCGTGCCGGGCCGCGTCATCTGCAGGTGCTCGTAGGCGCCGTCCTCGGCGAACCACGCGGTCCCCGCGTCCAGGTACTCCTGCTCCTCGGGGGTCACGTCCGTCGGGTCCGGTGGGTTGACCACCGCGAGCAGGTGGATGCCGACCAGGTGCTCCGGGTGAGCCTGCGCGAGCCGCGAGGTGAGGCCCGCCCCGAGATCGCCGCCGTGCGCCCCGTACCGGTCGAAGCCGAGTTCGCGGTGCATCAGGCGGTGCCACAGCTCGTGCGTCGGCAGGTCGGGCGGGATCGACGGCCGCTGCGGCGAGAACGCGAAGCCGGGCAGCGACGGCACGACCACCGTGAACGCGTCCTCGGCCCGACCGCCGTACCGCGACGGCGTGGCCAGCCGCTCGGCGAGCCCGGTCAGTTCCAGCACCGAACTCGGCCACCCGTGCGTGAGCACGATCGGCAGCGCGTCGAGGTGTTCCCCGTCGTACCGCAGGAAGTGCACCGGCGTCCCGTCGACGTCGACCAGGTGCGACGGCAGCGCGTTGACGGCCGCCTCGTGGATCCGCCAGTCGTAGTCGGACGCCCAGTGCTCCACCAGCCGCCGCAATTCGGCCGCGTCGGTCCCGGCGTCCCACCCCGTGTCCGGCCACGAGGACCACCGGGTCCGCCGCAGCCGGGAGCGCAGGTCCGCCAGATCGGCCTCGGACACCGCCAGCACAGGCTCTCGTCGAATGGTGGCCTCCTCGTTCGCCGGGAGTCCACGGTAGCCGGCAGGCACGACTTCCCGCTCGGCCCGAACCGTGCTCTGATCCGAAGGGGCCGCGCGAGGAGGAGCCGCACATGTACCTGACCCAGGGACTGCACCGGGCCGTCCAGCAGACGCCCGAGGCGACGATGACCGTCTTCGGGGAGCGGACGCGAACAGTCGCGGAGGTCGCCGACCGGGTGGCCCGCCTGGCGGGCGCGCTGCGGGGCCTCGGTGTCGGCGATGGCGACCGGGTGGCGATGCTGGCGTTGAACTCCGACCGCTACCACGAGCACCTGCTGGCCGTGCCGTGGGCGAACGCGGTGCTCAACCCGGTCAACATCCGCTGGAGCCCGGCGGAGATCGCCTACTCGCTGGTCGACTCCGGCACCGAGGTGCTCCTGGTCGACGACTTGTTCGCCGCCATGCTCCCCGCGCTCCGCGACGCCTGCCCGCGGCTGACCACGGTGATCCACACCGGGGACGGGCCGACGCCCGCCGACGCCCTGTCCTACGAGGACCTGATCACCGCTGCCACGCCCATCGCCGACGCGCGGCGCGGCGGTGACGAGCCTGCCGGGGTGTTCTACACCGGCGGCACCACCGGTTTCCCCAAGGGTGTGGTGCTCAGCCACACCAACATGCTCGTGTCCGCGCTCGGGACGACCGCGACCGGCTACGTCTTCCGGCCCGGCGCCCGGCTGCTGCACGCCGCCCCGATGTTCCACTTGGCCGACCTCGCCGCCTGGGTGGCGGTGGTGGCGCTCGGCGGCACGCACGTCTTCCTGCCGTCGTTCGACCCGGCGGCGGTGCTGGCCGCGGTCGAACGGCACCGGATCACCAACGCGCTGCTGGTGCCCACCATGATCCAGGTCCTCGTCGACCACCCCCGGCTGCCCGAGCACGACCTGAGCAGCCTCGCCGCCGTGGTGTACGGGGCGTCCTCGATCCCGCAGGCCGTCCTCGAACGTGCCATGAAAGCCCTGCCCGACGTCCGCTTCACCCAGGCGTACGGCATGACCGAACTGGCCCCGGTCGCCACCCTGCTCAGCCCGGAGGACCACCACGACCCCGCGCTGCTGCGCTCGGCCGGCCGTGCCGCCCCGCACGTCGAGGTGCGCGTGCTCGACGCCGAGGACGTCGAGCTGCCTCGCGGCGCCGTCGGCGAGATCGTGGTGCGCGGCGGCAACGTCATGCTGGGCTACTGGGACAAGCCGGAGGAGACCGCGGCGGCGCTGCGCGACGGCTGGATGCACACCGGCGACGCGGGTTACC
>JBDSAJ010000707.1:0-4695 GCA_039922235.1 Umezawaea sp.
GGGCTGCGGGAACTGCTCGACGCGCGGTTCACCGAGTACACCAAGGACTGCGCACCCGGCAGGCAGCTCGGCGTGCCGTACCCGCTGGTGGAGAGCGGCGACCCGAAGCTGCGGGCCATCATGCGCCGCCGCGTCGGGGAGGTGGGGCCGTGGCGCGAGCCCGAGGTGTTCCGGCCGCTGCACAAGGCGATCACCAAGGTGCTGGTGACGCTGCCCGACAAGGGTGGGCTGGTCCAGCTGCACTCGGCCGACTGCGCCACCGCGTGGTCGCGGTCGCTGACCGACCTGCGGGTCGCGCTGTCGGCCTCGGCGCGGGACGGCGACCCGGTGGTGGCCAGCCGCACCCGGTTCACCACGCGGTGGCTGAAGTCCGTGGTGCGCACGCTCAGCACGGCGACCTCGAAGCCGGCCGAACCGGTGCCGCAGGACCTCGTGGACGGCGTCAACCAGGTTCGCACCTACTGGACCTGAAGGCCTCAGCGGTCCACAGTGGACTCCCCTCCGCTACAGCCACCTGCCCTGTGCGTAATGCTCGACCCGGAGGTAACCGCCGGAGAGCTCGTTCAGCGCGGACTCCGCGCGGCCGAGGGCTTCCGGCATCCTGGCCGCGGCGGCGTCCCAGTTGGCCTTGTGCACCGCGTAGGCCTCGCGCGCGGCGTCGTCCCAACCGGCCAGGCTGTTCTGCGCCAGGGCGTCGAGGTCGTCGAGCTGGTCCAGCAGCGCCTTGGTGTAGGTCGCCATGCTGTCGCGGACGCTGTCCGCGATCTGGAAGTTGAAGGCGCACTGGGGGACCATCGCGCTCTCCTTTCAGCGTTCGAGCGCGGAGGGACGCGGCGGACCAGGTGCCGAACCGCCCCCCATGGCCTCGGCCACTGCCCGCAGTTCCTCGACCACGACGGCGAAGTCGCTCGCCCAGTCGTCCATCGCGGAACCGAACTGCGCCGACCCGCTGCCGGTCCAGGTGGAGCGCAACGAGTCGGCCTCGTCGTCGACCAGGCCGAGCTGGCGGGTGAACGTCGAGGCGGCGTTCTCGAACCGGGTCCGCGCCTGGCCCATGCCGACCACGTCGACCGACGTGCTGTCACCTGCCGGCACTGGAGCCCTCCTCGGGCGGTGAAGGAACACCTCGTCCCGTGAGCAGCTAACGACAAGCGCAGGGCGGGCGCAACCAACACTGCCCAGGGGGGAATCTGGCCCTGCCCTTCCGCACATCACCCGTGAGCAGGGACTCCAGCACGACGTCGCACGGGTCGCTCCACCCCTACCGGATCGCCGATGAGGCCGAGGCGCTCGGCGGCCACTCCCGCCTGGAACCGGGTGTCGACGCCGAGGATGCGGTAGATCTCGGAGATCCTGCGCGCGAGCGTTCGCGGGGCGAGGCAGAGGCGGCGCGCGATGGAGCGGTCTGGCAGCCCACCCGCCAGCATCTGCATGAGCTGGAACTGCTGTTCGTTGAGCATCGCCGATTCGGGGGAGAACCTCGCGCCACTCTCCCGATGGCGCACTGGACCGATCCTGTCCACTCGGGTCGAGTTGTCAGCAATAGTCATGGTCTTCTCCATACCCACGCGAGCAGAACCTTGGGACCGATGGCATCGGGGCGACTTCGCTGCGGAATTTCGAAGATCGCGGCCCGAGGATCCGTACCAGCGTAGGCACACGCTTGTGGAGAAAGAGTGACCAAGTAGTGACGCCTCACCGGGGCAGGCCGTCACAGCGGCGCACGCCGCCCGGTCGCGCAACCATAGAACGCACTAGGGATTTACCCGGACTTTTGGCGACAACACGCCGGCATGGCGCCGGGATGCGGGCCCTTGATCGACCGCCCACCACGAGTGGCCAGAGCGCCGCCTGAGACGGCAAGCGCTTCCCACCGCGACGGGCGGCCGCTCGTCCGCCGCAGCAGGTGGCGCACCGGAATGCCGATGGCAGAACGGATCGCGGGATCTCGATCAGCCTGACCGAAAGCCCGCGGGGACGAATCCCGTTCGCCCCCCATTGTTGCGCAGTCAATGAAATGAACACGCTACGTCGAGCAGCCCCCGCCGCCGGCCGCACTAGGATCGCACCAGTAGTCCTCATCGGAACGTCGCCCGCCGTGCACCGCGGTGGTGTTGGCGCGGGACGCGAGGGAGGGTTGCCGGGATGACGGCTGAGCACGGCGGCTCCACGCGGCTCCGGTTCGCCGTGCTCGGCCCACTGCGGGCGTGGCGCGCCGACGAGGAACTGGACCTCGGGCCGCGCCAGCAGCGCCTGCTGCTGGCGGTGCTGCTCGTGCACCCCGACCAGCCGGTCGGCCTCGGCGAGCTGATCGGCGCGCTGTGGGGCGAGAACGCCCCCGCGAGCGCCACGAACGTCCTGCACCGGAACGTGGGACACCTGCGCCGGGTGCTGGAACCGGACCTGCCGCTGCGCGCTTCCGGCGAGTGGCTGCTGCGCGACGGCGGCGGCTACCGGCTGAAGGTCGACGCGGAGTCCTCCGACGTGCCGCGGTTCAGGCAGCTGGCCGCACGGGCGCGGGCGGCCGCGGCTCGCGGCGCGGACACCGAGGCGGTGCGGCTGTTCGTCGACGCCCTCCGGCTGTGGCGCGGCCCGTGCGCGCAGGGACTGGGGCGAGGTCATCCCGAGTACGAGGACTTCACCGCGCTGGACCGGGAATGCCTGTCCGCGGCGACCGAGGCGGCGGACGCGGCACTGCGCTGCGGCGCGATCCGGGACGTCCTCCCGCTGCTGCGCACCGGGGCCCCGCACGACCCGCTGAACGAGGAGCTGCACGCCAGGCTGATCCTGCTGCTGGCCGTGTCGGGTGCGCAGGCCGAGGCCGTGCAGGTGTACCGGGCGCTGGTCGAGCGGCTGGCCGACGAACTGGGCATCGATCCGGGGCCCCGGCTGCGGGAGGCACTCCGGCAGGCGCTCGGCGAGGACGTGCCCGAGCCCGTCGCCGTCCGGCCCGCGCAGTTGCCCAAGGACCTGGCGACCTTCAGCGGGCGCGACGCGGAACTCACCGGGATGCTGACGTCGTTGCGCCGCAGGGAGCACCCGATGTCGCTGGCGCTGATCGACGGGATGCCGGGCGCGGGCAAGACCACGGTCGCCGTGCGGCTCGCCTACGAGGCGATCGCCGACTTCCCCGACGGGCAGCTGTTCGTGAACCTGCGCGGGTTCGACCCGAGCGGGGCGGTGATGGAGACGGCGGAGGCGCTGCGCGGCTTCCTGTACGCGCTGGGCACGCCGAGCAACCGCATCCCGGCCGACCTGGACGCGCAGACCGGCCTGTACCGCAGCCTGCTCAAGGACAAGCGGATGCTCGTGGTGCTGGACAACGCCCGCGACGTCGAGCACGTCCTGCCGCTGATCCCCGGCTCGCCGGACTGCCTGACGATCGTGACCAGCCGCAACCGGCTCACCGGGCTCGTCACCACCGAGTGCGGGCAGGCGTTCACCCTGGACCCGATGCCGGTCGCCGAGGCCCGCGCCATGGTGGCGCTGCGGCTCGGCGCGGACCGCGGCGCCCGCGAGTCCGACGCGGTGGACCGGATCGTGGAGATGTGCGGACGGCTGCCGCTGGCGCTGGCCATCGCCTCGGCCCGCGCGGCGGCGTACCCGGACGTGCCGCTGAGCGCCATCGCCAGGGAGCTGCGCGACGCGCAGGGCGGGCTGGACGCGTTCGCCTACGACGACACCAGCGACCTGCGGGCCGTGTTCTCCTGGTCCTACCGCGCGCTGAGCCCCCGCGCGGCCAGGCTGTTCCGGCTGCTGGCCCGGCACCGCGGACCGGACATCTCGCTCGCCACGAGCGCCAGCGTGCTCGGCGACGACCCGCGGACCACGCGGGCCGCGATCGCCGAGCTGACCCGCACCCGGCTGCTGACCGAGCACAAGCCCGGCCGGTTCCAGTTCCACGACCTGGTGCGCGCCTACGGGTTGGAACTGGGCGACGAGCTGGACACCGACGAGGATCGCGCGGCGGCCCGACTGCGCACCGCCGACCACTACCTGCACTCCGGGCACCACGTCCGCCTGCTGTTGCAGCCGCACCAGGCGTCGCTGCCGCTCGGGGCGCCCGCACCCGGTGTCACCCCCGAGTCGGTCCCGAACGCCGACCGCGCGATGGCGTGGTTCATCGCCGCGCAGCACGTGCTGCGCGACTTCGTCGAGCACGCCGCGGCCGACGGGTTCGGCAGCCACGCCTGGCAGGTGGCGCTGGACATGCAGGAGTTCTTCCAGCGCCGGGGCATGCACCTGTCGTGGGCCGCGACGATGCGGACCGCGCTGACCGCCGCGCGCGGGACGGGCGACCGGGTCGGCGAGGCCCGCACGCTGCGCAGCCTGGCGGGCGCGCACTACTTCATGGGCGACGCCGAGCAGTCGCTCGACCACCTGCGCGCCACCGAGGAGCTGCTGGCCGAGTTGGGCTGGGTCGCCGAGCAGGCCTACGTGCAGCGCAGCATCGGCCACGTGCTGGCCCGGCGGGGGTTCGGCGACGGCGGCGACTACCCCGCCGCGTTCGAGCACTACGAACGCGCCCACCGGCTGTACGTGGCCATGGACCACCAGCGGGGCGTGGCGATCTCGTTGGAGGGCATGGGTGTCTGCGCGCTGCGCCTGGACCGGTTCGACGAGGCGCTGGACCTGCTGAACCAGGCCATGTCCGTGTTCCAGCAGTCGGAAGACCGCCACGGAGAGGCGAACTGC
>JBDSAJ010000708.1:0-3572 GCA_039922235.1 Umezawaea sp.
GTCGGTCGACACCCTCGCTCCGCGCTAGGGCCAGTTGCCGACGATCTGGCCCGAGCGGAACCTCTTGGTGACGGTGTTGCTGTCCTTCGCACCCGTGCACGTCTGCGCCGCGGACGCGGGTGCCGCCGTCCTGACGGCGGCACCGGCGATCGCCGCGGTAGTGGCCAGTACCTGCACCAGTCGGCGTGCGATTCGGCCGCGTCGCAGGGTCTTCGCGGCTGTCGGATGCATGATCATGCCGGTCTCCTCCGGGATCTGCGCTTCACGACGTGCCCGTCAGAGGGCGGGCAGAGGCAGTCACCGGTGTGGTGTGACGGCCTTCCGCCCGACTCGTCGTGATCACGTCGTCGAACGGGATCACCGTGGCAGGGGGCGTCGACAGTTCGTCGTCAGCCCGTCGACAGCGCAGGTCCAGGGACGTCCTGAGCCACCGTCGGCCCAGAGGGAGACCAGGTCCCGCTGGCCCGCTACCGCAGCGTCGGCAGGGTCACCTTCACGACGAAGCCGCCGTCGTCCGTGGCGCCCGCCTCGAAGGTGCCGCTGAGCAGGTCCGCGCGTTCCCGCAGCCCCATCAGGCCGTGGCCGCCGCTCGGCAGGGCGGGTGACGTCCGCGGCACGGGCGGTGGGCCGTTGCGCACTTCGACGCGCAACTCGTGTTCGTCCAGGTCGACGCGCACGGTGACCACCGAGCCGTTGGCGTGCTTGCGGATGTTGGTCAGCGCTTCCTGCACGGTTCGGTACGCCGCGCCCGAGATCGCGGTGGGCACCTCGGCCGAGCCGAGGACGGTCAGCGCCACGGCCATGCCGGAACCCGCGATGAGCTGCGGCAGGTCCTGCACCCCCGGCTGGGGCGAGTCGTCGCCGCTGGTCGTGCGGAGCACGCTGACGAGCTGCCGCAGTTCGTCCAGCGTCCTGGTGCTGAGCATCCGGATGGTGCCCGCGACCTGCTTCGCGTTCGGGTCGACCGCGGCGATGCGCAGGGCGCCCGCCTGCATCGCGATGAGGCTGACCTGGTGCGACACGACGTCGTGCATCTCCCTGGCCAGCCGGGCGCGTTCGTCGGCGCGGATGGCGTGTGCGTGCAGCAAACGTTCGCGCTCGCGGCTCACGGCCAGTTCGGCGATGCGGCTGGACAGCTCTTCGCGGGCGTGGGCCAGCAGCGCGATGGCGAGCGGGAGCCCGGCGACCAGGAAGCCGTAGATGGCGTTGTGCACGTGCTGCTGCCACTCGGCGGCGAGGAACTTGTCCGGCGGCCACCAGAAGAACCGGGCCGCCCACACGAGCACCGCTCCGACGAGCGTCTGCCAGCCGAGCCCCTTGCGGCGGGCCACCGTGCCGAGCGCGATCATCGCGGCGAGTTCCGACCAGCCGACGAAGAAGCCCGGCACGGTCAGCAGCAGCGTGAGGAAGGGGAACTTGCGGCGGAGCACGAGTGCGGCGGCGGCGATGCCGGACATCACCAGCGAGTACATCTCCGCATCGCGGTTCCAGCTGTACCCGAGCCACACGTCGGCGGCGCCGACCAGCACCGCGGCGATGTCGAGCAGCAGCAGCCGGTGCTTGACGAGCCACGCCCACCGCTCGCGAACCGGCTGTTCCACGGGTGCCACCGGCACCGCGGGCACGCCGGCACCAGGCCGTCTCCGCACCGCGTCGCCGACCAGTACCCGACCTCCAGAGTCACCCAATTGCCGATCCTCACCGTACTGCGCCGGTGTCACGGTTGGCATGGTCGCCCCTTCGCCCCGGCGCACCTGACGTGCCCCGTTACTGATGGAGACGAGTCGACCACGGGAATGGGACGTTCGAGACGGCAGAACATGACACAAATGTGCGGACGCACACGTCAAGCGCAGAAACAGCGCAGGCAGGACTCGACGAACACCCGCACGGCGTCCCGCCGATCGGACGCGCGCCACACCACCGCCAGCTCGCTGGGCGGCAGCCCGGCGACGGGGCGGTAGGCCACGTCCTCGCGCTGCGCCACGTTGCCCGACGCCAGCAGCACCACGCCCAGCCCCGAGGCGACCACCTCGAACGTCTCGTCCGACGTCGCCGCCTCCGCCACCACCCGCGCGGGCCGTGGGCGGTGGGCGTTCGCCAGCCAGAACTCCCGCAGCTCCCCGGCCACGGCGGGCAGCGCGATGAACGGCTCGTCCAGCAGTTCCTCGAACGGCACCACGTCGAGCGCCGTCAGCCGGTGGGCGGACGGCAGCGCCACCCACCGCTCCTCCGTGCTGACCACCCGCCACGTCAGCCCGCCGCGATCCGGCACCGGCAGCCACGCGATCGCCACGTCGACCTCGCCACCGCCGACCCCGGCCGTCGGGTCGCTCCAGGACACCTGCCGGAACCGCAGCCGCCAGTCCGGCAGCAGCTCGGCCATCCGCGTCGTGACCGACGGGATCAGCCCACGCCCGATGCGCGTCTGGAACCCCACGGTCAGGGTCGACTCGACCGCCCCGACGGCCCGCTGGGCCTCGTCCCACTGCTCGATGATCGACCGCGCCCGCGGCAGCAGCGCCTCCCCGGCGGCGGTCAACCGCACGGTCCGCCGATCCCGGTCGAACAGCGGCACCCGCAGCGACTTCTCCAGCTGTCGGATCTGCTTGCTCAGCGCGGGCTGCGACACGAACAGCCGCTCACCGGCGGCCCGCGTGAAGCTCAGCTCCTCGGCGACGGCGACGAAGTACCGCAGATCCAAGACCCGCACATCCATAACCGGAGGCTATTACAACGAGTCTTGGACATCGGGTGGACGGCGAACGACGATGACCACATGGATTTCGGTGTCTTCGGCCTCAACTCCAAAGCGGCAGCAGGACCCCAGGCGACGACCCGCCTGGCCCGCCACGTCGAACAGCTCGGCTACACGTCCTGGTGGGTGGGCGAGCACGTGGTGGTCCCCACCAACACCGAGAACCCGCCGATGTCCCCCACGGACCCCATCCTGGACCCGTTGGTGCACCTGGCCTTCGTCGCCGCCGTCGCGGAGAGCCTCGACCTGGGCACCGGCATCGTGATCCTGCCCCAGCGCAACCCGCTGGTCCTCGCGAAGCAGGCCGCGAGCCTGGACGTCCTCAGCGGCGGCCGACTGCACCTGGGTGTGGCGCCGGGCTACCTGGAACCCGAGATGACGGCGATCGGCGTGCCGATGGCGGACCGGGGCAGGCGCACGGACGAGTACATCGACGCGATGACGGCGCTGTGGGACCAGGAAGCCCCGGAGTACCACGGGAAGTACGTCGACTTCGGCAACGTGGATGCCCACCCTCGCCCGGTGAACGGTCCGAGGGTCCTCATCGGCGGCCACAGCCCGGCCGCCTACCGCCGAGCCGTCGCACGGGGCCACGGCTGGATCGGCAACGGCACCAGCCCGGCCGACCTGTCGGTCCACCTGGAAGGCCTGGCGAAAGCCGCGACCGAGGTTGACCGCCCGGCGAGGCTGGGAACGCTGGAGATCACCTTCATGCCGGTGGAACCCGTGGAGATCACCGAGGACGACGCGAAGCGGTACCGGGACCTGGGCGTCGACCGCCTGCTGGTCTACCCGCTGCCGGTGGAGGACCTGG
>JBDSAJ010000709.1:0-8983 GCA_039922235.1 Umezawaea sp.
TCTTCCAGTCACCGTCCCCCTTGAGGTCGGCCACCAGCAGTTCGATGGTGGGGTCCAGCGCCAGACCCAGGGCGAGCAACCGCATCACGGTGGACTTGCCCTGCTTCGAGGTGGCACCGATCAGCCAGTGCTTTTGCAGCATCCCCACCGAGATCTGCTCCTGACGCATGGTCGCGCCCCAGGGCAGCCGGTCACGGAAGACGTCGAACTCGCCGTCGGTGAGCAGCGGCCACGCGGGTGCTGGCCGGTCCATCGTGCCCTTGTCCGCGATCCACAGGTCCAGCACGCGAGCGTCGGCCTGCGGGTCGCGCTGCGGCCACACCTCATGCTTGTGACGGCCCAGGTTGCCCGCCAACAGTTCCACCTTCGCCGTGGCCAGCAGATCGGCCGCGACCACACCCAACGGCAACCGGATCTGGGTGTAGGTACCGCCACCCTGCTCACGGGGCTGGATCAGGTACTCCAGTGCCCCACCCTGCTTGAGGAACGTGGCCAGTTCCTTGACCTTGACGTGAGCCAGGGCACGGTTGATCAGGTCCGGGGTGATCTCCGAATCCATCTCCGCGCGCTCGGTCTCCGACACCAGCCACCGCGGCACCATCGCGGAGCGGCGACCCTCGCGCCACGCGGCGAACAGCAGCGTGGGCAGGGTGCCCCACATGACGATCTGCACCGCCAGGCCGATCACCACCCCGGCCACACCCAGCACGTCACCGACCATGTCCCACCAGGCGAACCAGTCCGTACCACCAGGGCTGAACTGGAACACGATCCCCGCTACCAGCAGCACCCCGGCCAGCACGGTCAGGGTGACGAACAACGCCTTGAGCGCGGAGAACAGCGTGGCGGGCAGTTGCCGCAACCGCGCGGCGCGGCCGTCCTTGAGCAGCGCCAGCCGTTCGGTCCACTCCGCCAGCGCTTCCCGGTCGCCGACCTGGCGGGCCAGACGGATCTGCTCACGGACGTGACCGTGGGTGGCCGCGTCCGCGGCCCGACGCGCCCAACTGGCGTGGCCTTGGGCCACAGTGACCGCGTGCCGGACGGTGACGCGGGTGCCCTTGCCCATCTCGCGGCGGGAGTGCGCGGCACCGGTCTTGACCTTGCGCCATACCACCGGGGGCACCGCGGGGCGGCGCACCTCGACCACCCCGGCTGCGGCGTCCTCGGTGTCCTCGGTGTCGGTGTGGCGGGGGCTGTCGTCGGGGACGATCTCCCCCGTCACGACGATGCGGTCCAGACCGGTGCCGGGCGCGGCCTGCTCGGCTGCGGTGTCACGGTCGGGGAACGGGTAGACGTTGGTGGCTTCGGACATCTCGTTCACCTCCTGAGGTGAGGTCGGGGCGGCGTCGGGTGGGGTCAGCGGGTGGTGCGGTTGAGTTCGTTGCGGACCTCGGTGGCCAGGGCCATGGAGCAGCGCAGGGCGCGGCGGATCGGCTTGGCCCCGGCGTCGGCACGCAGATCACCGGAGGCGATCAGGGACCGGACCCGGGTGGCCAGTGCCGCCACTTCCGGGCGCGGTTCGGAGTCGATTTCGGTGTTGTTTGCGCTGCACGATGGGCCAGTGCCCCCGGTCGATCCCAGTGCGGAGAACGCGGCCAGCAGGGGAGGGAGGCAGCGCACGACCGCGACCGCGATGATCGGTCCGAGCACGTGCAGCACGAGGGCGGAGAACCGGAACTCGACCGCCACCAGAGGCAGGTGGGGCCAGGCGTTCATGCCCAACGTCAACCCGAGGAACACCCACTCGGTGCGTTCCACGGTCGGGTTGTGCAGCGGCCTGCCGCGGGTGGTCAGGTACGCCCGACCGCCGACGACCATGAGCAGGGCCAGCGAGCAGAACGGCTCCACCAGCCACGCGAACACCCAGCCCGGTGACCACGGCGCCGCGCCTTCGGCGGCGAAGTGCTGCACCCCGGCGGTGGACCACGCCAACGCCAGACTCAGCGCGACCAACCCGAGGGTGACGATCAGGCGACGCACGCGGGCGTCGCGGTAGGCGAGCGCGGTGGGGTCGGAGTCGAGCTGGTGCAGCTGCGCGGCGCGGCGGACCTTCTTGCGCTTGGCGCGCACCGCGTCGGACTCCACCAGGAACGGCGTCTCGTCCTCGTCCAACTCCAACAGTTGCGCGGCTTCGGCGTGCTCGGCGCGGCGTGCCTTGACCCGCTTGGACTCGGCCACCGGCACCGACGGGGCGGGCTCGACCACAGGGGGAGCGGCGGCGGCCAGGTGCGCGGTCAGCGCGTGCAGGCCGCGGGTGATCTCGTCGTCGTGGTCGCCCGGGCCGTCGAAGTGCTCTGCGGTCGCGGTCATCGTCGTTCTCCCTTCAAGGCGTGTAGCAACAGGTGGTTGGTGTGGCGGGCGCGGGTCGCGGAACCCCAGCGGGACAACAGGACCGCGGCCAGCAGCGCGGGCACGGCCAGGACCGCGGCGCGGGCCGACCATCCGGTGACGTGGTCCAGAGCGAGGTACTGGGCACCGCCGATCAGCGCGGCCAGGATGAGGACCCGGACGGTGCGGCCCAGTGCGCCGCGGGCACGGCGGGCGGCGTAGGCGGCCAGCAGAGCGCGGTAGCGCACCCCGCGGACCACCACCAGCAGCCCGAGCACCGCGAGCACGACCAGGACCGCGGCCCAGGGCAGGACGTCCCGGTGCCCGGTGTAGTCGATGACTTGGGCGGAGTGCGCGGTGTCGTTGGTCATCGACGCATCCCCGATCCGGTGGGGCGGGCGAACGGGACGGGCGGGGTCGTGTCCTCGTGCTGGGCGGCGGCCTGGTCCAAGAGGTCGGCGCGGACGGCGAATCCGGAGTCGGCCAGCCGTTCGGCGACCTCCGCGATCAGCCCGAACACGTACCCGACGACCTTGGCGAGCAAGGCCACCACGGTGATGGTGACGTAGGCGACGGCGTCCGGGATGGTCATGTCCCGCAGGTCGCGGCGGACACCGAAAGGGTTGGTGCGCATGGCAAAGCTCCCTGAAGTCGAGTGAGGTGGTGTGGTGGTGGTGCAGGCCCGGTCCGGCGGGGCGTTCTTGGCGGTTCGAGCCGTCGGACCGGGGCACAGCTAGCGGGTGAGCGTGGTGAACAGCGCCACCGCGGCGGCAAGGATCGTGGCGTGGTCGAACGCCAGACTCCGCGGTGAAGTCCTCCGTGCCAGGGGGTCGAGGCGGACCCAGCGGGCCATCGTGGCGTCGTCGGCCGCCACGGCGATCGGCCGGTCCGGGACGACGGCGAGGTAGGCGGTGCTCACGACTCGGCCGCGGGGGTCGCGGTCGGGGGTGTCGTAGACGCCGATCTGGTGCAGGTGGTCGGGGTCGACGGTGACGCCGGTTTCCTCGGCCAGTTCGCGGACCGCGGCCTGCTGGAAGGTCTCGTCGTCCTCGACGTAGCCGCCGGGCAGGGCGAGGTGTCCGGCGAACGGGGCGTGACCGCGTTCGATGAGCAGCACCGACGGGGTGCCGGTGGGGTCGTGGCCGATGACGACCATGTCGGCGGTGAGGTGCGCGGTGGGGGTGTGCACGGTTGTTCTCGCTTTCGGTTGCTGTCCGATGTGGACGGTGTGGGCGGTCAGGTGGGGCGGTGGATGGTCAGGTGCTGGTCGGGCAGGTAGCGGGCGGCGTTGCCGTTGGTGAACTGGACGATGACGTGGTCGCCGTGGGGGGTGGTCGTGGTGACGACGCCGCGGCCTGGGATCTGGTCGTCGGCGTGCAGGCACTGCGGGGTCATGGCGAGGGTGGTGAGCACGGGTGCCGGTCCTTTCCGGTGGGGTGGCGCGCTCGGGGTGGGTCAGCGGGGGCAGCGCGGTTCGAAGGTGCCGCAGTGCACCCGGACCGGCCGTCCGGCCTGGTGGGCTTCCACGGTCATCAGCCCGCACCCATGGGGGCAGAGTTTCTTGGTGCCGTCGGGGTTGGGGATGTTCATCAGCGCGTGCCCTTCCGTCGGGCGAGGTGGTGCAGGTTGTCGGCGGCGCGACCGGAGGAGACGGGGTAGCCGTCCTGATCGATCGGCCCGGTGTAGCCGGATGCGCGCAGGTCGAAGAACCTGATGGCGGCGGGAGATTTCGGGTCCCTGTCCCAGCAGCGGGGACCGGTGGGTGTGCTCAACGGGTGCTCCTGTCGGGTCGGTTGTTCGGGTCACGCGGGCAGTGCCCGCGGTGGGATTCGGTGGCGTTGCAGCCGTAGCAGCGGGTGCAGTGGTTGCGGGCGAACACCAGCCCGCAGTGCTCGCACTTCGGGGCGGGCATCAGACGGCCACCGCCGGGGCCGGGACGACGGCCCGCAGCAACTCGGCCGGGCTGATCTCCACGTGCGTGCCGCGAGTGGGCAGCGGCAGACCGAGACGGGCGAACACCTCGACCGCGTCGAACGGGTCCAGGTGGTCCCACACCAGCACCGTGCGCCCGTCCACCGTGAGCACCACGTCCAACGCCACGTAGGTGCCATGGGGTTGCACCGTGACGGTGGTGTTCAACGCCTGCGCCCAGTGGGCCACCGCGGCGATCGGGTCGGCGCCACCATGCAACTGCAACTGGACGGTCATGCCGTACCCGGACTTCGACCCGACCATGATCGCGGCAATGGGCGGGAGGTCGGGGTGGTCGCTGAGCACGCGTGCTACCAACTCGGCCGCGGTGACCAACTCGGTGACGTCGTTCATGGGATGTCCTTTCACTGTGAGGGGTCTCGGATGCGCCTACGCGGCGCACTGCGCATCCGGCCCGTACAGGGCCGGGTCGTAGCAGGGCAGACACCTGCGGCCGGTCCACTGCGGGATCACGTAGCCGCGGTCACGTCCGCACTGCGGGCAGATCCGCTTGGCGAGGTTGGCTTTCGCGATCGCGGTCCACTTCGCGGGTGTCATCGGCCGGACCGGTTTCGCGGTGGCGACCAGGTAGAGCGAGGCGAACCACTTGGCGCACGAGGCCTTGTGACTGCCGTAGAGCACCGCGACCGGGCCATGCCCGCCCGGCCGTAACCCGATCGCCCGCAGCTGTCGGTAGGTCGCGAGCAGGGTGCGCGGGGCCATCCCCCGCGACAGCAGCGGTAGTCCCTCGTAGGTGCCGCGGGTGAACGTCGGGCCGGTCTGCCAGGCCACGTGTTCGGTCCACACCCACCCGTAAGCCCTGCCCGCCATCACGCCACCGGCCCACATGCGGCCAGCGACAACGCCAGCGTGGCGTGCACCTGAGCCGCGGCCAACGCACCCGAACCGCCCCGCGTCAGCAGGCGTCGCGCTTCCGTGCGGTGCTCGTCGGCCGTCCACGTCCTGGCGATCACCTGGTCGAGACGGGCCAGGCCCTCATCGGTGTACGTCGGGATGTCCTCACTGGTCAGGTAGCCGCTCATCACGCCACCTCACCCAGCGACTCGGCACCGACGTAGGGGGCGGTGCACGGGGTGCGGTCCAGCAGGTAGCCGAAGTGGCCGGACGCGCCGCAGCCGCGGCACACGTGGTCGTTGACCTCGTTGCGCGGGTCGCTGTACGCGAAGTGGTGGCTCCGCACCGTGCGCACCACTGGGGACACGGCCGTTGTGGTCGACTCGACCGTGGGGGCGGGAACAGACTCGGCGGGGGCAATCGGTGCCGGGGTCTGGACGGCCACCGGCTCGATCACGGACTCGGCGACCTTCAGGGTGACGAGCACCGGGCGGGCGGTGGCCTGCGCCTGCTGGATGGCCTCTTCGAGGGTGACGCCGTACTTCGCGGTGATGCCGTTGAGGCGACGGGCCAGGATGCGCAGGTCCCGACGCTGACGAGCCGAGCCGTCCAGCAGGGACGTGGTCGGCGTGGCTGTGGACGCGATCTCGGCGGACACCTGGCGTTCGATCGTGGACACGACCGCAGTGCTCAGACCATCTGAAAGATCTACCTGCTTGTACACGAGAACTCCTTGATGTCTTAAGACATGTTCGATGTCGCAGACGCTAGCTGATCCTGTCTTACTCGTCAACACATGTCGTAAGACATCCGAGTAGACTGGCCGTCATGGCTGATCAGGGCTTTGATGAGCAGGACAAGCGGCTTGCGAGCCAGCGAGTGGCTGATGCCCTACGCGCGGAGATTGAGTCGGGCGCACTTGGCGGCGGCGCACCGCTGCCTCCGTACCGACAGTTGGCCGCTCAGCACGATGTCGCCGTGAACACGGCTATGGCTGCCGTCCGCTTGCTGCGGGATCAGGGGTGGATCGAGCAGCGCCCGAATGCGGGGGCCTACGTGCGCGACCGTTCGACGGATGTTGGCTTGGAGCACGAAATTCGCTCCCTAAGACTGGCTGTGGAAGGGATGCGAACTGAGCTGAAAAGCGCCGAGACGGGAATCGCTGCGGTCGATGATGGACTCGCAGACGTACTTGCTAGGTTGCGGACGCTCGGCGGCTGATCGAGTCACAACCGAACTAATTGCCGACCTGCTGAAAGAAGGTCACGATGCCGTCGATCACTTCGCCTGCCAAGCCGAACAGGGCTTTGGTCCACGTGGCTGCGTCGCTCGGGTGCTTGACGACCAGGGTCAACAAGGCCAGTACAACGACTGTGCCGATTACCTTCTTCAGCAGGCCACCGCTGGTCTTTAGGCCGGGGAACGCGTTCTTGGCCATTACTGCCTCCTGTGTTGGATTTGCTCCCGTTGCTGATGGAGCAAGCAAACCGCCCGGTGGCGGGGGTGCGGCAGTGTGCGCAAGGGGGTGCTTTTGAGCACTTGGGGGATGCCTGGGGGTGCTTTACTGGATGGAAGGGGGTGATCAGGTGGCGTCCAGCAACGAAAAAAACCACCGCCTAGCTGCGGTGATGGAGGCTGCGGGAGTCAGCAACAAGGGTCTCGCGTCTCGCGTCCGGGGCGCGGCCGAAGCGGCTGGTCTCGCGATCTCGCCTGATCATGTGTCGGTCCGACGCTGGCTCGACGGTCGCAGGCCTCGTGACGAGACCGTCCGGTGCATCGCAGCTGCGCTGAGTACCAAGCTGGCGCGGGACGTGTCCTTCAGTGAAATCGGCTTCGAATCCGTTCGGGAGGCGGACAAGGTCGACCTTGAGGACGACGGTGCCCGGTACCCCGTGGAACCGGCTCAGGCGGTCGATCTGCTTGACTCCCTGACTACAGCTGACCTTGCCGACAGTCCTGCGGTGACGCGCTCAGTTTGGACTCCGGAAGCCGCTCCCGGCATCATCACCGGCTATCTGTTTTCTGAGCCTTTGGAACAGCTTCAGGTGGTCTCGGATTCGCAAGTAGCAGCCGCCGCGCGCATCCGAGCGACGACCAATCATCTAACCGAACTCGACTTCCAATTTGGAGGCGGCCACACCCGCTCTCTGCTGCTGTTCTACTGGAAATCGGAGATTGTTCCAACCCTTCGGCAAGGCCACTCAGGGGCAGCCCGTCGCGAGATCTTTGGCGCAGCTTCGGGGGCAGCCAAAGTGCTAGGTTGGAGTGCTTACGATGCTGGCCACCACGGAGCCTCACAGCGGTATTTCGTCCAAGGCCTGCGCCTCGCGCGAGAAGCTGACGACCGCCTAATGGGCGGGCAGATCTTGGCGAACCTCAGCCATCAGGCCAACTACCTAGGCAGGTTCACGGAAGCGGTGCAATTCGCGCGGGCAGCTCAGTCGGCCATTGCTGGGCAGTCGTCGGCCACGGTCAAAGCCATGTTCCTGACGATGGAGGCGCGAGCACTGGCAAGTTTGGGTGATGCCAAGGGGTGCATCGACGTCTTGCACCGTGCTGATCAAGCGTTTGAGCGCCGCGATCCGAATAGTGATCCCGATTGGAGTAGTTATTTCGATGCTTTAGAGCTTGCGGGGGAGACAGCCCACTGCTTCCGAGATCTTGGGCGTTCGCAGGAGACGCAGCACTTCTCTTCGCTCGCAATCGAGCCGTTGCTCACGCCTCCCCGGACGCGAGCATTCATTGGGATGGTCAATGCGGCAGGAGCATTGACTGGCGGAAGTCTGGACGAAGCAATCTCGATTGCAACTGACGCCGTCGGTCATGCGGGTTCCCTGCAGTCCAGTCGCTATCTTCGCTACGTAACAGACTTCCACCGGTCAGTTGCGAATGGTCACGGTGCACACCCATTGGTCAGGGATTTTACGGAATTGCTGAGAGGCTCCTACCCGGACCTTAAGCTCTAAAAGGCGCGCCATGGCTGCGATCGGTCGCCGCGAATAGTCCGCATTCGCAGCCTGTACTCGTCGGCTATTTCTGTGGACTCGTTTACACTTTGCATAAGCCAAGTGGTCATTTTTAGCTCATGTACTGACTGTAGTACCTCGAATCCATCCCACGTCGTCACGTCGTAACCGTAGGCGGTCGCGAACGTTTCGTATTCCTCGCTGGTCAACCATCCGGCAGTCTGGTGCGAGGTCGCGGTCATGGCTAGATCCCACTCAGGTTGACCCCAAGCGAATCTTTCGAAGTCGATAAGCACCGCTTTGTCGTCTTGTATCATTAGATTGCCTGTGTGGGCATCGCCGTGCGTTGGCGCGAGTTCCAATGGAAACTCAAGGTGTGATAGTTCGGTTCGAAGTTCATCAAGGCGCGAGAGAAGAAAGCTTTTATCCTCATGTGGAACGGGTGCCGCCTTGACGCGCGATTTAACTCGACCGAGTATGTTCTCGTCTGGCAAATCAAAACCAGTGGGTCGGGGGAGCTTGTGCAACGAGCGGAGCACGGTTCCCAGTGTGCCCGTATCGTCACGGCACCCCTCGCGACCTGCTATAAAACGCCAGAACGTTACTGGGTGCCCCTCGGTCACGATTGGCTGATCTAGATCGTGCACCTGCGCTGCTGGGAACTGCTCGGCGGCGAGCCAGCGAGCAACCTCAACTTCGTTCTTCACGTCATCCCAGTAGTCAATCGTCCGCGCGATCCGCACGACGATGCCGTCCCCGGACAATCGGTAGATCGCGTTCTCGCCGAGCCTGATCAATGAGGCATCGTCGGATCGAATGCCCGCTGTCGTGCAGGCAATCTGTAAAACCCGGCTGGCCTCGGC
>JBDSAJ010000710.1:0-3778 GCA_039922235.1 Umezawaea sp.
GCTGGTGCCACCAGCATTGGAAGTCGTCGAGCAGGCAGTGGCTGGCGCCGGGGGTGGTCGGATTGGTGGCGTTCGGGTCGCAGTGGTTGTCGCTGGCGCAGAACGCGGTGAACGGCGCCGGCTGCACCCACGTCTTCCCACCGTGGTAGTCCGGGGTGGCGAAGGCGTGGCTGCCGAAGCGCAGGATCGGGCTGGCCATCCAGCCCAGCACCCGCTCCTGGTACGGCCAACTGGACGGGTGCTTCGCGTCGTCGTAGCTCGCCTGGAGGAAGGGTGTGCGAGTCGGCGGGTAGTCCAGGTTGGCCGGGTTGTTGGTCCAGCCCAATCCCCACGTGCCGTGAGGACCGGTGCAGGCGGGTCCGGGGGTGCAGCCGGTGGTGTTGCCGTTGGCCGCGTTGGGTTGGACGCCCGAGTTGTAGGCCCAGATCGCGAAGTACCAGTTCTCCAGGTAGCGCGGGTTGCCGCCGTTGGCGGTGGTGCCCATGTCGTAGAGGCGGTTCCAGGTGTCCTCCAGGATTTGCAGCCCGGCCGCGATGTTCTCCTGGTAGTCGACCGCGACCTTCTTCTGCCCGTTGGGCGAGTACACGCTGCCGTCGCCCGCACGCATACCCGTGGTGACCTGGGCCAGGCCGTAGCCGCAGTCCGCGCCGGGGTAGTTGATCGACACGATGTCGCCCGCGGCGCCGTAGTAGTCGGCGACCAGCGGGCCGCCGGTCATTCCCGGAAGGGAGTGCCAGGACGCCTGTGACCAGTTGGACTCCTGGGCCATGATCGCCTGCATCACCGACCGCGGCACGGAATCCCACGAATCGCCCGTCGGGTGCTGGAGCGGGATCTTCGGAAAGTTGTCGCTGGGTGCGTAGGCCGCCAGGCCGAGGTTGTCGAAGCCTGCGGGCCGGGTGTAAGCACTGCCGGTGAGCAGGCCTTGCTGAGCCATCTGCACCGCCCACTCGACCTGCTTGGCCGAGGGCTGCGGCACCTGCCGGGCGGGGTCCAGGCGCGGCACCGAACACGTCGGTGTCTGGGCGGTGTCCTGGGCGCGATTCTGCGCGGCGGTCGGTGCGGCGTCGGTCTTGGGGTGGGGTTTGCCCAGCGCCACCGGTGGCGTTGACGTGTCGGGCTGGAGACCGGGCGCGGTGGCACCAACCCCTGTGGACAGGCCGGCCGACGCGGTGGAGGCACGGGGACGTTGGAAGACTTTGCCCGTGCGGGTGGCGGCCACCGCGGGCTGCGGGTGTTCGGGATCGCCGCCGACGCCGAGCAGTGCGTGACCGTCCAACGACGCACTGCCGGTGAAGCCGGAGACGTCGGCGCGGACCAGTCCGCTGTCCGCGGGGACGTCGCGGGCACCGCCGATCACGGTGTGCCCAGCCCGTCCCTGGAACAGGTGCAGCTTCGCCGCCTCACCGGTTCCGGTCCTCCGCGCGGCGCCGTTGCGGAGGTGGAACGCCGCGGCGTCGCCCTTGCCTTGGCGAACGGCGAGGTAGTCCAGGCCTCCGTCCGCGGCGGGACGCAGGTCGTACGCGGAACCGTCCACATCGGACAGCTTGGTGAGTTTGCCGTCGGTGACGGCGACGACCGACGAGCCCGCTACACCGACCACTCCCTGCTCGGTGGGCACGGCCGAGGTGAGTTGGCCTGTGACCAGACCGCCGTCGGTGACCACGCCCGAGGCGAGATCGGCCACGAGCAGCCGAGTGCTCTGTTGATCCACGCCGGGATTGAGCGAGAACACGGCCGTGGCACCGGTTCCGCAGCCGGGTGTGTGGTACTTCAAGCCGACACCGCGCGCCAGCGGTTTCACCGCGCCGGACACGAGGTCGACGGAGTAGGCGAACGCGCCGTGATCGCGTGCGGCGGCGGTGTTCACCACGGTTCGGGGCAACACGGCCACTGCCGCGAACCGGCCGTCGCCGGACACGCACTGGTAACCCGACCAGGATTCGTCGTCCAGTCCCGCCGGGCGCAGCACCGCGACCTCTTGCCAGGTGAACCCGGACCGCTCCCTGGCTACTTGGAGGTGGTAGCCGGCGCCATCACCCCATCCGTCCACCATCACGTCCTGCGATGCCGCCGCGTCCGGACCGAAGTCCGACGCGGTTCCCCCCGGTGCTGCCGACGCTTTCCGTGGTGCCGCCGTCGCCGCCGTGACGGGAGTCGCCTGCATTGTCGATGCACACAACAACGCGGTCACAAGCATTGTCGTGAAACGCTTCCACTGCGCTTTTGGCATGCCGAAGACAGTCATTCCCACCCGGATCTCCCCCGTGACGCATTGGCGTCCAACCCTTCAGGGCCGCACTGCGCACGCTAGGCGCGGGGACACGTCCGACCTACAGCCAAGGCGGAAAATCTTCGGAAGACATACTCAATACGGACGAAATTTGACGTGACAAACGACACCTTGACCGGTCGAATTCAGTCGAATTCGGACGCGGGATCGCAAATACCGCGCAGCTCAGCCGATACCCGGAAGATGATCAATACCAGGCTTACGAGACGTACAGATCCTCCAGCCCGAATCGGCGAGAACTGCATCGAACAGGGCTGCTTGGCGGCGTACGAGCAGGTCCCGATGCCAGCGCAGCACCGTTTCCGGACGTATCGGCAGCTGAAGCTGACGAAGCGCTGTCAGCGGGAGCCGGTGCAGCAGTGCCGCGAAGAACGCCCGATCGGCAGGGGAAAGTCGTGGTGGAGTCTTGCCCAGTTGGCGTTCCAGCACGGTGATTTGGTGCCGTAGCACGAGGATCTCCACGTCTTTGTCCCGGTCGCTCATAGGGAGCAGGCGCAGTAGTGCGAACGCGTTGGTCACGCTGAGGTAGACCAGTCGAAGCAGCATGACTGATCACCATGCCGTGCTTATCGGCAACAGCATGATCACGACTGCGTCCGCGCATAGTTCTCTGTGGAACCCCTGTCACCTTCATGGATGAGGTTTTCGGCAACCACACCGTTGGCTGAGCCACCGAGCCTACGGTGGCCCGCACGGAGTGGACCAGTGGGGGATGATCGACTCAGCGGTCATGCGTGCCACCACCCGTGGCGCGTGACCGACGACGAACGCCGTTCATGGTGCTCAGCAACTTGCTTCGAACACCCTGAACACTGTTCAACTGTCTTGGAGTGCTTGCGTAAGTTCGCAGCTGTACGTGTTCGAGCACGGACACCGTCGCCGAGCCGCCGGGCCGGTCGGCGGAGACCCGGCCGTAGGGCACGCCGAGACCGGAGTACTCGAAGGCCACCACGTCGGCCATGCCGTTCGCGGTGAACGTGAAGTCGCCGGGCACGCCTTCCCCGCCGTCACCGGGCGGCCCGCCGTCCTCCTGGTACACCGGGGAGGTGATCGTCGGCGCGACGGTCGGCCTGGTGTAGTCGGTGGTGAACAGGCACGGCTCGGACCACTCGGACGTGGTGTGACCGTCCTCGCCGCGCGCCGCCCAGGTGTACGTGCCCCCGTCCTGGAGCAGGTCCGTCGGGAAGTACGCGGAGGCGTCGCCGAGGCCCGCCCAGACCGGGAAGACCTCGCGCCGCTGCTCGGGCGCGGCCACCGGCCAGTAGACGAAGCGCGCCTCGAGCAAGTAGGTGCCATCCGGGTCGGTGAGGGTGACGAACACGCGCGGGCCGCGGGAAGCGGTGAGCATCGGGTCGGGCCCGCAGTCGCACCGTGTCCGGGACTGAGGCCACCGCGGTCAGACCGCCGTTGGGACCGCCGGTCCGGCATCCGGTCCCGATCAGCACCGCCCGCAAACCGGGAGACCTCAAGTCGACGGTGGGCAGG
>JBDSAJ010000711.1:0-3370 GCA_039922235.1 Umezawaea sp.
CTGGAGCTCGTCGGTGGCGCAGACGCGGAAGTACGTCTCGAACGCGCGCTTCGGCGCGGTCGCGAAGTCCGCGCCACGGGTCAGCGTCGGGTTCGTGTTCGCGGGCGAGACCTGGACGATCTTCTTCTGCAAGAGGATCGGCTGCACGGTCTGCGCGACGGACGAGTTGAGCGTGCCGACGACGCCGACGACGTTCGGGTCGGACGACAGCTTGGTCGCGGCCTGAGCACCCTTGGCCGGGTTCGCCTCGTCGTCCTGCGTGTCGACGGCCAGCTTGTAGCCCTTGACCGTGCACTTCTCGTTGGCCTCGTCCACGGCGAGCTGGGACGAGTTCTTGATGCCGAGGCCGAGCGCCGACAGACCACCCGACTGCGGGGCGATCACGCCGATGACGAGCGTGCCCTTGGACGTGTCGCACGCACCACCGGAAGCACCGGTCTCGGTCTTGTTCGTGCCGCATGCTCCCGCGACGAGCAGAACACCGACGACGATTGCTGCGGACTTCACTGAGTGCTTACGCACGTGATGTCCCTCCTCATTCCAAGCTCTTGGCGGCAGCGAGGTCACCGCGTACCGCGCTTATTCCCCTCTCTCTGAGGGTTGGCCGGAACCTAGGCGATGAAGTGGGTCACCGTCACCACAGGCAAGGTGCTCGTGACCATAACGCAACGCGACGTTATGATTGACTTGATAATTTAAACGCTCCGCAACACCTGAACACTTCAGCCGGAGCGGCCATCTCCGCTGGTCAAAACCGGTACAGAGGGGCACTTGAACGATTTTCAGTTCGGGTGCCTGCTGTGATAGTGCGATCACAATACGTGCGGGCGTTAAGCTAGTTGTATCAGTAGGCCGGATGAACTAGGCATAACATTGCCGGATGACGCGGCGACGGCGGCTGGCCACGGCGCTGGTGGCGTTCGCCGTGCTGGCCGGAGTGGTCGCGATCCTCCGCCACGCGCAGAACGAGTCGACCACACCGACCCCTCCTCCGCCGGTGTCACTGGCGGATTTCACCGCCCCGTACCTCATCGTCACCCGTCCGAGTGAACCTCCCGCGGCGCCGTCGGAGGTCGCCGTGGTCGGCGGACCCGGCCGAGTCAGGGTCGCGTGGGGATCGGCGCTGCCGGGCCGGTCCGACCCCGCGGGAGCCGCCGGGTACGAGGTCACCTGGCACCGCGACGGCGAACCCGCCCGCACCCGGCGGGTCGCGAGCACCGAGGTGCAGCTGGACGGGCTGGCCGCGGGCACCGACCACCACATCGGCGTGCGCACCGTGGACGCGTTCGGCCGCCGGTCGCCTTGGCAGGAGGTCGTCGGCCGCACCGGCGACGACAGCGGGTGGCGGACCGGGCTGACCGGGCTGCTCGACGACTTCGACGACCCCGCCACCACCGACGCGCGCCGTCCCGGCTCGCTGTGGCACGTCGACGGCTACCGCGGCTGCGTGAACACCGACACGGCGGAGGGGCAGCTCCTGGTGGAGATGAACTGCGGGGAGGACTCCGCGGTGTTGCGGTCCCGCCGTCCGCTGCGGCTGTCCGAAGTGGACGAGGTGCTGGGCAGGGTCGCCCTGGTCACCGACGCGGCGGGCGCCCGCGGAGGCCTGACCGTGGACCTGGTGCCCGGTGGACCCGACCGGATCGGCTCCGACGAGATCGCCGCCCCGGTGCTGCCGGCAGGCGCGATCCGGGTCGCGGTCGACGACGACGGTGCCCGCGTGCTGGCGGCACCGGACGTGCCGACCGTGCCCGACCAGGGCTCGGCCACCGAGGTCCGGCGCGGGACGGGTGTGCTGCACCGGATCGAGGTGCTGCTGACCCGCTCCGGCGTGCGCGTGCTCCAGGACGGCGTGCGGATCGGGTCGTCCGGAGCGGTGCCCGCGTGGCGGGAGGCGACCGTCCTGCTCGGACTGCGCGAAGCGCGGGGGCGGCGGAGCACCGTGCGCCTGGACGCCGCCGGGTTCAGCGGTGCGCAGGGGCCCGTGCGGAGCGTGGTGGAGACGCCGACCGTGCCCGCGACCCAGCAGGTGCTCGGCCTGGACGACCCGGCTCCCGGCATCGGGACCTCCCGCGCCCCGCTGCGCGGCGCGGCGGCCGCCCGGCTGCGGACCACCGTGGCGTTCGCCGGACCGGTGGACCCCGCCACGATCGTGGTGCAGCTCGGTGACGCGCGGCTGCCCACCGTGCAGGCGGCGCCCGTGGCGGGGGTGGCGCACCGGGGCGCCGCGATCACCGTCGTGGCCGAACTGCCGCCGGAACTGCTGGCGGAGGCCGGTCCGGACGCGCTGTCGCCGTTCGTGGTCCGCGTGGCCGACGGCACCGCGGCACAGGGCGTGGTCCGGTCGAGCTACCTGGAGGTCGACTCCACCTCCGTCGACGCGCCCCCGGCTACGACCGCGCGGACGAGGTCGCGGCCCGCGGACGAACTGCCCGCGGGCTCGCTGGTCGTGCGCGACCAGGACAACCGGGTCGTGCCGCCGGACCAGCCGCTCGGGCAGCGCCGGGTGGTGCTGTCGATCACGCTGGACCGGATCGGCGCCGAAGCCGCCAGCGGATCCATCGCGGGCGTGGCCGGGTTCCGGCTCCGGATCGACGGGCAGCTCGCCGCGATCGTGGCCACCGCACGGGACGGCCCAGGCCTCGGTGGCACCTACACCGCGGGCCTGGAACTCGCGCTGCTCCCGGCCGGGGAGCACCGCGTCGAGCTGGAGGTGGTGCCCGTCGACCCGACCGCGAAGGAGGTGTCCACGCTGGTCACGCTCAACGGCTGACGGTCAGCCGAAGTTCTCGATGACGGCTTCCGCGACGGCCTTCATGGTCGTGCGGCGGTCCATCGCCGTCCGCTGCACCCAGCGGAACGCCTCGGGCTCGGACAGGTTCTGCTTGCTCATCAGCAGGCCCTTGGCGCGCTCGACGACCTTGCGCGTCTCCAGCCGGTCCGTGAGACCCGCGACCTCGTTCTCCAGTGCCTGGAGCTCGGAGAACCGGCTCATGGCCAGCTCGATCGCGGGCACGAGGTCGCGCTTGGCGAACGGCTTGACGAGGTACGCCATCGCGCCCGCGTCACGGGCGCGCTCGACCAGTTCGCGCTGGCTGAAGGCCGTCAGTATCACCACGGCGGAGATGCGGTTGCCCGCGATGACGGACGCGGCCTCGATGCCGTCGACCTTCGGCATCTTGACGTCCAGGATCACCAGGTCGGGGCGCAGTTCGGTGGCGAGCTTGATGGCCTCGTCACCGTCCGCCGCCTCGCCTGCGACCTCGTAGCCCTCCTCGCGGAGCATCTCCACGAGGTCCATGCGGATGAGCGACTCGTCCTCGGCGACGAGCACGCGGACAGCAGCAGGGGCGGTCATGGGCGGCTCCTG
>JBDSAJ010000712.1:0-22608 GCA_039922235.1 Umezawaea sp.
GGCCTCGACAGCCCATTTTCACGTTCAGCGCCCCCGGGGACTCCCGTCGAATCAGGCGTGCACGGGCGCGTCCTTCAACCGGCTCAGCACCTCGGGCAGCCCGTCGGTGTGCACGACGCCCAGCCGCTGCGTGGCGCGGGTCAGGCCGACGTACAGGTCGCTCGCGCCGCGAGGCGACTCGGCGAGGATGCCCGCGGGGTCCACGACCACGACGGCGTCGAACTCCAGGCCCTTCGCGTCGACGACGCTGAGCACCACGGCGCGCGAGTCCAGTGCCGAGGACTGGTTGCCGACGGCCGAGCCCGGTACGCCCGCCGTGACGGCGTCGCCCAGCTCGGTCAGCCTGGCCAGCGGCACGATGACCGCGAGCTTGCCCTCGCCGATCGACGCGGCCTCGCGCGCGACCAGCGCGGGCAGTTCGGCGACGAGGTCGTCCACCTGTGCGTGCCACGGCTCGACGCCGCTGTCGCGCACGGACGTCGGCGGCACGAGCGCCGGGTCGACGCTCGCGAGCACGTCGGCGGCCACGGCCATGATCTCCGACGGGGTGCGGTAGTTGACCGTCAGCTCGGTGAGCTTCCAGCGGTCCATCACGTACGGCGACAGGACCTGGCTCCACGAGGTCGCGCCCGCGATGTCGCCGGTCTGGGCGATGTCGCCGACGACGGTCATCGACTTGCTGGGGCAGCGGCGCATCAGCGTGCGCCACGCCATCGCCGAGAGCTCCTGCGCCTCGTCGACGATGATGTGCCCGAACGTCCACGTCCGGTCCGCCGCCGCGCGCTCGGCTGCGGTCTCGTAGGTCTCGCCGCCGTGCCGCTCGGCGAGCCGGTAGGCGTCCATCAGGTCGTGCGCCATCAGGATCTCGGGGTCGGCGTCGTCCTCCAGGTCGAGGATGTCCAGCACGCCCTGGGCGTACTCGGTCGCCTGCCGCCGCTGGCGTTCCGCCTTGGCCTTGGCGTCCGCGTCGTCCTCGCCGAGCAGTTCCGCGGCCTCGTCCAGCAGCGGCACGTCGGCCGGGGTCCACTCGGCGTCCACCGGGCGCAGCAGCAGCGCCCGGTCCTCCTTGCTCATCCGCGGCGCGGCGGCGGAGAGCCGCTTGGCCGAGGAGTACAGCTCGGTGAGCAGCTGCTGCGGGGTGAGCGTCGGCCACAGCTTGGCCAGCGCGCGCTGCACGTTCTCGTCCTCGCGCAGCTCGCGGCGGATCTCGTCGATGTCGTCGGCGTCGAGCAGGTGCCTGCCCAGCTTGTTCACGGCCTGGTTCGCCATCGTGGAGATCATCTCGCGGACGAACGTGCGGCGGGCCTCGTTGTGCGGCCTGCGGGTGCGCCGGGCCCGACCGCGGGCCTCGGTGATCGCGCGCCGGTCGATGCGCAGGGTGTCCTGCTCGAACGGGACCTCGATCATCCCCGGCGCCTCCTGCCGGTCCTTGATCGCGTGCGAGATGACGTCGGCCATCTGCAGGCGGCCCTTGATCGCGGCCACCTCGACGGGCTCGCGGCCGACGGCGTTGAGGCCGGGGTACAGCTCGCCGACGGTCGACAGCAGCACGCCGGTCTCGCCGAGCGACGGCAGCACCTGGCCGATGTAGCGCAGGAACGTCGCGTTCGGGCCGACCACGAGCACGCCGCGCTTCGCGAGCTGCCTGCGGTGCGTGTACAGCAGGTACGCGGCGCGGTGCAGCGCGACGGCGGTCTTGCCGGTGCCCGGACCGCCCTGCACGACGACGACGCCGTTCAGCTCGGTGCGGATGATCTTGTCCTGCTCGGCCTGGATGGTCGCGACGATGTCGCTCATCTGCCCGGTGCGGCTCGCGTTCACCGCGGCCAGCAGCGTCGCCTCGCCGGTCAGTCCCTCGTTGCGGCTCGGCTCGGTCGAGTTGATGTCCAGGACCTCGTCGTCGTACGCCACGACGGTGCGCTGCTTGGTGCGCATGTGCCTGCGCCTGCGCACCCCGTCGGGCGACGCCGCGGTCGCCAGGTAGAACGGCCTGGCGGCGGGCGCGCGCCAGTCCATCAGCAGCGGCTCGTACTCCTTGTCCTCGTCGAACAAGCCGATCCGGCCGATGTAGAACCGCTCGCCTTCGTGGAAGTCCAGCCTGCCGAAGCAGAGACCGTTCTCCACCGCGCTGTACTGGGCGAGCTGGTCCGAGTACATGGCGACGGAGGTGTCCCGCTCCGAGCGCATCTGGTGCGTGCCACCGGTTTGCCGAAGCGCACCCGCCAATCGCTTCGAACTCTGCTCACGGAGGTCGTCCAGCCTGCCGTACAGCATCGACACGTACTCCTGCTCCGAGGAGATTTCCCGGAGCCGGAGGTCATCGGAGGGGCTTGACAACGTGCCTCATTTCTCGATACCGTCTTTTGTCGTCAGGTTTTTTGGCCTGACTGTTCTGCGTGCCCCCAGAGTGCGCGCGCAGAACATCTAATCTACACCTCGGAACGCCTCTTCAGCGCCGCGCCTCGTGATGTGCGTAGGCCTTCAGCAACAAATCGGCCAACTGGCCGCGTTCCTTCGCCGTCAGGCCCTCGAACAGCAGGTCGTCGACCTCCGCCGCGACCCCCAGCCGGGCGGCCAGCAGCTCCCGCCCCGACTCGGTGATCTCCACGGCGTACCGCCTGCGGTCGTGCCCGTCCCGGTGCCTGCTCGCCAGCCCCGCGCGCTCCAGGTCGTCCAGCAGCGTCACGAGATCGCTCGCGTCGATCCGCAGGGCGTCGCTGATCTCCTTCTGCGAGCACGCCCCGCTCTCCGCCAGCGTCGCGAGCACCGACACGTGCGGTGCCCGCAGGCCGTCCTTGCTCACCGCCGTGCTGATCCGCCTGGCCTGCTTGGAAAGTTCGAGCACCAGGTAACCGGGGTGCCGCCGCAGCCGCTCGACGCTCATGGTGACCCATTCTAAGAACCACCCATCATGGGATGCCGCACCCATTGCCGACATCGGGCGACGGGGCCAGGATGCCTGGATGCGCCAAGATCCGATCGCCGTGCTGGGCATGGGGGCGATGGGCCTGCCGATGGCCCGCAACCTCGCTCGGGCGGGCTTCCCGGTCACCGTCTGGAACCGCACCCCAGGCCGGGACGGGGAAGCCAGGGCCGCCGGGGCGGTCACCGCCGCGAGCCCCGCCGACGCCGCGCTGCCGATCGTGCTGACCGTGCTGCCGGACCTCCCGCAGGTCGTCGACGTCCTGGAAGGCGACGACGGGCTGCTCGCGGGCTGGCGGAAGGCGGGCGTCGACCGGCCGCTGCTGGTCGTGATGGGCACGGTGTCCCCGGCGGCCGTCCGCGCCCTCGGCGAGCGGCTGCCGGACGTCCGGCTGGTCGACGCCCCGGTCAGCGGCGGCGACGTCGGGGCCGACGCGGCGACGCTGAGCATCATGGCGGGCGGCCACGCCGACGACGTGCTGCGGCTGCGGCCGTACTTCGCCGTGCTCGGCACGACGGTCCGGCACCTCGGTCCGCTCGGTGCGGGCCAGCTCGCCAAGGCGTGCGACCAGATCGTCGTCGCGGCCACGCTCACCGCCGTGGCCGAGGCGCTGGCGCTGGCCGCCAAGGGCGGGCTCGACCCGGCCGTCGTCGCGGAGGTCCTCCAGGGCGGGCTCGCGGGCAGCCGGGCGCTCGACGTGGCGAAGGAGAAGCTGCTGTCGCACGACTTCACGCCCGGCAGCCGGGCGGCGCACCAGGTGAAGGACCTGGTGTTCGCGACCGAGGCGGGCCGCGAGATCGGTGTGCCGCTACCGGTCACGGCCACCGTCGAGCAGCTGTACTCGGCGATGTGCGCACTCGGGTTCGGCGGCGACGACCCCAGCGGCGTCCTCCAGGTCTACGAGGTGCTGTCGGACAAGGCGCCGGCCAGGTAGTTCCCGATGCCCGCCATGCCGCGCTGGTTCGGGTGCAGGGGAGCGGCGACGGTCGTCGGCACCAGGCCCTCGAACCAGCGCTTCGTGATCGGCGCGCACACGTCGTGCCCGACGCTCGGCGGCGCGATGTCGAGGAACGTCGCCCGGTGCGCGGCGGCTTCGGTGGCGAACACGCCGTTGAGCCGGTTGATGCTCGCCTGCAGGTAGTCGGAGTCGCGGCCCCACAGCGGCTGCACCGGGTAGCACCCGCCGGGCCGGATGTACGTGCCGTACCCGACGACCACGACCTTCGCCTTCGGCGACCGCGCGTGGATCGCGTCCAGCACGGCGGCGAACTCCGGCCCGAACGCGTCGATCTTCTGGGCCAGCTGGTCGACGCCGCCCGCGTTCATCCGTGCCTCGCACGAGGCGCCGATGGGCTCCGGCAGCAGGTTGATGCAGCCCAGCGCCGCGCCGACCAGCCCGATGTCGTTGCCGCCGATGGTCAGTGACACCAGGTCCGTCGTCGGCGTGAGCGCGTCGAACTGCGGCGGCACGGGCCCGAGGAACGTCGTCTGGCTGCCCTCGAAGTCGTCCGCGACGGCCGCCGAACACGTCACGTCGCGGAACTCCTCGACGCCCAGCGCCGCGGCCAGCACGCTCGGCCAGTTCCGCGTCGACCGCAGGCAGCCGAGGTGCAGCACGTCCTGGTCCGGGATCAGCGGCCCGGCCGCCGCCGAGTCGCCGAGGGCGACGTACTCGGTGAAGCGCGGCGCGGCGGACGCCGTCCCGGTCATCGCTGTGATCGACAACGCCGCCAACAGCAGTGGTAGCAGCCTGCGCATGGTCATCTCCTGAGTGTCACCAACTGGCCTGGATGACATGATGTGGGTTGCGTCCGACCGCCGCGCCTGGGAGTTCACGCAAAACCCGATTGGGGTACTTGTGACGGGTCACAAGCTCACCGTGAACGGTCGTCCGCTGCACGAACAACTGGTGCGCGGCAGGTCCATCGCCCGCGACCTGGTCGCCAAGTTCGTCGCCGAGATCCCGCTGTACCAGGCGCTCCCGCGCGAGGAGCTGGACGGCGACATCACCCGCATCACCGCCACCAACCTGCGGATCGTCGAGCGGATGCTGCGCACCGGTGTCCCGCCGACCGAGGCGGACCTCGCCGACCTGGCCGTGTCGGCGGCCCGCCGCGCGGCCGAGGGCGTGCCGCTGGGTGCGGTGCTCACCGCGTACAGCCTCGGCATCAGAGCCATGTGGCACGTCCTGCTGGACGACGCGGGCCCCGACGACCTCGCCGACGTGCTGAGCGCCACCGACCTCGTGCTCCGGTTCCAGCAGACCGCCACCTCGGTCGTCGCCACCGCCTACGCCGAGGAACGGCAGACGATCTTCGGCCACGAACGCGACGCCCGCCACGCGCTGGTCACCGCACTGCTGGCGGGCGACCCCGTAGCCGACCGGGTCGCCGATCGCTACGCGGTGGTCGTGCTCGACCTCGGCCGCTGCCCGGAGGAGGGCACCGACGCGGCCATCGCGGCCCGCCGCGCCCTGCTGCGCGTGCAGGACGAACTGCGCGCCGCACCTGCTGGACGTCCACGGCGGCGTCGCGCTGCTTCCCGCCGACCAGCAGGTGCCGGTGCTGGTGGACCGCCTCGGAGCCGCGGCGGCCGACGCCGTCACGGCCGCCTACGCCGTCACCGACACCGCGGACCTGCCGCGCGCCCACCGCCAGACCCGCGACGTGCTCGACATCGTGCTCCGCCTCGCCCGCCCACCCGGCGCCTACCGGCTGGAGGACGTGCTGCTGGAGTACCAGCTCGGCCAGGTCACCCCCGCCACCACCGCACTGGCCGCACTGCTGGACCCGTTGGCGGACAACCCCCCAACGCGCAGCGTTGGGGTCTCTGCATGTGCCCCACCCCGAGAGTCGAACACTCAAGCACTCCGTGTCGGACGTTCGCGCACCCCGAGTGCAACGTTCAGGCACCCCCACGAGCGCGGGACGGTGTCCGAACGCGGATTTCAGGGTGTCCGACTGAAGGACACGCGATGTCTGAGTGAGGGACACGCGGGGTGGGCGTGGGTTTTGGCTGGTTGACCGATGCTCTGGTGAACGGCCCGACCACCCGACCGCACACCCTGTGACCGGACTCCCCCTGAAGGGCGGTACCGGCTGGGCAGGGGGGTGAATGGGTACTGCCGGCCCCCGACATCGCGGCACTCTGGGTCGGTGAGGGATCAGCGTCGGGAGTTCGTGCGCCTGTGCCGGTGCGTGGTGGCGGGACCGCGGTGGCAGGTGGTGGTCGCCGTGGTGGTGTCGGCGTGGACGTTCGCGTGGATCCTCGGTCAGTTCGGCGGCACACCCGTGTCGCCGCTGGCGGTGGTGCGCGCGCCGGTCGAGTGGGCCGGTATTCCCAGTGGGTGGCTGGACGCGGTCGGCGAGTGGGTGCAAGAGCGCCAGGGGGCGTTGGCCGGGCTTGCGGTCGTCGCGGGGGTGCTGTGGGCCGTGACCACGGAGCGGGGGCGGTTGGCGGCGCCGACGGGGTGGCTCGCGGTGCTGGTCGCGGCTGAGGCGATCGGGTACGCGGCCGCCGTGCACCGGGCACTGGTCACGTTGGGCGTGGTGATCGCGGTGTTCGCCGTCGGGTCGCTGGTGGGGCGCCGGGCGTTCGTGGTCGACCGCGTCGCGCTGCTGCCGCGCGGGGTGCTGCACGCCGGTGCGACGGCGGTGGCGCTGTCGGCGGTGGTGCCGTTGATCGCTCCGGGCCTGCTCATCGCGGGTCTGGTGCGGCCGTACGTGACGCTGCCGCCGCGGCCGGACCCGACCAGGGCGCGGATTCCCCGGCAGCGGGTCGACAGCGGTGCGCGCGTGGACGTCGACTCCAACAGCTGAGAACACGAAGCGACATCCGGCGACATCCCACTCCCTGACGTCGCGGTCGTCTTGCCGGGTGCCTTCTCGGTCTCAAACTCACCCGATCGAGCGAGACGAACGCGTGTCGGAATACGGCGACCATCGAGTTCGGGTTTCATCCCGTCGCCGATAGGAGCCGATTGAGTGATCCCGCATTGTTGTCGACCCCCCTGTAAAGACAACCCAAACGAGCGATACCCGATAAGGATACGGGTCGATTTCTATCGATTTGGACCGAGCATGTGCAGGTGGCGGCAGGTGCGGACGCTTCGATTAATGCGATAATGGCTCATGGTTGACCCTCCGCGAGTTAATCTCCTGTCGACCAGTTGAAAATGCGGTGACCGAGCCAAGCCCGAAGACTCTTGCTGGTCCGCAACACCTAAGGATGCACAGTGTCTGACAATCCCGCCAGAGGACGACTGGCCAGAGTAATGCGTCGGCAACCCGTTCAGCAGCGAGGCGCGGCCACCGTCACCGCGATACTGGACGCCTGCTCGACGCTGCTCAACGAGCAGGACTACGACGAGATCACCACCGCTCGGATCGTCGAGCTGGCGGGCGTGCCGATCGGGTCGTTCTACCAGTACTTCCCGGACAAGAGGTCCGTCGTGCACGCGCTGGCGCTGCGCGGCATGGAGCAGTACCTGGCCGAGGTCGACGTCCTGTTCGAGGGCGGCACGCTGTCGGAGGACTGGCGCGCGGCCATGGGGCAGGTCGTCGGCGTCTACATGCGGATGCTGATCGACGTGCCCGGCTTCGGGCGGATCCGGTTCAGCGACCTGCTCGACGGGCACCGGCTGGACTCGAGCGTCGACCAGTACGAGCTGATGGCCGAACGGCTGGCCGAGCTGTTCGTCGCGCGGTTCGGCGCGCCGGGCGCCGGGCCGGTGGGGCTGACGTTCCGGATGGCCGCCCAGACCGCGGACAGCCTGTTCACCCTGGCGTCGCAGCTCTCCGGCGACGACCGCTTCCACGTCCTGCGTAAGGCCGACGAAGTGATCTCCACGATGCTCGCCGAGGTTCTCGACCCGAGCTGACTTGCCTTGGCCTACCGGGTGGTGTGGGCTGGTTCGGTGACGAGCGACGAGTTCGACGTGATCGTGATCGGTGGCGGCCCGGTGGGCGAGAACGCCGCGGGGCGCACCGCGGCAGGCGGTCTGCGGACCGCGCTGGTGGAGGCCGAGCGCTTCGGCGGGGAGTGCTCCTACTGGGCCTGCATGCCGAGCAAGGCGCTGCTGCGCCCCGGCCACGCGCTCGCGGCGGCCAAGCGCCTGCCGGGGGTGCCGGTCGGGGACCGGCTGGACGCGAAGGCCGTACTGGCCCGCCGCGACGAGTTCACCTCCCACTGGGACGACGCCGGCCAGGTCGCGTGGGCCGAGGGCGCGGACATCGTGCCGGTCCGCGGCCGCGGCGTCCTGACCGGTGAGCGCGAGGTGACCGTGGACGGCCGGGTGCTGACCGCGCGCCGCGCCGTGGTGATCGCGACCGGCAGCGTGCCGCGCGTGCCGTCGCTGACCGGGCTGTCCGAGGTGCCGCACTGGGGTTCCCGCGAGGCGACGTCCGCGCAGGAGGTGCCCGCGTCGCTGATCGTGCTCGGCGGCGGGGTGGTCGGCGTCGAGATGGCGCAGGCGTGGGCCCGGCTGGGCTCGACCGTCACGCTGGTGATCTCGCAGGACCGGCCGCTGGCGAAGTTCGAGGACTTCGTCGGCGAGTACGTCGCCAACGGCCTGCGCGAGGACGGCGTGCGGATCCACGCGAGCGCGAAGACGGCCACCGTGTCCACTGTGGACGAAGGTGTCGAGCTGGTGCTGGCCGACGGCACGAAGCTCGTCGCCGCGCACCTGCTGATCGCCACCGGCCGCGAGCCCGCGACCCGCGACCTCGGCCTGGAGGCGTTCGGCTTCGAGGCGGGCAAGGCGCTGCCGGTCGACGACACCGGTCGGGTGACCGGCGTGGACTGGCTGTACGGCTGCGGCGACGTGACCGGCCGGGCGCCGCTGACCCACCAGGGCAAGTACGCCGCGCGGGCGGTCGGCACCGCGATCCTCACCGACGCGCGCGACCCGGAGCCGTGGTCCGCCGCCGTCGCCACCGCCGACCACGCGGCGGTCCCGCAGGTCGTGTTCACCGACCCGGAGGTCGGGTTCGTCGGCCGCACCTCCGAGCAGGCCAGCAAGGCCGGGCTGGACGTCCGGGTGGTCGACGTGGACATCGCCGTCGCCGGGTCGTCACTGCACGGCGACGGCTACCGGGGCAAGGCGCGGATGGTCGTCGACGAGGGCACGCGGACCCTCGTCGGTGTCACGTTCGTCGGCCCGGACGTGGCCGAGATGGTGCACGCCGCGACGATCGCGATCGTCGGCGAGGTGACCGTGGACCGGCTCTGGCACGCGGTGCCGTCCTACCCGACGATCAGCGAGGTGTGGTTGCGGTTGCTGGAGGCCTACGGCCTGTGACGGGAGGTGCGCGCGCGGCCACCGGCTGACCGGTTATCTAAGCTGGAGCTGTGACCAGAGGCATTGTGATCACCGCGACCGCCGCGGTCCTCTGGTGCGCCATCGTCATCGCGACGACGTTCCGGCCCGGTCCGCCGCTGCCCGCGCTCGTCGTGTACATCCCTGCGGTCCTGGTCCTGCCGGTCGTCCTGCACACGCTGCTGCGGGCGGGCAACGACGCGCTGCTGGCGATCGCGCTGGTGCCCAGACCGCTGCTGGTGGGCGGTTTCCTGGTCGCGGTGGTGGGCTGGCTGTTCTCCTGCGGTGCGGTGCGCGGGCTGCCGGGCACGGAGCGGTTGGACGCGGTGGCCGGCGTGGTTCTCGTGCTGCACGCGGTGTTCGGGCTCATCGCGACCGGTCTGCTGAAGGTGGACGAGAACCCCCACCTGCGCTGACCGGCGGTCACCGCCCGGCGGGCAGCCTCAGTGCGCGCAACGCCGCGGCGACGAGTTCGGGATCGGTCGCCGAGGAGTCGCCGTCCACCCACACGGCCTGGGCGAGCACCACCCGTGTTCCGCTGACGGCGCTGGCGAAGGCCGAGCTGTCGAACGACTTCGGCCCGCTCGGCCACGTCGTGCCCTCCTTGACCAGCGGCGTGACGCCGCCGGAGCCCGCCGTGGCGACCACGCCGTGCAGTTCCTGCGCGCCGACCGCGTCCGGCATGCCCACCTCGGCGACGGCGACGCCCATCCGCCGGTCGCCCGCCTTCGTCTCGTACTGCGCGCGGCGCAGCACCGTGCACGGGTGCTTCGCCAGCCACGCGCTGACGTCGCCGAACGAGTGCCCGGCGCAGTCGGCGTCCCGGCCGGTGCCGCGCGGGGTGAAGTTCGCGCCGTCCACGACGACCGTCGTGGGCAGCGGCTCCGAGGTGACGGGCGGCGCGGCCTGCTGCGTGTCGCCGGACGTCGTCGCGACCAGGATGCCCACGACGGCCAGCAGCGCGACCACCCCCGCGGCGAGGTAGGGCAGCCGCTTCGGGGACCTGGTGACCGCCCTGGCGGACACCTTCGGCAGCAGCATGGTCTCGGCCGTGGCCAGGTCGTCCGTCACGGCGTCCGCGAAGCCCTCGGCCAGCAGTTCGCGCGTCGTCGGCGGGCTGCCGACCGGGGACAGGACGGCCAGCAGCTTCGCCGCGTGGTCCACCGAGCAGGGTCGGTCGCTGGTGGCGAGTTCGCGCACCGCCGCCAGCAGGGAGGTTGGCTTGGGGTGCAGCACGCGCACGCCGCGGTTCAGGTCGGAGGTCGGCTGCGTGACGTGGCCGACGTACGGGCCGACGGCGACGACCGTGGTCACGGGCAGCGGTTCGGCGCGCATCTCCTGGATCCGCTCGCCCACCGCGAGCGCGGCTTCCAGTGCTTCGGCGGCGGGGCTGACCGCGCCGTCCGGCCGCACCAGCGGCCAGCCGTCGATCTTCCACTGGCCGGTCAGCGGCGCTTCCAGGCGCACAGCGGGATCGGGCAGGTCGACGCCGACGATCACGACGACGCCGCGCGGCAGGACCACGACCGCGTCGACCGCCTTGGGGCTGCCGGGCGGCTGCACGCCGAGCAGCGCCACACCGCCGAGCACGGCGTCCCCGGCACCCCAGGTGCTCAGCGCCGCGCGGACGTCGGCACCGACGTCGGTCGGCATGCTCCCCAGCCGGATCAGTCGCACGAGATCACCCAGTTCCACACGGTCGGACACGGTAGCCCCGCCGTGGGGTGATGGGGTCGCAGGCTCACGGCCGTCACGTCCAGTGATGGTCATCACCGATTCCACTCGACCGGCGATGGATCGGGTACTGATCAGGGAGTGAGCGCTGCGATCCGTGACAGTGATCAGGCGTGGTCACGGGATCGCCGGGCGCCGATCGCCGGATGATCACGTGAAGATCACGCGTTGATCTCGGGTTTTGGGGCGGTGGTTCATTATTTGGGCCGTCTGCACGCACTTTAGGGTCGAAAGACCTGTATCTGCCCCACCTGGGTGGTGATCGCGCTGGTTCTTCTGGCGGACAGCAGCGGCAGCAGGCAGAATGGCCGCAGCGGGAATTCACTTGATCGTCCGTTTCGACAGGCCGTAGGGGAAGACGTCCCTCGTCGAGTAGCGGAGGTCAGCTGTGAGCACCCGTGGCAGCACCAGTGGCGTGGTCTACGTCCACTCGTCGCCGTCTGCGGTCTGTCCGCACGTCGAGTGGGCTATCTCGGGCACCCTCGGTGAGCGAGTGGACCTCAGGTGGGCGGCGCAGCCCGCGGCGCCAGGTCAGTTGCGCGCCGAATGCGCTTGGACCGGCGATGCCGGGACGGGCGGAAGACTCGTGTCCGCGTTGCGGGCGTGGCCGATGCTCCGATTCGAGGTGACGGAGGATCCGAGCGACGGCGCGGACGGCGAGCGTTTTTGCTTTGCTCCCGTGCTAGGCCTGTGGCATTCGCGAACCAGTGCCAACGGCGACATCGTGGTGTCCGAGGACCAGCTCCGCGCGCTCGCCTTGCGCAGTCGCGGCGGTGAGTCCTTCGCACACGGCGTCGACGAACTGCTAGGTGCCGCGTGGGATGACGCGCTGGAACCGTTCCGCCGAGCCGGGGACGGCGCGCCGGTCACGTGGTTGCACCGAGTTGGCTGATTCGTGCCGATGAGGAGAACTCCCGCGCAAAGCGGGGGTTCTCCTCATCGGCGGGTCGGGAAAATAGTATGAGTAATCCTCGGAATTAGCGTCGCAACGACGACGGCGCGCTTTCGGCGGGCAGCCAGGCCTGCATGAGTTCCGCGTACGCGGGCGAGGAGCGCACCAGGTCCGCGTGCTCGCCCAACAGCGGCGGACCGCCGTCCATCACCAGCACCCGCTTGGCGCGCAACGCCGACGACAGCCGGTGCGCGATCACGACGAGGATTCCCCCGCGTTCCGCGAAAGCCCGTTCCACCCGTGCCTCGGCCGCCGGGTCCAGGTGCGAGGTGGCCTCGTCCAGGATGACCAGTTCAGCCGGGCACGCGTAGACCCGCGCCACGGCGAGCAGCTGCGCCTCGCCCGCCGACAGACCCGCGCCCGCGTGGCCGAGAGCGGCGTCCAGCCCGCCGATCCGCTCCACCAGTGCCGTGGCGCCCACCGCCTCCACCGCCGCCAGCAGGTCCGCGTCCGAGGCGTTCGGCGTGAACAGCGCCAGGTTCTCCCGCAGCGTCCCGGTGAACAGGTAGGTCTCCTGGGGGATCAACGCGATCCGCCGGTGCCGCTCCGCGGGTCGCACCAGGTGCACCGGCACGCCACCGAGCGCGACGGTACCCGACCGCGGCGGCATCAGCCCCGTCAGCAGACTGGCCACAGTGGACTTCCCGATCCCGCTCGGCCCCACCACCGCCAGGTGGTCGCCGGGCTCCAGGTCCAGGTCCAGGTCCCGCACCACCGGTTCGGCGTGCTCGCCCCAGCCGAACGTCAGGCCGCGCATCGCCACGGCGCGCCCCGCGGGCACCTCGTCACCGGCGGGCGGCGCGAGCGGCGGCGCGGCCTCGGAGAGCCTGCGCAGCGCGACCAGCAGCCGCAGCACGACGGTGCTCGTCGTGTCGGCGAGCCGCCGCAGCGCGGGCTGCACGCTGGTGCTCAGGTACACCACGGCGCCGAGCACCGCGCCCGACGTGAGCTGACCGGACGCGACCTTCGCGGGCGCCGCCAGCATCAGCAGCGCCAACGGCGCGAACCCGCCGACCGCGATCACCAGCCCGCGCAGCGCGTTCGCCCACGCCACCCGCACCGCCGCCGTGGCCTGCCGGTCGATCTGCTCGCCCATCTCCTCGTCCGCCACGGGCACGGCGTCGCAGGCCACGACGTCGCGGATGCCGACGAGCACCGTGCCCGCCGCCTCGGCGCTCCGCTCGTCGGCCATGACCTGGTCGCGCTGCCTGCTCGCCAGCGACGGCAGCAGCAGCGCGAACAACAGCAGCGCGAGCACGACCGGCGACACCACCAGCCACGCCAGGTCCGCCACCGTCGTCACCAGCCCGATCAGCGCCGCGGTCGTCGTGACCAGCAGCGCCCGCGCCTGCACCAGCACCCCGGCGGTCGCGTCGCGCACCACCTCGACGTGCCGGGTGATCCGCGCGACCGCGCTCGCGTCCGGCTGCCTGCGGTGCGACGCGCCGTCGTGCAGCACCCCGCGCACCACCACGCCGACCAGCGCGTCCCGCATCGGCTCGATCACCGCGCCGAGGTGCTGGAACACCTGCCGCAGCCCGAACCCGCCGAGCACCGCCACCGCCGCGAACACCAGCAGCCAGCCGACCCCGACCAGCGGCTGACCCACCGCGAAGCCGCGGTCGACGGCCAGCGCCACCAGCCGCCCCGACAGGAACGCGGGCACGCCTTCCAGCACCGACCAGCCGAGCAGCACCAGCACACCCCGCCGCTGGCCCGCCAAGGCGCCGAAGTACAGCCGCATCACGTCCATCGGATCTCGCCTCCCGCCACGCGGGTCCGGCTTGGAACCAGCAACCCTCCGATTAACAGTCGGATGTCCGGCAGTCGGGTGGTGCGGTCGAGCGCGTCCATCAGTCGTCTCCTCCGGTGAACACGGCCCGGTATCCTGGGTCCAGCCACAGCGCCTCGTGCGAACCCGTGGCGCGCACCCGGCCGTTGTCGAGCCACACGACGAGGTCGGCGCGGCGGGCGGTGGCGGCGCGGTGGGTGACCACGACCTTCGTGCGGCCGGGCAGCGCCGCTTCGATCGCCTTGTCCACGGTGGACTCGGTGACCATGTCCAGGCTGGCCGTCGCGTCGTCCAGCACCAGCACGTCCGGGTCGCGCACGAGTGCCCGCGCGAGCCCGAGGCGTTGGGCCTCGCCACCGGACAGCGGCGTGTCGGCCATGGGCGTGTCGTAGCCGTCGGGCAGCCGCACGACCACGTCGTGCACCTGCGCGGCGGTGCACGCGGCCCGCACCCGGCGCCTGCCCGCGTCGGCGCCGTACCGGATGGCCGCGCCGACCGTGGGGCCCAGCAGCGCGGGCCGTTCGAACGCGTAGCCGACGGTCCCGTCCCGGCGCACCTCGCCGCTGTCCGGTGCGGACAGTCCGCCGATCACGGCCGCCAGCGCGGACTTCCCGGCGCCGGACCGGCCTACGACGGCGGTGAACGTGCCCGCGGGGATGCGCAGGTGGACGTCGTGCAGCGCGCCGTCGAGCGACACGTCGTGCACCTCGATGTCACCGGGGACGGCGGGCGGGTGGAGTTCGCTGCGGCGCGGCAGCGGGGTGTCGAGCACCTCGGCGAGCCTGGTAGCGCTGGCGCGGGTGCGGGCCAGCGTCGTCAGCATCGGCAGCTGGCCCACGACCCCCATGCCCAGCGCCACGTACCCCAGCACCGCCAGCAGGTCGCCGACGGACAGCCTGCCCGCGACGACGCCGAACCCGGCGGCGGTCAGCACGGCCAGTTCCACGGCGGGCAGCAGCAGCCCGGCCCGCCAGATCATCTTCGCCTGGGTGCGCCACATGCCGATCCCGGCCGCGGCGAGCGTCGGCAGCGGCCGCAGCACGCGCTCGGCCTCCTGCCCGGCCGTGCCGGACACGGCGATCGTCCGCAGACCGGAGACGGCGTCGAGCAGCCGGGCGGACAGTTCGCCCGACACGTTCTGGTAGGTGGCCACGTCGTCGGCGGTCAGCCGCATGTGCGTGCGCACCAGCAGCATCGCCAGCGGCGTGCTGAGCAGGAACACCACCGCCAGCCGCCAGTCCATCAGCGTCAACGCGACCACCGCGCCGACAGAGCTGACCACCGTGATGGCCAGTCCGATCAGGATGACCGGGATGCCGCCCGCGATGGCGGAGTCGCCAGTCACCCGGCTGACCGCGTCGCCTGCGGCGAACGGGGAGGGGTGGCCGAGTCCGAGCAGGTGGGTGGCCACGCGGTGGCGCAGCCAGGCCGTCACCTTGGCGGTGATCGCCGCCGCCAGCACGACGCCGATCGCGTCGCCGACGACCTCGATCGACACCATCGAGACCAGCCACAGCACGGTGGAGGAGTCGAACACCCCGGTCAGCGCCATGTCCACCGTCCTGGCCAGCGCGGTGGGCAGCAGCAGCCCGGCGGTCGTGGCCAGCGCGGCGTTCAGCACGAGCAGCAGCCAGCGGCGATCGTGGTTCGCGGCCTGGACCAGCAGCGCGTCGCCCGGTTGGGCCATCGCTGTTCCCTCCGGAGACGGGTAGGCGCATCATGGGAAAGGGCCCGACGGCAGACGGACCGATTCGTGGTCGGTCGCTGCCATCGGACCCTTGTGTCACCGGGTGAGCGGCACACTTCGCTTGTGCCGCTCACCCAACTTCTCGGGCGAGACCTAGCAGAGGATCAGGCTCGCGGAGGAGTGGCTGCAGGGGAGCAGCAGGCTGGCGCTGGAGGCCGTCGTGCTGCCGCCGCCACCGCCGCCGCCACCGCTCGCCATCGCGTTGGACGGCGTCTCGGGGGTCTCGAGCTCCTGCATGTCGAGGATGAATCCCATGGTCTTTTCTCCTCATTCAGCGAACTACTCGGGGTTACTGCTCCACCGGCCACTCGGGGCCGGAGGTCTATGGGGTGGGCGCGGCTCCGAGGAACGGGAGGACCGATCCATCTCCGTCCACAACGGACGCCAGCGCCAACAGGATTCCGGCACCGCCGGTGTTCAGGTCCATCGACAGCCTGCGCAGCTGCATCCCGGGGAACGCCAACCCGTCCCGGTAGGGGACGGCGTGCCACGCGAGCGCGGCCAGGTGTCGTCGTTTCGCCTGCTCCAACACCGGGTCGGGCTGTCGCCGCACGGCTTGGTCGAGTGTCGCGAGCAGACCCATCCGGCCCAACACCAGGCCGGGGTGGATCACGAACTCGCCCGCCGCGCCGCGCAGCAGGTCGGGAAGTCGGGTGACGCGCTCCGCGTCGGGTGCGTGCCGGGCGTAGGCGTTGAGCACCATGGCGATCCCCGCGCCGCCTACCTCGACGTAGGGCAGCGTGCGGTAGCCGCCGTCACGTACCTGCGTCGAGCCGTCGAGCGCGACCATGCACTCGGCCAAGTCGCGGTCCAGAGCCTGTCCGGCCAGGTCGAGCCAGCCTCGGTCGCCGGTGCGCTCGAACAGCCGGAGGAACAGCAGCGCGGGTCCGGACCAGCCGTGCAGCAGACCGGCCTTCGCCTTGGGGCCCGGTGGTTCCGCGAACTGGAGTTCCCGGCCCAGCCGGCCTGCGATGTCGACCGACTGGGCCAGGAAGTCGTCGTCCTGACGGACGTCCGCGAAGTGCAGCAGGTTGAGCGCGACACCGGACAGGCCGCTGCCGAGTCCGTGGTCCACCGTGTTCGGCAACGTTTTCGCGTACTCGGTGACCAGGTCGGTCGCCAGGTCGTGGTGGCCGAAGTTCTCCAACACGTACGCGATGCCGTGCGCGCCGGTGAAGAAACCGGGCTCCTTGGGAGGATCGCGCCGCACGGAGTCCTGGAGCCACTGCTCGTACTCGGGGAACCGGCCCTGCCCGCCCGCGTGCAGCGCGTGCAGCACGCCTGCCGCACCGTAGGCGAAGCACGCGCCCCCGACCTCGAACTGCTCGATGTCGCCGGGAAACAGCCGGTCGGTGCGGTTGGGGGTCGCGCTGGCCAGGATCGCGGTCGCGATGTCCTTGCACACCGTGCGCCAGTTCGGCTCCGGCTCGTCGAGCGTCGTCCGCTCCGGCGACGGGGGCGTCTCGACCCGAGGGGTGAGCACTTGCGCGATCTGCTCGCAGTACTCGTCGGACAGCCCGAACCGACGCTGGATGAAGTCCAGGTGCGACCGCAGTCGCGATGGTGCGAGGTCCAGCACCTCGTTGAGCGGCAGGAACAGCCACAATCGCAGCGCGGCGAGCGGGTACTCGTCGATCTCGTAGCCCTCGCGGTCCGGCGGGGCCTGGAAACCGGGTGCGCCGAGGGTGGGCTTGCGCGGGGAGTCCATGTGGAATGACAGCTCGAAGTCGATCAGCGACATCTCGTCGTCCTCGTCCAGCAGGACGTTGAGCGAGTGCAGGTCGGAGAACACCACACCCCGCTGGTGCAACGCCCGGAACGTCCGCTCGACCTTGTCCACCACGGCGAGCGCCCGCGTCTTGTACTCCGCCACCCGCTCGTCGCTGATCCCGTTGTGCGTCAACGGGTAGTGCATCCCGAGCCACTGCCCGAGCGATCGGCCCGGCATGTACTCCATGGCCAGGAAGTGGTGCTCCCACACGGTGAACCGGTCGTACACCTGCGGCACACCGGCGATCCCGTCCAGCCTGGTCAGGATCTTGAACTCGCGGTCGAGCCTGGCGACCGCGTCGACGTTGTCGCGGTCGAGGCCGGCGTGCGGCCGGGCTTCCTTCAGCACGACCTCCGCGCCGTCGGCCTTGCGGGTGGCGAGGTAGACGCCGCCGCCGTTGGAGAAGTGCAGCGAGCGGACGACGTTGTAGGGGAACTCGTCCGGGTCTCCGCCGTTGCGGGCGGCGAGGTGCGGCACCAGGAACGGCGGCAGCTCGACCCACTCGGGCACCCAGAAGTTCGGCTTGCGCTGGTCGGGGACGAGTTCGCCGTCGGGGCCCTCGATCGCGAGGATCTGCTTGCCGTCCTGTTCCAGCCACTGCTCGACGAACCCGCCGTAGCGGACGTAGAGCGGGCCCGCGCCGAAGCGGAGGTCGCTGAGGATGTACGCGCCGTCCTCGCCCTCCAGCAGGTCGGACAGTTCGACCAGGATCCGCTCCAGTTCGACCTCGTCGGCCGGGTAGATCGCGATCAGCTTGCCGCTGGCCTCGCGGGAGGCGTACTTGGAGTTGCGGGCCAGCACGATCGACTGGGTGCGCAGGTACTTGAACGAGATCCGGCGCTCGACGCAGTAGTCGTAGGTGGTCTTCAGCACGCGGCCCGCGTTGGCCACGGTGGCCGACACGTGGATCTTCCAGCCCTGCTTCGCCAGGACGTTGCCCTTGGGGTGCAGGTGCCGCCAGATGTTCTTCTCGCCCTGTGACCAGCCCTCCGGCAGCGGGGGGAGCTCACGGGAGTAATCGTCGACGGAGGTTTCCGCGGGGCTTTGGATGTCGTAGAAGTGACGATCCGCGAAGCAGTAGGCCTCATAGCGGAGATCCATCGGAATTACCTCCCTTGGAAGTGCAAGCCGTTATTGCGACGGCAATATTTCCGCACAGATTGCAGAGGGATTCATATCCGCCACTCGGGCGACGCACTTTGCACCGTTAGAGGGGGTAAAAAGTATGAGCTATCCTCAATTTGCGACAGATTGTTGACCGTTACTTCGTGGATTCACTCGATCGCGACGTTTGATGGTGTGTAACGCTCCGGGTGGAGACGGTCCGTCAACTAAACAGAACTAGCTGGTTCTGTAACTGTCACCATGGTCTACCAGCGCATTCGCGCCTGTTGTTCTGACAATGGTCGGTGAGTGTGTCGCCACTACCCAGAGTTGCGATTAGGCCTGTCGAGCGAAGCGTGAAAGGGCTCCTTTAGCGGCACCGCCGGTGTCCGTTCGGCGGTACGGGTATGTCCGGTCGCGTTGCCGTTGCACTCTGCAACTCGCAAACGTGCGCTCTTGTGGCGTTATTCAGCTTCCTTATACTTGCGATAGCGTTGTTTCGGCTGTCCGGTCGAGACTTGTGAGCATTCCTCACGCATTATTGTGTGTGATAACCGTGAATTTGTCACCCGGTTGAGTGGTTTAAATTTTTCACCCCTGGTTAGGGGTAAAGTCCGGTCGGCGGCGAACTGGTCGTCCGGCTGTGGCACGCTCGAACGGTGACGACCGACGAACCGAGGCGTACTCGCGCCCTGTGGGTCCTGCCGACGGCTCTCGTGGTGGCCGCCTCCTCGGTGGCGGGCGGTCTCCTCGCGCGCGACCTGTACACCCGGCCCACCGCCATCGCGGTCACCGACGTCGCCACGTCCGCGAGCGGCGCCGCCAGCTCCGTGCCGCGCTCCGAACAGCCCGGCGACCGGACCGTGCGGCTCAGCGTCGACGCCGAGCTGCACCCGGACGGCGAACGCGTCCGGACCCTCGTGCAGCGGTACTACGACGCCATCAACGCCCACGACCACCAGGCCTGGACCGAGAACGTCACGACCGAGAAAGCCCGCAGGCTGCCCCCGCCGGAGTGGGAGGCGAACTACCAGACGACCGTCGACGGCAGCGTCGTCGTGCAGCGGATCGACGCCTCCTCGGCCGGGCGGCTCCGCGTGCTGATCAGCTTCGTGAGCACCCAGGACGTCTCCAAAAGCCCCGCCGAACTGCCCGTCGACTGCATCCGCTGGCGCGTCGTCTCCCCGATGACCGAGGAGGACGGCACCCTGCGCGTGGACATCGGCCCCGAGGACAACACGTCCCAGTTCGAGGCCTGCTGAGACCGCCCGGAACAGCCGCGTGGCCCGCCTCCCCAGGGGAGACGGGCCACGCGAAAGCCGGAAAGCCGAGGTCACCCCACGGGGGTGGGGCTCCTTGACAGCACGTACTGATCTAGGCGGACGTGAAGGCGAGCGCCACGTTGTGCCCGCCGAAGCCGAACGAGTCGTTGATCGCGGCTTCCAGCTTCATCTTGCGGGGTTCACCCGCGACCACGTCGAGCTTGACGTTCGGGTCGAGGTTGTCCAGGTTGAGCGTCTGCGGCACGACCCCGTCCCGCAGGGACAGCACCGTGATGATCGCCTCCACCGCGCCCGCCGCACCCAGCAGGTGGCCGAGAGCGCCCTTCGGCGCGGTCAGCACCGGGTGGTCGCCGATCGCCTTGCGCACGGCGACGGTCTCCGCCACGTCGCCCACCTGGGTGGACGTCGCGTGGCAGTTCACGTGGCCGATGTCGCCGCCGGACAGGCCCGCGGTGCGCAGCGCCGTGGCGATGGCCCGTGCCTGGCCCGTGCCCTCGGGGTCGGGAGCGGTGATGTGGTAGCCGTCCGAGCTGGTGCCGATGCCCGCGAGCTTGCCGTAGACCTTGGCGCCACGGGCCGCGGCGAAGTCCGCGCGCTCCAGCACCATGATCCCGGCACCCTCGCCGAGCACGAAGCCGTCCCGCCCCGTGTCGAACGGCCGCGAGGCGGCCGCCGGGTCGTCGTTGCGCGTGCTCATGGTGCGGGCCTGCGAGAACCCGGCCACCGGGATGGCGCAGATGCACGCTTCCGCGCCTCCGGCCACCACGACGTCGGCTTCGCCGCTGCGGATCATCCGCCACGCCCACGCGAGCGCCTCGGCGCCCGACGCGCAGGCCGAGACCGGCGCGTGCACCCCGGCCTGCGCCTTGAACTCCAGGCCCACGTGCGCGGCCGGTCCGTTCGGCATCAGCATCGGGATCGTGAGGGGGGAGACCTTGCGCAGGCCTTGTTCTTCGAGCAGGTCGTCCTGGTTCAGCAGGGTCATCGCGCCACCGATGCCGGTGCCGACGATCACCGCCAGCCGTTCCCGGTCCACCGTGCCGTCGTCGTGCCCGGCGTCCGCCCACGCCTGGCGAGCGGCGATCATGGCCACCTGCTCGCAGCGGTCGAGTCGTCGGGCTTCGACCCTGGGGAGCACCTCGGTCGGCTCGACCGCGAGCTGTGCGGCGATCCGCACCGGCAGGTCGAAGCGCTCGACCCAGTCCATGTCGATGGTCGACACGCCGCTGCGACCGGCGAGCAGCGCGTCCCAGGTGGTGGCGACATCGCCACCGAGCGGGGTGGTGGCACCCAGCCCGGTGACGACGACGTCGTGATTAGTGGTCATGCCTTGCTAGCGATGTAGGACACCGCATCGCCGACGGTCTTGAGGTTGGCCAGCTCGTCGTCCGGGATCTTCACGCCGAACTTGTCCTCGGCCTGCACGGCGATCTCCACCATGGACAGCGAGTCGATGTCCAGGTCGTCCACAAAGGACTTCTCGACCGTCACGTCGTCCGCGGCCACACCGGCGACCTCTTCGACGATCTCGGCAAGCCCCTTCTGGATGTCCTCGTTGCTCACTGAAAGTCCTTTCCTTCACGCATCGGACGGCGAGAACGGCTGTCCCGTCCCGCCGGAACACTGTTGGGGCCCGACATCACGGGCACCGGACGACCTGCCCCGCGTAGGACAGGCCCGCACCGAAGCCCATGAGCAGCACCACGTCCCCGCTGGAGATCTCGCCTGCCGCCCGCATGTGGTCGAGCGCCATCGGGATCGAGGCGGATGAGGTGTTGCCGGAGTCCACGATGTCACGTGCGACGACCATGTCCTCACGCGCACCCTTGGCACGCAGGCGCTTCGCGATCAGCTCGATGATCCGGAGGTTCGCCTGGTGCGGGACGAAGACGTCCACATCGGACAACTGGAGGCCCGCCAGCTCGACCGCGCGGATCGCCACGGGGGCGATCTGGGTGGTCGCCCAGCGGAAGACCGCCTGGCCCTCCTGGTGGATCGAGGAGTTCCGGTCGGCGATGGCGATCGAGTCCGCCAGGTCGCCCGCGCTGCCCCACGCGACCGGCCCGATGGCCGGCTCGTCGCCCGCGCCGACGACGACGGCGCCCGCCGCGTCGGCGAAGATGATCGCGGTGGACCGGTTGGTCTGGTCCACCCAGTCGGTGAGCTTCTCCGCGCCGATGACCAGCACGTTCGCCGCGCTGCCCGACCGGACCATGTCCGAGGCGGTGGCCAGCGCGTAGCAGAACCCGGCGCACGCGGCGTTCACGTCGAACGCGGGTGCGGCCTGGACGCCGAGCCGGTAGGCCACCTGCGCGGCGGCGTTCGGGATCGGCGACGGCATGGTGCAGGTCGCGACGATGACCGCGCCGATGTCGGTCGGCTGCAGGCCGGAGTCGGCGATCGCCTTCGCGCCCGCGTCCACGGCCATGTCGACGAGCAGCTCGTCCTTGCGCGCGAATCGGCGGTTGACGATGCCGACCCGCTCGCGGATCCACTCGTCGGAGGTCTCCATGACCTTCGCGAGGTCGTGGTTGCTCACGACCGTCTCGGGCTGGTAGCTGCCCATCCCGAGGATGCGCGTGCCCACCGGGCCCGCGGAGAGGCTGAAGGAGGTCATCGGGACGCCTCCGCGGTGGCCAGGAGCTCGGCGACCTTGTCGAGGTGCTCCGGAGTCTTCAACGCCAAGGTGGGGGTGCCCTTCAACTCGCGCCTGGCCAAGCCCGTCAAGGCGCCCGCGGGCGGCAGTTCGACGATCGCGTGCACGGCGTGCTCGGCCATGGTGGCCTGGCAGGTGTCCCACCGCACGGGGCGGGTCACCTGGGCGATCAGCCGGTGCAGCACGTCCGCGCCGTCGGTGACGACAGCACCGTCGGCGTTGGAGAGAAGCGTCAGCACCGGGTCGTGCGTCGTGATGGCCTCGGCGCGGACTCGCATCGCGTCCTCGGCCGTGGCCATGAACGGGGTGTGGAACGCGCCCGCGACCTGC
>JBDSAJ010000713.1:0-8018 GCA_039922235.1 Umezawaea sp.
TCGCCGCAGTAGTCGCCTGAGCAGCAGTCACCACCGCGGTCCCGTGAGCCATCTCCCGAGCCCGGACCACAAAAGACGCATCAAACGAAGCCCCACCAAGAAAACTACTGGTCGTAAAACACACGCAGATCGCATCCAGCCGCATTCCCCCGAGAAAATGCAACCCCCGAGCCATGTCCTCCGACTCGGCCACGACCCGCGCCGGATCCTCCCCATAATCCGCCGTCCCAGGCTTCCTCGGACTCTCAAACCGAGCCGCGCTCACCGTAACCCCAGCAGGCGCCATCGCCCAGAACTCCGCCTCAGCCACCGGATCCCGATCGATCACCAAAATCCCGAACGAAGCGCGCCACCCCCACCGATCGGCCCGCATCAGCGAGCCGCCTGCGCAGACCGCTTGCGGGACAGCCGGTTCTCGGCGTAGGCGAACCCGACCAGCACGACCAGCGTGCCGACGACCATGTTCCAGGTGATCGGCTCGGCCAGCGTCACGAGGCTGACCAGCACGGCCGTCACCGGCACCAGGTAGTTCACCGCGGACGCGTTGGACGCGCCGATGTCGGTGATCAGCCGGAAGTACAGCAGGTACGCGCACCCCGTGCCGATGGCGCCGAGCAGCACGATGCTCGTCACCACCCCCCAGGTGAGCTGAGGCGTGTGCCAGGCGAAGAACGGCGTGATCGCGCCTTGCAGCACGACGGCCATCAACACCTGCGAGGTCGACGACACCAGCGGCGGGATGTTCCGCTGCGCCAACATCTTCCGCACGTACACGGTCTGCAGCGCGTAGCAGACCGCCGCGGCGAGCACCGCCAGCTGCCCGCCGATCGAGCCGAGTTCGGCGGACCACGGCGCGATCACCAGCACGACGCCGACGAACCCCAGCCCGAAGCCGACGGCCTTGCGGGGCGTGGCGCGCTCGGTGGACAGCGCCGCCGTGGCCGCGGCCAGGGTGAGCAGCGGCGTGGCCGCGATCAGCACGCCCGCCATCGCCGCGCTGGTCCGCTGCTCACCCCACGCCAGCAGGAGGAACGGCGCCACCATGCCGAGCGTGGCGACGACCGTGATGTGCCCCCACACCGGGCCGACCCGCGGCAGCCTCCCGCCGGTCGCGCGCAGGACGGTGTAGAGCACCAGCGCCCCGAGGACGACCCTGGTCAGCACGAGCTGCGCGGGTGTGAGCCCGCCGCCCGCGACCTTGATGAACGTGTAGCTGCTGCCCCAGATCACCGCGAGGGTGACGAACTGGACGACGTTGACGCGACTCATGATCCTGGTCCTTAAGCGAGCGTGAGGGCGGGGATGCTGGCGAGGCCGAGGTCGAGGTCCTCATCGCTGAGGGCGTCGTTCGGCAGCGCACCGGAGAAGTACTTCTCGTAGGCGACGAGGTCGAAATCGCCGTGCCCGGACAGGCCGAGCAGGATCGCTTCGCTCCGGCCCTCCTCGCGGCACCGGATCGCCTCCTTGATCGCGCCGCGGATGGCGTGCGTCGACTCCGGCGCGGGCAGGATCCCCTCGGACCTGGCGAACAGCACCCCGGCCTCGAAGCACTCGTTCTGCCGCACCGAGGTGGCCTCCATCAGGCCGTCCTCGACGGCCCTGCTGATCAGCGGCGCGATGTTGTGCGCCCGCAGCCCGCCCGCGTGCACCGGAGCGGGGATGAACTTGTGGCCGAGGGTGTGCATCCGGAACAGCGGGGTCAGGCCGTGCGAGTCCGCGTGGTCGTAGGCGATCCGGCCGCGGGTCAGCGTCGGGCAGGACGCGGGCTCGACCGCGACGAGCCGGACCGGTGGGCAGCCCTGCCGCTGCTTGCGCAGGAACGGGAACGCCAGGCCAGCCAGGTTGCTGCCGCCGCCCGCCGCGCCGACGACGACGTCGGGGTAGTCGTCGGCCAGCGCCATCTGCGCGATGGCCTCCTGCCCGATGACGGACTGGTGCGCGCACACGTGGTTGAGCGCGCTGCCCCTGGTGTAGCCGAACTCCGGGTGGGCCGCGGCGAACTGCAGCGCCTCGGACTTCGCCACGCCGAGGCTGCCGGGGTGCTCGGGGAACTCCGCCAGCGTCTGCCGCCCGGCCTCGGTCTCGGTGCTGGGGCTGGCGATGCACGTGGCGCCGTAGGTCTCCATCAGCGTGCGCCGGAACGGTTTCTGCTGGAAGCTCACCTTGACCATGAACACCTTGGCGGTCATGTCGAACAGCGCGCCCGCGAGTGCGATGGCACTGCCCCACTGGCCCGCACCGGTCTCCGCGATCAGCCCGGTCTTGCCGTCCTGCTGGTGGTAGTAGGCCTGGGGGATCGCGGTGTTCGGCTTGAAGCTGCCGGTGGGCGCGGTGCCCTCGAACTTGTAGTAGATCCGTGCGGGCGTGCCCAGCGCGCGTTCCAGCCTGCGCGCCCGGTGCAGCGGCGTGGTCCGCCACTGGGCGTAGAGCTGCCGCACCGGCTCCGGGATCTCGAACTCCGGCTCCAGGCTCAGCTCCTGCTCGACCAGCGCGGCGGGCATGGTCCGCCCCAGCGCTTCCCGGCTCACCTCCTGCCCGGTCTTCGCGTCGAGGATGGGCGCGATCCCGCCGATGTCGGCCGCCGCGTTCAGCCAGGTGTGCGGGATGTCCTTGTCGGTCAGCTCGAACTTGACCTTCTCGATCATCGGGAACTCCACCGTTCGCTGTGGGGAAAGGGATTCCTACCGGCCGGCTTCGGCGACGAGTGAGCCCTTGGCCAGTTCGTCGCCGCTCTCGAACAGCCTCGGGTGCGCTTCCCGGATGCCTTCGACGACCACCTCGTACGGGAAGTCCGCGTATTCGCCGCGCATCCGCAGGAACTCCATGTGCCTGCGGCCGTTCTGGTCGTACGGGTGGTAGAGGCTGTCGGCGCTGCCGTCGAAGTCCAGCGGCGCGATGCCGTAGAGCTTGCAGAGCATCTTGTTGAACACCGGCGTGGCCTTCACCCACCTGCCGTCGAGGTGGACGGAGGTGAGGCTGTGGAACCGGAACACGTCGCCGCCGACCAGTTCCCGCAGCCGGTCCGACGCGAGGTGGTTGCGCACGTCGCCGTAGACGAGCCTGCTCGGCACCCCGACCGACCGCAGCGCGGCCGCGTAGACGATGGACTTCTGCACGCAGAAACCCATGCCCCGCTTGATGATCGCGCTGGCCCGCAGCCCACCGCGGGACATGTCCGCGCCGTAGACCTCGTAGTGGATGCCGTCGCGCACGGCGTAGAACAACTTCACCGCGCGCTCGGTCGGCGTGAGCCCGTCCGGTCCGTCCGGCAGCGCCTTGTCGACCAGGCGAGCCACCTCGGGTGCGCCGAAGTCGAGGAACTCGGTCTCCGCCAGGTGTTCCGCTGGGCTGGGCATGGTGTCCTCCTCGGTTTCGGTGGTGTTCACAGGCCGACCATCGTGGCGATGCGCTGCCGCTGGACCTCGGACGTGCCGGAGTAGATCGGGCCCGCCACGGCGTTGCGCAGGTCCTTCTCCAGCCCGTACTCGGCCAGGTAGCCGTAGCCGCCGAAGACCTGCACGGCGGCCAGCGCGGACGCGAGGCTCGCCTCGCTGACGGTGAGCTTGGTGATGGCGATGTCGGTGGTGACGTTCTCCCGGCGGACGAGCCGTTCGGCGGTGTCGTAGAGCCACTTCCGCGAGGTCTCGACGCCGATCTTCATCTCGACGACCTTGTTGGCCACCGACTGGAACTTCCCGATCGGCTGGCCGAACGCGCTGCGGTCCTTCGCGTACTCGACGCAGCGGGCCAGCCGGTGCGCCATCTCGCCCGCGTTGATGACGAACGAGAGCAGGATCTCCCACTTCATCACGTGGTCCAGCACCAGGAACCCGGCGCCGACCGAGCCGACCACGTTGGCCTTGGGCACCCGGCAGCCGTCGAAGAACAGCTCGCACAGCGGGGACGTCCGCAGCCCCATCTTGGCGACGGCGTTGCCGACCCGCAGGCCCGGCGTGTCCCGTTCCACCAGGAACGCCGTGATGGCCGCCGGGCTGCCCGGTTTCCCGGTGCGCGCGTACACGGTGAACAGCCCGGCGATCGGGCCGTTGCTGACGAACGCCTTGCTGCCGTTGAGGACGAAGGAGTCCCCGTCCGGCACGGCGGTGGTGCGCATGGCCATCATGTCCGAACCCGCGTCGGGCTCGCTGATCGCGTGCGCGCCGATCCGGGTGCCCGCGCAGATGTCCGGCAGGTAGCGCTCCTTCAGCGCGGCCGACCCGAACCGGTGCAGCGGTACGCCGACGCCCACCACGTGCGTGGACACGGAGAAGCTCAGCCCGCCGTCGCGGCAGCTCTCACCCAGCCCCTCCAGCACGTACATCGTGGTGAGCAGGTCGGCACCCAGCCCACCGTGCTCCACCGGGAACGGCAGCCCGAGCAGCCCGGTCTCCCGCACGCGGTCCCAGTTGGCCGTGGAGAACTCCCCGGTCCGGTCCCGTTCGACGTGGTCCTTGCTGAGCACCGGCCCGAGGGCCGCCATGGCCGCTCGCAGCGCCCGTTGCTCGTCGTTCCAGTCGATCACCGCCCACCACTCCCGTCAGTACTCGGAGAACTCTTCGGAGTCCAGGCTGTGCCGCTCGTCCCCGTTCAACGGCGGGTTGAAGATGCTCACCAGTTCGAGGTCCTCGTCGGGGCCCGCGATCAGGAAGTGCGCGTCGTGCTGGTCGAGCGCGTAGAGCACCCCCGGCTCGATCCGGTGCGACACGCCGTCGGTCGTCACGACCTCGCCGACGCCCCTCAGGCAGTAGCAGGCCTCCAGATGCCTGCGGTACTGCAGCGGCGACTTGGTGCCCGCGTGCACGACGGTGTGGGCGACGGTGAACCCCATGCCGTGCCTGCTCAGCAGGAAGCGGTAGCTCAGCCCGTTGCCCCATTCGACGCACGGCACCGCCGACTTGTTCAGCACGATCACGACCGCTCACCTCCGGTGCCGATCGGACGCGCGGACCGGATGAAGTCGTCGATGGCGTTCACCGAGCGGAAGTCCGCAGGGGAGAGGTCGATTTCATCGACGGGGATGTCGTAGCGCTCACCGACCCACGCGATCAGCCGCAGCAGGCCGAGGCTGTTCACCACGCCGTTTTCCAGCAGGTCGTAGTCGTTGTCGAGTTCTTCGGCGCTGATGTCGCTGACGAACTCGGATATCACGAATGTTTTGATCTCAGTGAGTCGCGGCACGGAGTCGCACTCCTTTCGTCAGCATTTTCCGGTCGACTTTTCCGGTCGACGTGCGGGGGAATTCGTCGTCGGTGATGTCCAGGTCCGACGGGATCGCCGTCCTCGGCAGGTTCGCGGCGCAGTGCCTGCGCAGGCCGAGGCTGTTGAGCGCTTGGCCCGGCGTGCGCCGCACGATCGCGTGCAGGCGGTTGCCGGTGGTGTCGTCGGGCACCGCCAGCACCACCGCGTCGGTTACGCCGGGGTGGTCCAGCATCACCCGCTCGATCTCCTGGAGGTTCGTGCGCACCCCGCGCACCTTCACCTGGAAGTCGGTGCGGCCGACCAGCCGCAGCACCCCGTCCTGGTCCCGCCGCACCCGGTCGCCCGACCGGAAGTACCAGCCGTCGGGCGCTCCGGGAGGCCCCGGCGTCCACGCCCGCGCGGTCAGCGCCGGGTCCAGGTACCGGCCTGCCTGGAACGGCGTGGACACCAGCAGCTCGCCGGTGCCCGCGCCGGTCACGACCGTGCCGTCGTCGGCCAGCAGGAGCGCGGTGGTCCCGCCGATCGGCCGCCCGATCGGCACGGGGACGCCCTGGGCCGGGTCGATCTCGTGGATGAAGCTGTCGTTGGTCTCCGTGCAGCCGTACACGTTGTGCAGCCGCGCGTTCGGGAACAGCCGCGGCAGCTCCGCGAGCAGCGCCGACGGCATCGCCTCCCCGGTGCAGACCACTTCCCGCACCTCGGGGAAGGCCCGTCCGCCCGCCGCGTCCAGCAGCAGCCGGTAGAGCATCGGCACGCCCTGGACCACCTCGACGCCCGCGCCCTCGAACGTCCTCAGCAGGTACTTGGCGTCCAGCGCGCGGTCCGGGTCGACCAGCACGGACCGGCCGCCGTGCGCGAGCGTCGTCCACACGTCGAGCAGGCACAGGTCGAAGTTCAGTGGCGCGTAGTTGAACACCGCGGTGCCCGGTCCGATGCCGAAGTGCGCGGCCGCCCAGTCGGTGAACGCCGCCACGGCGTCCCTCGGCAGCGGCACGACCTTCGGCACCCCGGTCGACCCGGACGTGGTCAGCATGAACCCGACGCCCGCCAGGTCAGAGCGGTCGACGGCCCCGTCGACCGGTTCGACCGCGGTCCCGTCGGCCTCGACCCGGAGCACGTGGCCGCAGCCCGCGACCCGGAGCAGTTCGGCGCGCACGTCCGCCCCGAGGTCGGGCGGGGGCAGCAGGAACGGTCGTCCGGACCGCAGGCACGCCAGCACGACCGCGATCGTCACGGGCGACTTGCGGCCGAGCACCCCGACCGGCCCGGAGCCGGGCAGGCCGTCCACCACCGACCACGCCGCGTCCGCGAGCGCGGTCAGTTCCGGGTAGCCGATGTCGACGTCGTTCCACCGCAGCGCCAGCTCGTCGCGGGCGAGCGGGTATTCCGTTGATGGTGCCAAGGCGTATTCCCTGATTTCGGGCGCACTTCATGGTCGCGTGTGCTCGGGCCGTTCCCGAGCACGCTGAGTGGACCGCGAGGAACGCGGGCGAATAAAAGGGTGTGCACGGGAAGTGGCCCAGAAATCAAATCCCCCAGAGATCTGACTCCGATGGCTGTATTCCAACTGAAACAATTGGAACGGTTGCGAGGCTAACTACGGTTTCTGCGGGCCACATACCGCCGATCAGGTGACGTCCGTGTGACGGGACGGCTTGCCTTTTGGCGCCATTTGTTACACGAATGTTCCGGTGCTCCCACTGGCCGACAGAAGCGCTGACCGCAGGGCCGTTTGGTCTATGTGGGAGCGTGGACACCGTGAACCTGCTTATGCCGGCGAGCCTGCTGCGGAGTGCCGAACTGCTCGCGGACCAGTGGTGGCCCACCGCTGTCGAGGGCGTCGTCCAGGGCGTGGTGTACGCGCTGCTGGCCGTCGCCTGCACCCGTCGCGGCCGCGGTGTGGACCTCGCTCCGCTCGCCGGGTTCGCGCTCGGCCTGTTCGCCGCCTACCTGACCTTCCTCGCGCTGGGCTTCCGCCCTGGCCCCACACCGGACGTCGGGGTGCTGCCGCTGCTGGGCTTCCTGGCGCTGGGTCTGGCAGCGGCCGTCGTGGCGGCCACGGCGGTCCCGGCGGCGACGCGCGGGTCGTTCCTCTTCGGACTGGTCGCGTTCGCGGTGGTGGAACTCGGGCTGTGGCTGCTGCTCGGCGCCGACGCCCAACCGCCCGTCCGGCTGTTCCGCCCCCACGAACTGGTGCCGGACGTGGACGACGTGCAGCTCGCCGTCGTCGGGCTGGCCATCGCCGCGTTCGCCGTCGCGCTGCGCCGCGGTGTGCGGCCCGTCGTGGCGAGCGGGCTCCTCGCGGGCGTGGCCTCGTTCCTGTACCTGCTGAAGGTCCCCGGCTCCGCGGGGTACCTCACCGCGGTGCTCGTCGGCGTGTACGCGGTGACCGCCGCCGTGCTCGGCCGGACCGCGAAGGGCACGATCGCCATCGCGGTGGTGCTCGGCCTGGTGCAGGTGTGCTTCGAGACCGCCGTCGGCCCGCGCTGGTGGCTGCCGTTCTCACTCGGCCTGCTGGTGCTCGCCATCGCGGTCCGCAGGCTGCGGGACCGCTCCCGTGCGCGGAAGCCGGCCGTGCCGGTCGCCGAGGACGACCGGACGGCCGTGACGCCCGGTTAGGAGGCGGGCTCACCCGGCGGGCGGTCGCGCAGGATGCACGTCAGCCGCGCGGTGCACACCGCCTTGCCCTCCTCGTCGCTCACGGCGATCTGGAACGTCGCCGTGCTGCGGCCGACGTGCAGCGGCGTGCACACCGCTGTCACCAGCCCCTCGCGCGCGGCGCGGTGGTGCGTGCAGGACAGCTCGAGGCCGAGCGCGAC
>JBDSAJ010000714.1:0-4094 GCA_039922235.1 Umezawaea sp.
CGGAGGGGCGACCGTCTGCCGCTCGGCGTCATCCGCATCCACGGATCGAGATTACGCGTTGCGGCGGCTGCGGTTGCGTGGGCAAGGGCCGACGTCACGGTCGGCCGGCAACACCCGCTCGCGTCCCCGCTGGCCGAACCTCCTGGTGACATCCGCCATCTGGGCCAGACGGCTGTCCACGCACGTCAGTGGCGATCCCAAAGGTCCTGACCAACAACCACCCGATCGGGCAACCCGCCCTGGAGAAAATCCATGACCCAATTTCGGGCCCAGAAAACCGATTCCCCGGTTTTTCTCCAGCCCGGTGCATCACTGTCCACTTGGGACGGGCAAACAAGATCGCCCACCGAACCTGTTTGCGCAGGTCAGCGGGCGATTCGTATGCTGTATCAAATTGTGGAGCTGAGGGGACTCGAACCCCTGACCCTCACACTGCCAGTGTGATGCGCTACCAGCTGCGCCACAGCCCCGTGCTTGCACTTTCCGGGCGGTTGGACCGCCGTTCTGGTGTGGTCATACCGTACAACATCCGCCCCAGCAGATAAAAATCGGGGGGCCCGCGAGGGTGTTCGTGCTGCTAGGAACGCTGTGAAGCGCAACGGCCGACCCGGTGGTGAACAGGGTCGGCCGTTGGTGGTTGATCTCAGGCCTTGAGGAGGTCGGAGATCCAGTTCTCGTTGTCGATGCTGATGAGCTTGTCGCCCACTGCGACCGACGGGGTGCCTTGGAAGCCCTTGCTGCCGTCGCTGCGCTCCGCCTGGAGGTGCGGGGTGTTGTCGGCCTTGTCCAGGTCGGCTTCCAGTGCCTGGTGGTAGGTGCCGGTCTCCACACAGGACTTGAAAGCGCTGTCGGTGATGCCCAGGTCGGTGCCCAGCTGGACCAGCTGGGCGATCGTGTAGCCGGGGCCGTTTTCCTCTGGCTGCTTGGCGTAGAGGGAGTCGTGGTACTCCGGGAACTTGCCCGCGTCGGCGGCGCAGACCGCGGCGTTGGCGCTGTCGCGGGAGTAGCCCTCGGGGTCGGAGAGGCGGACCAGGAGTGGCAGGACGTGGTAGCGGATCTTGAGGTCGCCTGCTTCGACGTGCTGCCGCAGTTGTGCGCCGTACTTCTTCTCGAACGTGCCGCAAATGGGGCAGAGGAAGTCCTCGTAGACGTCCACGGTGACCTTGGCGGTGTCCTTGCCGACCAGCACGGTGGCGTCGGGCTGGCGTTGGACGGGCACGCTGAGGGTCTTGAGGTCTGGGGCGGGGCTGAGTGCTTCGGGGGTGGAGGGGCGGTTCAGGAGCACGGCGCCGAAGACGCCCGCGGCCAGGACGACCACCACGACGATGCCGATCAGCACCTTGTTGCGGTCTCCGCCCGACGAACGGGCGGCGGTCACGGACCTGGCCGCCATCTGCTGCTGCTTCTTCTTGCGAGCGTTCCGCTCCGCGCCACCCACGTCGTTCCCAGTCCTTCCGACTACGCCTGTCAACCAGCAGGCTAGCGGCGGAGGCTGAGCGGAACCTGAGTGGTCACGCGTCGGGCTGGTTGGGGCGGCCGCCGATGCGGGCGCCGGTCGGCACTTCCGGGCCTTCGTCGAGGTGGCCGCACTCGCCCGCGACGGCCTCGCCGATGTGCTCGTCGTCCTGCTGGGGCAGGGTTTCCTCGGCCACGAACCAGAAGGCGATCGAGATGAGCATGATGACGCCGGTCACGGTGAAGGCGGCCTGGTAGGAGAAGCGGTCCGCGAGGACGCCCGCGAGCAGCGGCCCGATGATGGCGCCCAGGTCGGTGACCATCTGGAACGCGGCGAGCACGGGGCCGCCCTTGGCCTTCGAGCCGATGACGTCGGCGACCACGGCGTTCTGCGGCGGGTTGAGCAGGCCCGCGCCGACGCCCGCGACCAGCGAGGCGACCATGAACAACGCCACGGTGCCGGTGAAGCCCATGCCGACCGTGCCGACGGCGGACACGGCGAGACCCGCGATGGCCATCGGCTTGCGGCCGATGCTGTCGGAGAGCTTGCCGGACAGCATGAGCACGGCGGCGTTGCCGACCGCGAACACGGACAGCGAGATGCCCGCGATGGCGGGGCTGCCGTGCAGCGCCTCCACGACGAACAGCGGCACCAACGAGATGCGCAGGCCGAACACGGCCCAGCCGTTGGCGAAACCCGAGGCGAGCGAGGCGCGGTAGGAGGCGAAGCGGACGGCGTCGCGCACGGCCATCGTCGGCTGGGTGTTGTTCTGGTCGAGCGCGGCGAGGGTGGAGCGGCGCAGGAAGAGCCAGACGAACAGGGCCGCGATCACGAGCGTCGCGGCGTAGGTGACGAACGGGGTCTGGATCGAGAAGCCGACCAGTCCCGCGCCGACGATCGGGCCCGCGATGTTGCCGAGCAGGAAACCGGTGGCCCACAGGCCGGACGCGCGGCCGCGCAGCGACGGCGGGGTCAGCCGGATGAGCAGGCCGACGGCGGCGACGGTGAACATCGTGGAGCCGACGCCCGCGACCGAGCGGAACACGATCAGCTGCCAGAAGTGGGTCGCGAACCCGCACGCGCCGGTGGCGAGCGCGACGATCAGGATGCCCCAGACGTAGGTGTGCGTCTCGCCGAAGCGCGCGACCAGCCGACCGCTGAACGGCGCGAACAGCAGCCTGACCAGCGCGAACGCACTGACGACGGTGGACACGGCCGCAGTGCCGACGTTGAAGCTCGCCGCGTACATGGGCAGCACCGGGGCGACGATCCCGAAGCCGATGGCGATGATGAAGCTCGCCACCACGAGCACCCACACCTCGTTGGGAAGCCGGTCCCTGACGACTGCGGTCCCCTGCACGTGCGGCCTCCCCGGTATCGTTTAGCTGTGCTAAAGATATAGGTGCGCCGCCCGAAATCTCAATCGAGCAACTCGTCAACCCTGCGTGCGTAGGCCGTCACCGGGTATCCGACCTCGAACCCGCACGCCTCGGCGAACCGCTCACCGGCCCCGCCCTCGTCCACGTGCGCCACCACGAGCAGCGCGCCCACGGACCGCAGCGCCGCCGCGGTGCTCGCCACGAGATCGGACCCGAGGCCCCGGCGTCGACGTGCGGGCAGCACCACGACCTGCTCCACCAACCCGACACCGCGTTCGGCGAACCCGCCCGCGAACCCGACCAGCCGCTCGCCATCGTCCACGACCAGCTGCACGCAGCGCGGGTCGTCCCACCGCTGCCCGAGGTGCCGCACCAGCCGCTGCTGCCCGCTCATCCGCAGGCCCAGCTCGTCCGCGACCAGCGCGCCGATGTGCTCCAGGTCGGTGTCCCGCGCGGGCCGCACGCGCGGCGACACGTCGAACCGGCCGCGGTGCACGACGGCCAACGACTCCTCGACGGCGTACCAGCCCGCGTCGTCCGCGATGCCCTCGATCTCGGCGACGGTCGTCGGCGAGGCGTACACCACGGCCTCGGCGCGGCCGATGTCGGCGAACGTCTGCTCCAGCCGCATCAAGGCGCCCGCGACCTCGGCCGTCGAACCGTCCAGCGCGCAGGCGAAGTTGCCCGACGGGAACGGGTTGTCGCGGTTGACCACGACCGTCGCGCAGCCGACCTTCCCCACCTTGCCGTACCGGACCGCGCCGGACGCCACCCTGGCCGCTTCCACCAGCCCTGCCAGTTCACGGGCCCGGTACGGGTCGAGCAGGTCGGGGTCGTCGGGGTCGTGCAGCGGGTCAACCACCTGGTCAGCCTGACACGTCGCGCGGCCCTGTTGGCACACTGGCTCACCGTGGAACTGCCGAATCTCCCGGTCCGAGCCGTGCTGGACGACGTCGTCGGCGCGCTCGCCGCGCACGGGTGCGCGGTGCTGGTCGCGCCGCCCGGCACCGGCAAGACCACCCTGGTGCCGTTGGCGCTGGCCGAGGCGCACCCCGGACGCGTGGTCGTGGCCGAGCCGCGCCGGATCGCGGCCCGAGCCGCGGCCGCGCGGATGGCGTCTCTGCTGGGCGAGCCGGTGGGGCGGACGGTGGGCTACCGCATCCGGGGTGAGGCGAAGGTGTCTGCCGAGACGCGGATCGAAGTTGTGACGGAAGGCATCCTGACCCGGATGATCCAATCGGACCCGGAGTTGACTGGCG
>JBDSAJ010000715.1:0-10092 GCA_039922235.1 Umezawaea sp.
GCGTTCGGCGCGCCGATCCCCATCCCGCACAAGGTGTCCTCGACCGCGTCGGCGGCCCATTCGGCGATCGCGGCGAACGACCGCGCACCGGAGACCACCGCGCACACCGACACGAACAGGATCGCCGAGAACCGGTGCCGCACACCCCGTTTCTTGCGTGGGTCCGGCACCGACTCCAACACCTCGAGCAACCCGGTCCGCGCCTGCGGCGCCACCTCGCCCAGCGGGGCCAACTGGCGCGACAGGACAGCGATGGGAGACGATGACACAGCAGGCACGGCGGAACTCCGAAGATCACGATGGCGTAGAAACCTTCATGATCAACGGTCCCGTCGTGCCTGCTCCGGACTACCCGATCTTCGGTGTGTCGCAACCCGAATCAGCAGGTCAAGCCACTGGTAGTCGACTTTGCCTCAGCCCTGACGGACACCCTGGCCCGGATCAAGGCACACGTTCGGATGACGTCGGGGTGAATCCCCGCTCGCCAGCGTTCAGCCCAGTCGCGCGTCCTGGTGTCGAACCAGGCACCCCGGAGGTATGGGCTCCGGGTGGCCGCCGGGCCACGCGCGTCACCACCCACGCCGTGCCGCGAGCCACGCGCAGCACCGCCTGAGGTGGTGGAAGACGAGGGTGTCGAACCCTCCACGACGATCTTGCAAGGATCGTCTGCGCGCCGGCGCGTCCCCCGTGTCCGCCGCGGCGATGGCCTCGGCGGCTGCTCCCCTGTCAGGACTCGAACCTGATCTTCCCGAGTAACAGTCGGGCGTGCTGCCTGGTGCACTTCAGGGGAATGGTGTTTCGTACTCTCGACAGGAATTGAACCTGGACCGGACGCGTTGCCTTTCCGCCCCCATTCCCGAGAAAGCCACTAAGAAAACGATTTTCGGTGCGCGAAATGGAGAAGCCGCCCGGATCGGTTCCCCGATGGGCGGCTCCCTGCGCACGTGACCTGTTCCAGGTCAGGGCGGGGAGTCCGCGCAGTTCAGCAGCATTTCACACCAGGTCGAGGCGGTATTGTGCCGAGTCGAGGACGGGCACATGGCGGCGATCGCGGCTCGGTGACCCAAGCGCCGCGACCCTCGATTCCCCATGCTCGTCATGACTTCGACCCCTCATCTCGTGGTGTACGTCAATGATGCACCCTCAATACCGAGCGTCGCAATGGCTTTTCCCATTCGTCGCGATACGGTCGATATCGACGGGAACCCGCGTGCTCAGAGGAACATCGACATCGGGTTGAGGTCCTCGAAGGCAGTGGGCGCGGTCAGCCTGCCCAACCGGACCGGCACGTCGTACAGCCTGCCTGGCGCGAACCGCGTCCAGAACCCGCGCAGGCCCGGCACGATCACCTTCACCACCGGGAGGCCGATGTCCGGGCGCGTCTGGTCGAGCACGAGGACCTCCAGTCCGGCCCTCTCCAGCCGCGCTTGGACGGTTCGGACGTCGTCGAGCAGGTCCGGCGAGCTGAGGTCGTTGCGGTCCAACGGTTCCAGTGCCGGATCGGGCAGGAGGTACGGTTGGCTCTCCACGGTCGCCCGTTCGAGCCAGCGGCGGAAGTCCGCGTCGTCCCAGCCCCGCCCGTCGAGGACCGAGGGCATCATCTGGTTCAGCTCGGTCAGCGCGCGACGGACCGCCACCGCCGGGTCCAGGTGGGCGCCGAATCCCATCATGATGTCCTGGCGGGGCTGGTCGGTGCGCCGTGACAGCGCCACCACGGTGGGCACACCGATGTCCGAGGTCAGGTCCAGCGCCCACATCTCGCGGCCGAGTTCCGCGTGCACCCGGCGTGACTCCGCGATCCACCCGTCGTCGAACGCGTCGAGGTCCACCGCGGGTTGGCGCGTGCGGTTGTACCACCACAGTGCGACCGCATCGCGCTCGACGACCTCCAACATCCCTTGCAGCACGGCGTCTTCGAGTGACGAGCCTGCGGCGTTGCCGTTCGAGTCGGCCGTCAACTGCTCGTGCGGGGACGCGGTGAAGTACAGCAGCGCGGTCGGGAGCAGCCGGTGCCGCTGCTCGGTGAGCGACCACACCGGCGTCCAGTCGAACTCGGCGTCCACGTCGAACGGGGCGCAGACGTACTGGAACCCCGAGTGCTCGGCGTTCCACCGAGTCCGGCCCTGGTGCTGGCGCTGGTCGAACAACTGCACGGTGTCCGGGTGGATCGCCCGATCGCCCAGTGAGCGGAAACCGCCGCGCACCCGCTCCTCGTCGCCATCGGCGTGCCCGCTGTGCCGCTCCAGTGCTTCGCACAGCGCGCTGACCTCGGCGTGCAGCGGGGTGACGCCCTTGCCGCCGTTCTGCGACCGCAGCGCCGAGCGCAGGTGTGCGGCACCCCGGTTGCCCAGCGCGGTGTTCGGGCCGGAGCGGAACGAGTTGAAGAACGCCGGTCCGCGCCGGTCCTGGTTGATGTCCTTGACCACCCCGGTCAGCGGGCTGATCAGGTGCCGGTAGGTGTCGAGCACCTCCTGCGGCGCGGCCGAACGGTGCCCACCACCCGACGTGTGCGCCTTGGGGCGGGACGCGAGCACCACCGGTTGCCTCGCCTGCTCGCGCACCAGTTCGGTGTTGCCGCAGGACACGCACTGCGGGCGTGCCCTGACCTCGTGGCGCCTGCCGGTCAGGTCGCGGCTGTCGAAGGTCCACAGGGTGCGCTGCCCGCCGTGCCGCTGCCCGGCGAGCCACTTGGCCGCCTCCAACGCGACCAGGTTCAGCGCGACAGCGGTCAACGGGCCGAACGCGACAGCGGGCCGGGCCACCGCGCCGGTCAGTCCGAGCGAGTCGCGCACGTGCGCCTCGGCGGGCCGGTTCGCCCACAGCCTGCTCGCCAAGCAGTGCCAGCAGGGCCCGTCGTCCGGGGTGAAGACCGGGCCGAGCCACACCCGTGCGCCGACGGTCTTCGCCAGCAGCCAAGGGCGACCCTCCGCGCGCAGCGCTTTGTCCACATCGGACAGACCATCGGCGAGGTAGTCGCCGCACAGCACCACGGAGAGGTCGGCATCGGTGTCCACCAATGACAGCCCGGCGGACCGCAGCGCGTCGACAGCGGGTTCGGGGTCGACGTCGATGGTGGTCAAGGTGACGCGGTTCGACGTGGCAGGAGCCACGCCGATCGAGTCCCAGTACGCCAACGCGGACTGGTCGACGTCGGATTCGGATTCGGCAGCAGGGCGCAGAGCCACCAGACCCGCTTCCGCGAGTTCGGTGAGCAGCCCGGCCACGTGCTCCGGCTCGGCGGAGGCGGGCAGATCCCGGCGCAGCAGCGCGAGATCCCTCGTCCCGTCCAGCAGGGGAACCAGTTCGTCCAGGTGGGGGCCGCGCAACGCGGTGGTGTCCTCCTCGGAGAACACGTACACCGCGTCGCCCGGCACCACCTCAGCACTCAGGTGCCGCTTGAACCCGATGCGCGGCCCGGTCACGCCACCGTCGAGCCGGCGCGGCAAATCGTGCCGATGACGGGCTCGTACGCGGCGCTGCGGCGGATGCTGGCCAGAGCCGGTTCGCGCGCGGCGTCACGACAGGGGCTCACCGAGGGGCGGACCGGGTCGTCCTCGACGGTGTAGCAGAGCCTGGGTTCGGACGTGCAAGCACAGATGGAGGCCACCACCGAGGTGGTCGAATCCGACCAGTTGTCGAAGGTGTCGATCACCAGGCCGGTCGTCCGAGTGGGCGTCACGGCGAAGGATTCGGCTAGCTCGGTCGCGAAGTCGTTCATGGAAACTCCCCCAAGTCGTAATCCATGTCCCCTACACCATGCCGCAAACTCGGCCATCTGGCCAGCCCTTCCTCCCACTGTCCACTTGGGATGATCACGTAGGCGGACAGGCACCTGCGACAGGTGCTAGATCTCCACCTCCCCCTTCAGGAAGCGGATGTACCGTTCCGCCGAGGTCTCCAGCGCGTGCCGTGCGCCCTGCCGCAGCACCTGCTCCCACCAGCCCGCGTAGATGCGGTCGAACCGGTAGGGGCGAAGGGCGTCGAGCACGCCGCGCACCGCGCGTTCCGGCAGCGGGATGCGGTTGGGCACGCTCCAGGCGAACGACACCCGGTCCTCGCCCGGCGTGACGAACAGGGTGTCGCCGACGAGCAGCGCACCGGCGCCGTCCGCGCCATCGGCCCAGTGCACGACGGCGCTGCCGGGAAAGTGGCCGCCGCACTGCACGAGGGTGACGCCGGGCAGCAGCGCCTCGACACCCGACCACGTGCGGACGGCCGGGTCCGGGCGGGTGAGCCAGCCGAGGTCGACCTCGGGAACGAGGATCTCCGCGCCGAAGGTCCGTCTACATTGGACCATCGAGCCGTAGAAGTGCGGATGGCTGGCGGTCACCACCCGCGCACCACCCAGCTCCCGGATCCGGCCGACCACGTCGTCGTCGAGGTACGCCGGCGGGTCCCACAGGAGGTTGCCGTGCGACGTGCGCACCAGCAGCCCGCGGTGGCCGATCGCGAACTTCGGCTCGACGCCGATGCCGACCAGCGACGGCTCCAGTTCACGGCACTCGCCGTGGAAGCCCGCCTCACCCAACTCGGCCGCGGTCGTCCACCGCTGGCCGTCAGCGGGCACCCACTGCCGCTCGTCCGCGCAGATCACGCAGACCGGCGGAGGTTCTTCAGCCTCGGGGTAGTGGTTGCCACAGGTCGCGCAGATCCAGACGGGGACTGGTTTGTTCACGGGACGAACCTCCAATTCCGAAGTCCTCGTCGTAGGGCGGTACCTCGCCCCAGCCCCTCGCAAACCACGACGTCGCCCGATCAGACGATCATCGACCTGGGGAACTACACCAAGACCAGCCTCCGTGTTATATCTGAGGTTTCGCAGTTATGCGGCGGCTGAACTGCTGGTCACGGGCAGGTCGGGATAGTGATCGAGTGTGGTCTGGCCTGCGGTGACGGCGGTAATTCGGGCTCGTCGGAAAGCGATGAGCATGCCGTCGACGCTCACGTGGGTCTTCCTGCGGTTCCAAGGCGCGCGGGCGCGGGCGGCGGCCAGGTCCGTCTCGGCGGTGCCGTGCCCGGCGTACCAGAGAACGAGGATGGTCAGCCCCAGCATCGCGAAAGGCACGCCGCGTTGCACCGCGAGAGGAAGCCGGTTGGCGGCGTCTCCGGCCCCGACCAGAATTTTCGAGTCCTTGACGGACTGCTCCACCGACCACCGGTCGGCGTAGCGGGACACGAGCGTCCCGGCGGAGACATCGGTGTCGGTGGACACGAGGGCGATGTCGTAAGGCCGGGTGGAGTCGGTGTTCTTGACCAGCACCACGGTGACGGGGGTACGGTGCAGCGATCCCCACCACAGGCAGGTGATGGTGGCGACCTGCACGGTATCGGTCTTCCCGTAGCGGGTCACCGACACCTCACGCCACGCGGCGGTGGCGGCGAGGTCGGCGCAGGTGCCCGGTCTCGGGCCTTTCCATGCCGGGTGGCCGCGTGTGCCGGTGGGTGCGGGCGGTAGGGCGTGGAGCACGGCGTTGGAGGCCAGGCGGGCGGTGCGTTCGGGGAAAGCGCGGGCGAGCACCCCGACCAGCGTACGGGCCGCGTCCGGCTTCGACACCCCGGATGTGGGGACGTGCAATCGAAACAGGATCGGCAGGCAGATCGACCGCGCCAGGAACGGCATCGTGACGACGAGTCCGACAACCACGAAGCAGTTGCCGCGTCCGATCCCGTCGCGGCCCGTCGCCGAGCCGTCGTGCTGCCAGAACACCCCGTGGGTCGCCTTGCCGTAGCGGTGGAACAGCGTGTCGTCGACCACCACCCGCAAGACCGCCCCGACCGGGACGAACCGGGTGAGCACCAGCCGGGCCACCAGCAGCCCGAGCGAGTCGGGATCCCAGCGGGCGTGGGAGAAGAACCGGTGTCCACGGGCGTGATGAGACCGCCCGGCCAGCCCCGCCGCGCTCCACATCCCGGTCACCGTCCGGGAACCGGTGGCACCCAGCAGGCCGGTCATCAGCGAGGTGAAGGTGACGAAGCCCGGCGCGGTGAACACGCTCCGCAGTCCTTCGAGCACGCAGGACAGGCCGGACGGCAAGGTGAGGACTGGAAGCATCGGCGAATCTCCCGGCGACGGGTGGTTACAAGGAACGCCGATGCTTCCCCTGGACCTCGACCTCCCGCAGGGGCGCCTGACCGCGGTGGCACGATCGTCGCCACCGGGACGCCGCAACTGCTGACCGGCGACCCCCGGAGCACCACTGGCCGGTACCTCCGGAACCACCTGAAGTAGCTATTCGGTGATCGTTGCCCGGCGCGACGCCACCGCCGCGGCCATCAGCACAACGGCGAACAACACGTAGGAGCCCAGCAGTCCGCTGGAACCGTCAGCCGAGCTGAGGGTGCCGCCGATCGCTTGTCCCAACAGCTGCCCGGTGCACTCGGCCGTGATGACCGCGGTCGCGAGTTCCGTCGCGGTGAAGCCCCCTTTCCCCGCGGTCGTCGCCTTGATGTACAAGCCGGGATAGGCCAGTCCGACACCGATTCCGGCCACGGCCCAGGCGACCACGGCCACCGCGAACGGCAGGTCGACCACCAGTTGCGCGGCCAGCGCGGCCGTTCCGAGAGCGGCCAGTCCCAGACCGGTGGGAGGAAAGCCGCGCTTGTTCCGCGCGGAGGTGAACCGGGTGGCGACCAGGCTCGTCACCCCCCATGCCAAGGGCGCGGCGCTCAGGACGATCGCCGCCTGCCCGAGGCTCATCCGCAGGCCGGAGGTCAACAGCACGGTGATCAGGCCGTCCGCGCCGAAGTAGCCGACCGCGAACAGCACCATCGTGCCGAGTGCCGCGGGGGCCCCAGGCCTGAAGCGCGCCGTTCCCGCGGGCATGAGAGTGATCATCCCGGCCAGCGCGACCGCCGCGCCGATGATCGCGAGCGGCCACAACCCCATGCTCAGCACCACACCCGCGGCACCGAGCGGGATCAACAGCGTTCGCGCCAGCGGGCGGTGCGCGGATTCGTCCGGCGGATCGCCACGGACGGCGCGCACCACCAGCAGGCGTCCGAAGAGGACGAACGGCACCGGGACGAGCAGGGTCCAGCGCCACCCCACGAGGTGCTCCAAGCCCAGGGTGGCGGCCGGCCCGACCAGGGCGGGCAGGATCCACATCGCCGATGAGGCCGCCACGACGCGGATGCGCAACTGCTCGTCGAGGTGCCGGATCGCGGAACTGATGCCGAACACCGCCAAGAGCCCGCTGGCGAGCCCGTTCGCGAACTGCCCCAAGGCGAACACCCACGCCGTCTGCGCGGTGGAGGCCACGACGAGCCCGCCGATGTAGGCGAGTACTCCGACCCCGAGGGTGCCTCGGGCCCCCAACAGGCGGAGGACCCGACTCGCCAGCGGCAACGCCACGAACAACCCCAGCGTCGACCCGGCGATCAGGAGGGCCAGGTTGTTCCGCGCGCTCAGGTCAGCGGCGACGACGGGCAACAGCGTGGAGGCGACGAAACTGGTCACCGCGGCAGCGAACTCAAGCGCGACGATTCCCACCGCGAGAATCGCCAGTCCTGTCTTCTGCTTTATCTGACCGCCGGCCATGCTAATACGCTACAGACGCCGAACGACTTCACCGGCAGCGGACATAGCACCTTTTCGAGCGCGCTACCACTTTCGTTGACGGGCGAAACGTGCGGAGAGCTGCGGGAACGCGCCACCATTCCAGCCGGCGACACTGCGGCGAGCGCGATCATCCCGGCCTCGCTTGGTGACACCAGGATCCGGGCAGGAAGCGCGCCGGATCCTGGTGTCACCAACCGCTATCCGGTGTAGCGGGCGTCCGTGCCGTACAGCTCCCTGGTGAAGGCGGAGATGTAGGTGTGCGCGTCGGCGGCGCCGAGGTTGTAGGTCAGGTAGACGCCGTAGCCCTCGCTCACCGTTCGTTTCGCGAGGCTGGCGGCGGTGCTGCTGGGCGTCGCGCTGATCTGGACGGCCGCAGGCGAGAGCCTCGACTTGGGCAGTGCCATGCCCGGCACGCCCCACGTGCCGTAGTAGGGGTTCCAGGCGTAGTTGAACTTCGACGTGATGTCGACGCCCCCGTACGACAGGCGGGACGCCGCCGGGCCGATGTTGTACAGCGTGATGAGCTTGGTGGGCATCGCCGCGCGCAGCGCCGTGACCAGGTACACGAACGAACTCGCGTTCGGCTGGCCGGTACCGTTCTTGCCGTACTCGGAGTACTCGTCATCGAAGTCGATGCCGTCCAGGCCGTACTTGGTCACGGTGTTGGCCAGCTGCTTCGCGAACGCCTCGGCGGCCTGCTTGGTCGGGAAGTTGGCGAACCCGGCGCCCTCGTGGTTGCCCAGGATCGACAGCGTGACCTTGATCCCCTTGGCCTGCAGCGGCCGGACCTGGGTGGCCACGTTGTCCAGCACGCGCTGCACGTTCGGGTTGAAGTACAGGTAGGCCGACTTCGTCGCGACGTCGTAGTTGATGTTAGCGGCGAAGATGACGCCGATGTCGAAAACGTTGCCGCTGCCGTTGGCCAGCGCGTACTTGCCCACGTTCAGCATGCTGTTGTTGTTCACCTCGACGTACGCCACGGAGACCGGCCCGGTCTTCGCGAGCGCGCTCGCCGTGGCCGTGGTCCCGCTGGTCATCAGTACGACTGCCGCTACGAGCGCACCGATCCGACGAACTCCGGACACCATTGATCAACTCCCATCGACTGGGGTTGGCAGGGACTATCTTGATCAGCGAACCAGCAGCGAACTCCTGCCGTCCACGTGTCCGGGCACGTCTGTCCGGTGAGTTGTCCGTTCACCGCGCACCGGTTGACCGCGCTGCCGCCGACTGGCGGACCGCGAGGTGTGATTCCGCGACACGTGTCGGATGCCGGGATGTGGCCAATGGGCCCAGAATCGGGTCAAGCCCCGATGCTGTGGAGGAATGACCCATGACCTACGCGTTCGACCCGGAAGTAGCCGCGGTCATCCCGATGCTGCCGCAGATGAACATCACGGACCTGCCCGCCGCGCGGGAACAGATGACCGCCATGATGGCCCAGCGGATCGACGACGATTCCACCGGTGTCACCGTCCGGGAAGAACTGGTGTCCGGACCTGAGGGCGCGCCGGACGTCCGCGTGCGGATCTACACGCCCGAGCGGATCGCCGCGCCCGCCGCGATCTTCGACGTCCACGGCGGGGGGTTCATCGTCGGCGACCTCGACATCGACCATCCGAGCAATCTGCGGTACGCCAGGGAACTCGGGGTCGTGGTGGTGTCGGTGGACTACCGGCTCGCGCCCGAGGCGCCGTACCCGGCCGGGCTCGAGGACTGCTACGCGGCGCTGGTCTGGACGGTGAAGAACGCCGCCGAGCTGGGGATCGACCCGAACCGGATCGTGATCCACGGCGCCAGCGCGGGTGGTGGGCTGTGCGCAGGACTCGCACTGCTGGCCCGCGACCGCGGCGGCCCGGCGATCGCGTTCCAGTACCTGGGGGTTCCCGAGTTGGACGACCGGCTGGACACGCCCAGCATGCGCGCGTTCGTCGACACCCCGCTGTGGAACCGACCGAGCGCGGAGATCAGCTGGGACTGCTACCTCGGACCTGGTGTCCGCGGAAGCGCGGACGTCCCCGTCTACGCCGCACCCGCACGGGCGACGGACCTGGCCGGTCTGCCTCCCGCGTACATCTCGGTGATGGAGTTCGACCCGCTGCGCGACGAAGGCATCGCCTACGCCCAAGCGCTCCTCGCCGCCGGGGTGACCACCGAACTGCACCTGTTCCCCGGCACGTTCCACGGTTCCGCGCTGGCGGAGCACGCCACCGTGTCCAAGCGCGAAGTCGCCGAGGCGCTCGCGGTGCTCGCGCGGGCGCTTGACGTGGAACTGCTCTAGCTGTCGCAGGCAGGCGTGGGAAAGCGGCGATCCGAGAGATCCCTGGTCACCGCGTTAGCCACGTCCGGCGAGGCGGCGGGCGAGCAGGGCGAGCCGGGCCCGGAACCGGTCGCCCGGTTCGTCCAGCCGCCAGCCCAGCGCGTCCTCCACGTGCGCCAGCCGGGCCGCCACCGACGAGTGGTGGCGGTGCAGCGTGACCGCCGCCTGCCGCAGGGAACCCGTGCGGCAGAACGCTTCCAGTGCCGCGACGTCG
>JBDSAJ010000716.1:0-2817 GCA_039922235.1 Umezawaea sp.
GACGACGTGCCCGACCGCGAAGACGACCAGGGCCAGCACCAGCGTGGACCGCCTCGGCAGCCGGAGCGTCAGCAACGCCATCAGCGGCGCGCCGACGATCATCCCGACCGCGAAGACCGTGATCAGCAGACCGGCCTGTGACACGCTCACCAGCAGGTCGCCCGCGATCTCCGGCAGCAGGCCCGCCACCACGAACTCGGTCGTGCCCATGAGGAACGTGCCCAGCGCCAGCACGTAAACGACGGACGGGAGCCGGCGCTCCTCGACGCGCACGTCACCAGGGCCGGGCAGGACTGCACCTCGGGTACTCAACTGTTCCCCCTCCACCGGAGTCGCGTTCGAACTGTCGATTACCAACGAAACCCGCTTCGCCGGGAGAGGAGAAGGTCGCGTTTATGGGGGTACAAGCTCAACCCCTTTGCCGCGGCGGCGAGCCACTACGGTCGAAGGCGTCCCGCCGGACAGCCGTTCTCCACCCGGCGGCTGCGGGAGTGCTACACCGTCGGCGCCCGCGAGTTCGGCTGGCAGCGCCGCAACCCGGCACCGCGCTCCACCCGCGACGGCGACTGGCTGATCGGCACCGGGATGGCCACGGCCGTCTACCACACCCGGCGCGCCCCGACCCAGGCCTACGCCCGGATCGACGCGAGCGGCCGCGCACTGGTCCAGTCGGCGACCAGCGACATGGGCCCCGGCACCTACACCTCGATGACCCAGGTGGCCGCCGACGCACTCGGCCTGACCATGGACAAGGTGGAGTTCCAGCTCGGCGACTCGCTGATGCCGCCCACGCCGCCGCACGGCGGGTCCATGACGATGGCCAGCGTGGGCTCCGCGGTGTTGAACAGCTGCGACCAGATCCGGCAGCAGGCCATCACGATGGCCGTCAACGACGCGGGATCACCGCTGCACAACGCCAACCCGGCCGACGTGATCGTCCGCGACGGCCGCCTGGCGCTGAAGGACAACCCGCGTCGGGGCGAGACCTACCGGCAGTTGCTGTCCCGCAACAACCGGCCACACCTGGAAGTCATCGGCGCCTACAACCCGCCGCGGGAACCGCAGTCGATGTCCGCCTACGGCGCCGTGTTCACCGAAGTCGCGGTCGACGCGCAACTCGGCATGGTCCGGGTCCGGCGGATGCTCGGGGTCTACGCCGCTGGCCGCATCGTCAGCCCCAAGCTCGCCGACAGCCAGGCTCTCGGCGGCATGGTCGGCGGCATCGGCGGCGCCCTGCTGGAGCACACCGCCACCGATCCCCGCGACGGCCGCATCGTCAACGCCAACCTCGCCGACTACCTCGTCCTCGTCAACGCCGACATCCCCGACCTCCGCGCCATCTACCTCGACGGCAGCGACCCCGCCGCCAACCCCATCGGCGTCAAGGGCCTCGGCGAGATCGTCATCGTCGGCGTGGCACCCGCGATCGCCAACGCCGTGTTCCACGCCACCGGACGCCGGACTCCACGACGATGTCCTCCGCGTTCGTGCGCAACGGCCGCATGGACGTCGTCGCGAGCAACGCGCTGGCCCGAGCCCTGCACGCGCCGATGTTCGAGAGCGACACCGTCGACAAGCACGGTCGCGCCAACATCGCCCGCTACATCTACCTCGACCCCGGCGCACAGCACTTCTTCGTCGACTGGGAAGCCGCGGGCGTCGCCACCGCCGCGCTGCTGCGCGCGGAAGCCGGGCGGGAGCCCCACGACCGGGCGTTGCGGGAACTCGTCGGCGAGCTGTCCACGCTCAGCCCCGAGTTCCGCAACCAGTGGGCCGCGCACGACGTCCGCATCCGCCACGACGGCGTCAAGCGGATGCGGCACCCCGAGGTCGGCAGCCTGGAGCTGACCTACCAGTCGCTCGACCTGCCCATGGTCAACCGGGCGGTGCACGACCTGACCTACTACACCGCGGAACCGGGCTCCGCCTCGAAGAGCGGCTCAGGCTGCTCGCCAGCTGGGCGGCCACCCGGTCGCTGGCGGAGGAGCCCACCCGCCACTCCGGCTGAGCCGCTACTTCGCGGCGCCACCGGTCTGCTTGCGGATCCAGTCGGCCTGGACATCCACCCGCGACACGATCTCCGCGCCGGGCTGGGGACACGCGGGCCCGGTGCTCACGATGGCGACCAGCACCCCGGTGCGGTCGTCGGCGGAGGTGAAGAACGGCGAGCCCGAGTCCTCCGGGCACGGGCTGTTCTCCACGGTGCGCTCCACGACGGGCAGCGCTTCGAGGGTGGTCGCCGCGATCCTGGCCACCGTGAACGCCCCCCGTTTGAGGTGGTCGGAGGGCACGATCGCGGTGGCCGAGATCGACCCCCACCCGGCGAACTGCAGCTGCTGGCCGATCGGCGGCGGCGTGTCGGCCAGCGCCAGCGGGACCACGTCGAGCACCGGAGCGCTGAGCTTCGCGACCGCGAGGTCGTTGATCGGCGACTGCCGGACGTCCACGACCTGCGCCGTGCTGCCACCGGGGTCGCTGTCCTTCAGCTTCCCGATCGTCACCACCATCGTGTAAGGCGGCACGCCGCTCACCCGCACGTCGTTGACGTCGTGGAAGCAGTGCCCCGCCGTGACGATCCACTGCGGGGCGATCAGCGAACCGCTGCACCCGCCCCGCCGCACCCCGCCGCCCAGCGCCGGGATGTCCTCCGACGACAGCTTCGCGTTGAAGGGCAGGACCGGCTTCGGCTTCGGCGGCGGCGGGGGAGTGGTGGTCGGCGTCGAAGCACCTGCCCCGTCGGCGTTGTTGAGCACGGCGCGGCTGAGCGGTTTGCCCTGCTCCCGCGCCGCCACCGTCGTCAACTGGCCGCTGGCGACG
>JBDSAJ010000717.1:0-14865 GCA_039922235.1 Umezawaea sp.
TCCGGACCGCCCCTTCGGTGCCTGTCGGTCAGTTCGCGGGCAGCAGGTTCATCGACAGCAGGCCCATGAGGACGATGCCGAGCATGACCCGGTACCAGACGAACGCCGAGTAGCTGTGCTTCGAGACGTACTTGAGCAGCCAGGCGATCGTGGCGTAGCCGACCACGAACGCGAGGATCGTGGCCACGATCATCTGCGGTATGGACGCGTCGTGCGGGCCGCCGCGTTCGAGCACGTCCGGGATGCTGAAGATGCCCGCGCCGAAGACGGCGGGGATCGCCAGCAGGAACGAGTACCGCGCCGCGGCCGCCCGGTCGAGCCCGAGGAACAGGCCCGCGGTGAGCGTGCCGCCGGAGCGGGACACACCGGGGATGAGGGCGAGGGCCTGGGCGAGGCCCATGCCGATCGCGTCCTTCATCGTCAGTTCCGCCCGTGCGTGCTTGGCGAGCTGGTCGGCGAGGCCGAGCAGCAGGCCGAACACGATGAGCATCGTGGCCGTGATCCACAGGTTCCTCGCGGACGTGCGGATCTCGTCCTTGAGGATGTACCCCAGCACGCTGATCGGGATGGACCCGATGATCACGTACCAGGCCAGCCGGTAGTCCTTCTCCTGGCGAGCCGCGGCGCTGAACAGGCCGCGGAACCAGGCGGAGATGAACCGCCCGATGTCCTTGGCGAAGTAGATCAGCACCGCCAGCTCGGTCCCGAGCTGGATGACCGCCGTGAACGACGCTCCCGCGTCGTTGCCGAAGAACAAGGTCGACGTGATCCGCACGTGCGCGGACGACGACACCGGTAGGAATTCGGTAAGTCCTTGAACCAGTCCGAGGACCAGAGCCTGCAACCAGCTCAACTACCCACTCCTGCCAGATCCAGAGCCTCCACCGCGGTGCGCAGCCCCGCGATTCCCTGCTCCAGATCTTGCAGCATCGGTGTGATGGTCAACGTGGTGACCCCGGCTTGGGCCAGTGCCTGCATCTTCTCGGCGATCCGCTCCTTGCTCCCGAGCAGCGAGGTGCCGTCGAGGAACTCGACCGGGAGCGCCGCCATGGCACCGGCGTAGTCGCGGGCCAGGTACTTGTCCTGCACCTCGGCGGCCTCGGCCTCGAAGCCCATGCGGCAGGCGAGGTCGTTGTAGAAGTTCTGCGTGCGGCTGCCCATGCCGCCGACGTAGAGCGCCGCGTAGGGGCGCACCTGGTCGGCCAGCGCGCGCCAGTCGTCGCCGACGAACATCGGCATCGTGGGGACGACGTCGAAGCCGTCCATCGTCTTGCCCGCCTTCGCGCGCCCGGCCTTGACCGCGCCGAGCGACTCGGAGGAGTACTCCGGCGAGAAGAAGATCGCGAGCCAGCCGTCGGCGATCTCCCCGGTGAGTTCGAGGTTCTTCGGGCCGACGGAGGCGAGGTAGATCGGGATCTGCTCGCGGACCGGGTGGACGGTGAGGGTGAGTGCCTTGCCGGGGCCGTCGGGCAGCGGCAGCGTGTAGTGCTTGCCCTCGTAGCGCAGCTTCTCGCGGCGCAGCGCCATGCGGACGATGTCGACGTACTCCCGCGTGCGGGCCAGCGGCTTGTCGAAGCGCACGCCGTGCCAGCCCTCGGACACCTGCGGCCCGGACACGCCGAGACCCATCCGGAAGCGGCCGCCGGACAGGGTGTCCAGCGTCGCGGCGGTCATCGCGGCCATCGCGGGCGTCCGCGCGGGGATCTGCAGGATGGCGCTGCCGATGTCGATGCGCTCGGTGTGCGCGGCGATCCACGACAGCACCGTGGGCGCGTCCGAGCCGTAGGCTTCAGCCGCCCACGCCACCGAGAAGCCGAGGCGGTCGGCCTCCTTGGCGAGTTCGAGGTTGTCGGCGTCGTTGCCGGCGCCCCAGTATCCGAGGTTCAGTCCCAATCGCACGGCGATGACCCTACCGACCAGTAACAACATTCGGCGGATCAGCACATGTGACGCCGGTCACGTCCGGCGCGCTCGGTGAAGATCCACGACGGTCCCGGCTCCACGAGGTCACAGCCCTTACGCTCGCCCGGTGGAACACCGACAGCTCGGCCGCAGCGGCCTGCGCGTCTCCCGAATGGCGCTCGGCACGATGACCTGGGGCCGCGACACCGACGCCGACGAGGCCGCGACCCAGCTCATGGCCTTCACCGAAGCGGGCGGCACGCTCGTGGACACCGCCGACGTCTACGTCGAAGGGGAGAGCGAACGCATCCTGGGCGGGCTGCTCGGCGAAGTGGTACCCCGCGACGAGGTGGTCATCACCACCAAGGCCGTCGCCCGCCGCAACGAGGGCCCGTTCGGCGGCGGGGCTTCCCGCGGCGCGCTCCTCGGAGCCCTCGACGGCTCCCTGCGCCGCCTGGGCGTCGACCACATCGACCTGTGGCAACTGCACGCGTGGGACCAGTCCGTGCCGATCGAGGAAACCCTCGCCGCCCTCGACGCCGCCGTGAGCAGCGGCAAGGTCCGCTACGTCGGCGTCTCCAACTACTCCGGCTGGCAACTCGGCACCGCCGCCACCCTGCAACGCGCCCTCCCCGGCCGCAACCCGCTCATCTCCACCCAGGTGGAGTACTCACTGCTGGAACGCGGTGTGGAACGCGAAGTCGTCCCCGCCGCGGCCCACCACGGCCTCGGCCTGCTCCCGTGGGCCCCGCTGGGCCGCGGCGTGCTGACCGGCAAGTACCGCAACGGCACCCCACCGGACTCGCGCGGCGCCTCCTCCCACTTCGCGGGCTACGTCGAACAGCACCGCACCGACCGCGCCACCCGCATCGTCCAAGCGGTGGTCACAGCAGCCGACGGCCTGGGCACCTCACCCCTGTGCGTCGCACTCGCCTGGGTCCGCGACCGCCCCGGCGTCATCGCCCCGGTCGTCGGCGCCCGTGACACCAACCAGCTGCTCGGCTCACTGGTCGCCGAAGACCTCACCCTGCCGCCCGCCATCCGCGCCGCGCTCGACGACGTGAGCGCGGTCGAACTCGCCTACCCCGAACGCCCCATGGGATAAGCCGACCCGTCAGGCCTGGACGTCGACCATCCGGAACCACTCCAACACCCCTGGGATCCGTTCGTCCAGCCACGTCGCGAGGTCGGCGGCGACCGCGATCGACTCCGGGGTGCGCAGGTGCTCGGCCAGGTGCTCCACCATCGACTGGATGCGCAGCAGCGGAGGCGGGTGGCTGCCCGCGAACGGCAGCACGCGGCCCGCCGCCCCGGCCAGCACGGCCACGACCTCGTGCAGCGCGAGCACGAAGAGGAGCGCGCCGACGAGGTAGGGCTCGACGGTGTCGCGGTCCCACGGGGACAGGTCGGTGAGGCTGGCGAGCATGATCCGCGCCGCCATGCGGTCGGCCTCGTACTCGCGCGGCCAGCCGACGGACTGCATGTCCAACGCGCCGACGGGGGTGTTCGGGTCGGTCAGGCGCCACGACGTGAGCAGGTGGCCCGCCTGGACGTGGGCCAGCTCGTGGGCGACGACGAACTGCGTGGCCCTGCGGGACATCAGTCGCAGCAGGTCACGCCGCTGACCCGCCAGGTCCGGCAGCGGGCGAGCACCCGCCGCGCCGTTGCCGAACAGGTGGGCGTTGAAGACCTCGGCCAGCGCGGACGCGGCGCACGACGGTTCCAGCAGCGGATCCTCACCGAAAGCCGACCGCGACACGATCATGATCTTGAGCACATCCGGCACGAGGTGCAGCAGGCCGGAATCGACGAGGACCAGCACCCCGGTGCCCGGCATCGGACGGCACAGCGCGTTCAGCGACCCGGTGGGGAACACACCCGCGAAGAACGGCGTCCGGACCGCCCACCCGGCGGACCCGGCCAGGGCGAACAGCTCCGCCGACTGCGCGTCGAGCACCTGCTGCGAGGCGTGCAGCTCCTCGCCCCGGTACGGGTCGGGCCGCAGCCGCAGCGTGGTCAACCGGTGCAACCTCGCAGGTACGGACTCCGCCGCCACCTGCGACCACGTGTAGTACCGGTCGGTGCCGTCGATGCTCCCGCGACCGGGGACGAGGCTGTCCACGACCCGGTGCTGCCGGAGCAATTCGACGTGCCTTTCCCGCAACGCACCGAGCGTCATCACACACCTTCCCTAGCCCTACTCCGATGGTCGCGCGACAGCGCCCAGCGCTACGGGCGGCAGCCGACTATCACCTTCGTGGACCAACGAGAACACCCGCCCCCGGCGTGACCACGACGGTTTCGTCGTGGATGCTGGGGGGACGTTTCGCGAATGGGGTACCGGGGTCACCCGGCCGCTGGGAGGTTCCACGTTGCGTCGACTGGCCGCTGCACTGCTCACCGGGGCGGTACTGGTCGGTGGCTGTGCCACGAGCGAGCCCAGCGACCCGTTGCAGGTCGCGGCCACCCTCGTTGCCGCGACTCCCGCGACCTCACCGGACCAGGCGACCGCACCAGCGGGCACCGTGCTCCCGCTGACCGGCACGGCCACCGCGCTCGCGGTCGCCGGAGGCACCCTCGCCGTCGCGGTGCAGGACCCGCCGTCCGTGCTCCTCTACACGCTGCCGGACACGACCCCCAAGACCGTCGCCCTGCCCGCCCCCGCCGCCCGACTCGTCACCGCGGGTGACCGGATCGAGGCGACCGTGCCCACCAGCGGCGTCATCATCAGCATCTCCCCCGCCGACGCCACCACCACGACCACGACGGTCGACGGTGGCCCGGTCGACATCGCCGCCGTCGGCGACAAGACGGTCGTCGCCCAGCGCGACGCCAAGTCGGTCCGCATCGGCGACCGCCAAGTCGGCCCCATCAGCAGCCCCGACCAGGTGCTCGTCATCGGCGACCACGTCGTCGTCCTCGACCGGCTCCGCAGCGCCCTCTTCGACCTCGACCCGGCCACCGACACCCTCGGCGCGGGCCTGCGAGCGGGCGACGGCGCCACGAACGCGGTCACCGACCGCTTCGACCGCGTCCTGGTCACCGACACCCGCGGCGGCGAACTGCTCGCCTTCACCGCGAACCCGCTGATCATGCGTCAGCGCTACCCCGTGCCGGGCAGCCCCTACGGGCTCGCCTACGACCCGCGCACCGATCTGGCGTGGGTGACGCTCACCGAGAAGAACGAAGTGGTTGCCTACCACGTCGCCGGTGGCGAACCGGTCGAGAAGTTCCGGTTCCCCACCGTCCGCCAACCCGATTCGGTGGCGGTCGATCCAGGAAGTGGGCGGGTGTTCATCGCATCCGCGGACGGCCAAGGGATACAGGTGATCTCGCCGTGAACGAAGGAGTGACCGACGGGGACTGGGAGTACCGGCCGCTGCGGCTGCCTCCCGGCGTCTCCCGTCGAACCGCAGCGACCCAACTCTCCATCCACGCCGAGTTCGCGGGCTGGGAACTGTCCCGCGTGCTGCTCTACGGGGACGGGACTCGAAAGGTCTGGCTGCGTCGACGCCGGACCGCCGCTAGCTTGCCCGGCTTGAGCACGTAGCCGGGTGGGATTGGACGGTTCGGGTCCACGGGCTCGAACCGGTGGCAGCACGACCGGCTGGGGCTTCGGCCGGACTGGCAGCTCAGACCGTGCGGTCTCCCCCAACGGCTCACACCACCACGCCTGTGGTACCACAGGCGTGGTGGATCAGGTCATCAGCTCGGACAACGCGGCCGCCGGGTCGCGGTCGGGTGGGCCTGCGGGCCACCAATCACCTTCCTCCTCGCGGTAGGGGTACCAGCGGCCGTCGCGGCCGAAGCGCAGCTGCAAGCCCTCGGTTTCCACGGTCCACCTGTTCCGCCACACGGTCGCGGGTGGTAGCTCCTCGCCCTCCCACGCGCGGTTGGCCCTGGCCGCCTCCGCCTTCGACGGTGACCAAGGGGTGTCCAGGACAGTGAGCCCGGCCAACCCGCCGTAGCCCCAGGCGCGCATCGCGCGGGGCAGGCCGGGGCCAACCCCGGCGAGTCTGGTGGTCAGCCTCGGGTCGGCGACGGTGCACGCCATTCGCACTCGGTCCTGCCACTCGTCCAGCAGCGGCAGGTCGCCGGTCGTGAGCAGTTCCCTGGCCCGTGCCGCCGCGTCGGCCACCAGCCAGCGCAGCGCCTCCACGTCGACACCCGGCACCGGTTCGAACACCGGTAGCGGGCCCAGTTCGGCGAGGGGTGGTGGTGCGGGCAGCAGAACCGGGGGCGCGGCGAACACCTCCGTCGCCAGGAGCCCCGGCGACGAGGCCTCCTGGTCATCGCTGAGCCGCAGCTCCGCCAAGACCTCGTCCTGCTCACGGCCCCGCAGCAGCAGCAGGACCCACGGATCGGCGTCCAACAGCCAGGACGCCTGGTTGCAGAGCGCCGCCGCGTGCCTGCACGGCAGCTCCCAGCCAGGACAGGTGCAGTCCGGATCCAGATCGCCGATGCCGGGCAGCAGCTGGACACCCGCGTCATCGGCCGCGCTCACCAAGTCGTGCGGCATGTCGCCGTCCACCAGCGCGGCGATGTGCCCGGCCTTGGCCGAGACCTGCGCCAGGAACCTGTCCCACTCGGCGTCCGACAGCGGGGTGAGCGACACCGACGTCTGATAGGTGTCCTCGGTGTCGTAGACGGTCGCCGCCAGCCTGCCAGGGCTGACCGTGATCGTGCCGACGATGCCCGCCGCCGCGAACTTCCGCCCCAGCCGAAGCTGCGCCAGGTCCAACGAGGTGTCCTCGACCGCTTGCAGCCACGCCCGGCCCCACCACGTGCGGGCATGGCGCTGCCCCTTGGGAAACGCGGGGTACCCCCGAACCCGATCGGTCATCGCCCACTCCTCAACTCGACCAGATCCGCCAGTTCCGCGTCCGACAGCTCGGTCAGCGCGGCCTCGCCACCCACGAGCACCGCGTCGGCCAACTGCCGCTTGGCCGCCAACATCTCCGCGATGCGGTCCTCCACCGTGCCCTCGGCGATCAACCGGTGCACCTGCACCGGCCTGGTCTGACCGATCCGGTAGGCGCGGTCGGTCGCCTGGTCCTCAACAGCAGGGTTCCACCAGCGGTCGTAGTGCACGACGTGATCCGCGCGGGTGAGGTTGAGCCCGGTACCCGCCGCCTTCAACGACAGCAGGAACACCGGCACCTCCCCGTCCTGGAACCGCTGCACCAGTTCCTCCCGCTTCGCAACCGGCGTACCGCCGTGCAGGAACTGCGTCGGCACACCCCGATCGGCCAGGTGGCGTTCGATCAACCTGGCCATCGCCACGTACTGGGTGAACACCAGCACCGCGCCGTCCTCGGCCAGGATCGTGTCCAGCAGCTCGTCGAGCAGCTCCAACTTCCCGGACCGCCCCGGCAGCCGCGGACTGCTCTCCTTCAAGTACTGGGCCGGGTGGTTGCAGATCTGCTTCAGCCCGGTCAGCAGCTTGACGATCAGCCCCCGCCGCGCCATGTCACTGCCGCCCGCACCGATCTCCGCCATCAACTCCCGCACCGTCGCCTCGTACAGCGCCGCCTGCTCACGCGTCAGCGCGACCGGCTGGTCCGTCTCCGTCTTGGGCGGCAACTCCGGCGCGATACCGGGATCCGACTTGCGCCTGCGCAGCAGGAACGGCCGCACCAGCCGCGCCAACCGGTCCGCGACCTCGCCGTCCGAATCACCCTCGATCGGCTTCGCCCACCTCGACCGGAACGACGCCAACGACCCGAGCAGCCCCGGCGTCGTCCAATCGAGGATCGCCCACAACTCCGACAGGTTGTTCTCCACCGGCGTGCCCGTCAACGCCACCCGCGCCTCCGCCGGGATCCTCCGCAACGCCTTCGCCGTCCCCGAACGCGGGTTCTTCACGTGCTGCGCCTCGTCCGCGACCAGCAACCCCCACCCGACCTCGCCGAGCCGAGCAGCGTCCAGCCGCATCGTGCCGTACGTCGTCAGCACGAAACCCCGCTCGATCCCCTCCACCGACCGCGCCCCACCGTGGAACCGCCGCACCGGCACCCCCGGCGCGAACCTCCTGATCTCCCGCTCCCAGTTCCCCAACAACGACGCCGGGCACACCACCAGCGTCGGACCACTCCCCCGGTGCAGGTGCAGCGCGATCAACGTGATCGTCTTCCCCAACCCCATGTCGTCGGCCAGACAGCCACCCAGCCCCAACGACGTCATCCGCGCCAGCCACCGCAGCCCGCGCAACTGGTAGTCCCGCAAGGTCGCCCGCAGCGCCGACGGCTGCTCCACCGGCTCCGCACCCTCGTCCGGCGTCGCGATCCGCTCGCGCAGCGCGTCCAGCCACCCGCTCGCCGCCACCGGCACCAGCTCACCGTCGACCTCCGCCGTACCGGTCAGCACCGCCCCCAGCGCGTCGATCGCCGTCAACGGCTTGATCGACCGCTCCCGCGCCCGCCGCGCCAACTCCGGGTCGACCAGCAGCCACTGGTCACGCAGCCGCACCACCGGCCGGTGCGCCTCGGCCAACTGGTCCATCTCCGCCTCGGTCAGCGGATCGCCGCCCAGCGCCAACTGCCAGTCGAACCCCAGCAGCCGACCACCACCGAAGAACGACGGCACGTCCGACGGCGGCGCCGACCCCTCCACCACCGCCCGCGACGTCAGATCCCGCACCAACTCCCTCGGCCAGTGCAGGTCCACACCCACACCCGCCAACCGGATCGCACCCCGCACCAGCAGATCCGCCACGTCCTCATCGCCCAACTCGACCCCAGCGGGCACCGACGCGTTCAGCAACTGCTCCAACGGAGCCCACGCCCGCGCCGCCCGCCGCACCGCCACCGCCGCGTCCAACCGCGCCCGCCCCGCACCCCGATCAGCCCACAACCGGTCCGCGTCCACCACCAGCGACGGATCCGCCAAGCTGTGCACCTGCACCACCGCCCGGAACCGACCCGTCACGAAGTCGCCCTCGATCCGCAGCGAGATCCGCACCCCCTGCTCCGCCCACGACTTCAAGTGCGGCACCTTCTGCGGCGCCACCGCAGCGAACACCGGCGCACCCGCCGCATGCACCGCGGCCGCACCCCGGGGCATCCCGTCCGCCACCGCGTCGATGAACCCCCGCACCAACGCCTCGGCGTCCGCCAACTCCGCCGGATCGCGCCCCGGCAACGGCACCGCCCTCGCCTGCGGCGGCATCGCGGCCGCCAATGCGCGCACCACCTCCACGTCCATCGTCTCCAGTGGCCCCACCCGCCACGCGTCGAACTCCCCCTCGGTCACCGACGGCAGCAACCTCCCGCGCGCCACCAACTGCATCGCCACCACCACAGCCGCACCCCAGAACGACGCCGCCGGGTGCGCGTCGCCCATGCGACGAGCCCGGCTCAGCACCGGCACCGCGTCCGCGACCGGCACCCGCACCGTCGGCACCGTCCGCACCCAGCCGTCCGCGTCCGCGATCGTCAACTCACCGAACTCCCCCTCCGGCAGGTCCACCCCGTAGAACGCCACGGTCGACGTCCTCGGCGGATCAGCCGCCTCGAACACCGCCGCGCACCGTTCCAGTCCCACGAAAGCCCCTCCCACGAGTTCACGAGCTTCGGACGACGCCGACCGCCGGCTCCGTCACCATCCCAAACAGCACCGACAGTTCCGGCAGGTGGTCGACCCGCGAGTGTGCCCGAAACCCCGTCTCTATTCAAATTTGAGTAGAGACACGATGGACAACTGGAGTCAAGGGGCAAGAAGACCGCTACGGGTACCGGCTCAGCTCCGGGTCGTGCCAACTGCCTGCCGGACCGGGCGAATTCGGCTCACCCATCATCGGGTAGTCACCCGCCTCCAGACGGCTGATCAGACCGACGGTCCAGGCGACATCACTGGCCGCGGAGTGCTCCCACAACCCGAACAGCTCCTGCACGTGCGGCGGACGCCCCCACGACTCGCGGAGGTCACGGGCGGAGTCGCGCTTGCCCTCCAGCACCTCCAGCCGCTGCTTGAGCAGGCCGATCGCCTCCTCGCGGGTGAGCGACGGCAGCAGGGCCAGCCCGGCGCCGAGCATGTCCGGCCGCACGTCGGGCTGCTTCAACGAGTCCCGCAGCAGTCGCAGGTACTCGACCTCACCCTTGTCGGTCAGCCGGTAGTCGGTCCGCGCGGGCGGCACGACCGACTCGGTCAGGCAGCCTTCCTTGGTGAGCTGCTTGAGCGCGTGGTAGATCGACCCCCACTTGACGTTGGCCCACTCGTCCGCGCCCCACGACACGAGGTCGGTGCCCACCAGGTAGCCGTGGGCGCTGCCGTAGCCGCGCACCACACCGAGCACCAAAAGCCGTGTCGCCGACATCAAAGTCCCACTCGTTCGTGATGTGTCTGTCCACGGCCAGCGTAGATCCATCCGGCACGATGGCCCGATGTCCCACTCCGTGCTCCTGACCCGCTGGACGCCGACGGCATCGAACGGCTGCACCAGGAGGTCATGTACGAGGTCGTCGCGGAGGACCGGACGGTCGGCATGATCCGGCTGACGCCCACCGCCCAGGACGGGGTCGCCGAGACCGGGATGTGGCTCGGTTCTTCGACCAGGGGAAAGGGCATCGGGACGACTGCCTTGCAGGCCATCCTCGAACAGGCGGCGTACCAGGGCTGGAAGACCGTCGTCGCGGACACCACTCCGGACAATCCTTCGGCTCTCGGTGCGTTTGTTGGTTGCGGAGCAACCGTGTCCTATATCGGTGACAAGGTCCTGGCGACTTTTCTGTTGTGAGGGATTTGTTTTAGTCAACACTGAAGTTATAAAGATAACTATACCTGATTGGATGGGTGCGTGACACTTCCCCGGATCGACGTGGACCAGCGCCGGGCCCGACTGGGCACCCGGCACCTCCTCGCGCTGTCGACGCGCGTGGAGACCGTCGAGGAGGTCGCGGACGCACTCGTCGCCGTGCACGCCACCGACCCGGCCACCGTGTTCCTCTCGATCGCGTCCAGGCTTCGAACGCCGGCGCACGAGCCCGTCGAGCGCGCGCTGTACGACGACGTCACCCTGCACCGGCTCCTGGCCATGCGCCGCACCATGTTCGTCGTGCCCGCCGACCTCGCTCCCCTGGTCCAAGGCTCGACTGGCGTGACCATCGCGGCCCGCGAACGCGCGAAGCTCCTCACCTACCTCAGCGACGGCGCGGGCTGGGACGCCCGGCGACTCGCCGAGGTCCAGCAGGCCGTCCTGGACGCACTGCGGACCAGGGGTGAGGCGACCGCCGTGCAACTCGGCCAGGACGTGCCGGCGCTCTGCGAGCAGGTCGTCGTAGCGCCGGGCAAGCCCTACGAGACCAAGCAGAACGTCTCCAGCCGCATCATCCGGATACTCGCCTGCGACGGCCTCATCCGCCGCGCCCGGCCACGCGGCTCCTGGATCAGCAGCCAGTTCCGCTGGTCCCTCGCGTCCCCGTGGCCGCCGATGCCCATCGCCGACGCGCAGGCGGAACTCGCCCGGCGCTGGCTCGCCGTCTACGGACCCGCGACCGCCGCCGACCTCAAGTGGTGGACCGGCTGGTCGCTCGGCGCGACCCGCAAGGCGCTCGCCGGCATGGACGAGGTCGAACTGGACGAGGGCACCGGGTACGTGGTGCCGGGTGACGCCGAGCCGGTCGTGGAACCCGAGCCGTGGGTGGCCCTGCTGCCGGGTTTGGACTCGACGACGATGGGCTGGCGCGACCGCGACTGGTACCTCTCCCCCGCGCACGTGCCGCAGCTGTTCGACACCATGGGCAACGCCGGGCCGACCGTCTGGTGCGATGGTCGGGTCGTCGGAGCCTGGACGCAGCGGGCGGACGGCGAGATCGTCTGGAGGCTGTTGGAGGACATCGGCGCCGACGCCGAAGCGGCCGTCGCCCGCGAGGCGGCCACGATGGCTTCGTGGCTCGGTGCGGTACGGGTGCAGCCTCGGTTCCCAGCGCCGTTGGAGCGTGAGCTGTCGCGTTAGGACAGCACGGCGTCCAAGTCCGCGACGAGCACGGCGGGCTCCGGGCAGCCGAGCCCCCGCCACAGTTCGCGGCCGACTTCCTACGCGGCGGCAGGAGTCGCGACGTCCAGGCTTGCCAGGAGCCTTGGTGGCAGTTCTGCTTCCGCTCGGTGTGCTGGTGTCAGCCAGCGCTCGGTGGACCGTTCGGCCTGCCGTCTGTGGCGAAGTGGAACTCGCCACGCACCACCCCTTCGAAGAAGACGTCGGCGCGGCACAGCTCGACTGCCCTGGCGATGAGGTGTTCTTGGGGCAGTGTCGGATCATCGTCGCCTCCGGCGGGACAGCAGGGGTAGCCACAGGCTCGACGGACCGGCCCTGGCCACCGTCGGTGCGCCCGGTTCACCTGGCTTCGGCAGTTCGAGCAGCGCCTGCGCCGCGTCCGCCGCGCTGCCCTCGTAACTCCACACCACGTTCCCGCTGAACGGCCGGTGGTCGCTCAGCTCCCGAGCGGCGACGGCCTCGTCCTCACCCCACACGTGGATGCGGTCGTAGTACCCGTGCCAGCCGTACGAACCGACGACGACCTCGATCTCCCCCTGCTCGTCCGGCACCGTCTGGAAGTAGAAGCCGCGGTTCACCAACTCCGCCAACGATTCCATGCTCACACGTCAATGACATCCCAATCCCAGTGGTCACACAATTGCCCCACGTCCCCCCATCGAGCGATCTACCAGCGGCGACACCCGTTTTTGTCGGTGGTCGCCAATACAGTCCAGCCGAGCCACAGCAGAGGGGGGCGGTATGTCCGAACAGGAGTCGAGGCGCGAGTCCACGACGCGGAGTCGACGGCTCGGCAGCGAACTGAGGGAGAAGCGCCTGGCGGCAGGCTGGCGCAGCAGTGGGCTCGCGGCGGAGCTCGGCTGGAGCCCGGGCAAGGTGTCCAAGCTGGAGACCGGGGTGCGCGGTACGGCGGACACGGACGTGGCGGCGTACCTGGCGCTGTGCAAGGTCAAGGGTGCCGAGTTCGCGCGGCTGGTCGAGCTGTGCCGCGAGTCCGGAAAGGACACGTGGTTGCGCCCGTTCGGCGACGAGCGGCGGACCGCGGCGGCCGAGCACGACCGGTCGACGGCGATCACGCACTACCAGTGCATGGTGGTTCCGGGGCCGCTCCGGACACCGGACTACGCCCGAGCGCTCTGCGGTGACGGCCGGGGCGCGGACGAGCGCGACCTGCTGTGGCGGGTGCGGGCGGCGTTCTACCTGGAGGAGCAGGCACTGCGCAGGCCGGTCGGCGGCGGAGCGGTGATGCACGACCAGTTGATGCACCTGCTGCTGGCGCCCGCCGAGGTCCGCGTGGTGCCGACCGGTGCGGGCGCGCATGCCGGGGTGCCGGGGTCGTTCGCGCTGCTCGACGCTGCCGACGGCCGGTCGGTGGTGCACCTGGAGGGGATGGTCGCGGACGTGTTCCTGGAGAACCCCGAGCACGTGGCGAAGTACCAGGCGGCGTTGGGGGAGGTCGCGGCGGTGGCGCTGGACGTGGCCGCTTCTCGGGAGGTGATCAGCGGACTGGCCGACGGGCACAGAGGGTGTTGAACTGTTGCGCTTGGATGTCGATTGAGTGAGTGTGGGGTCGATCTGGTGAGCATTCCGGCCCGGTTGACGGGTTCGCTCAGGTGTTCGATAGAGTCACCTGTATGGCGGTGGGGCGGGTGTTGCGTGCGATCGCGCCGTCGTTCGTCGTGCCGGGCCCGTCGGGTGTCGCGATCCGGACCCGGTTGAAGGGCTTGTCCGCCGAGGATGAGCAGGTGTTGCGTCTGGTGGGCGCGCATCTGGGTTCGCTGGCAGCTGGTGATCTGACGGTGCGGTGTGCCGCTGGTCTGGGGCATTCCAGTGCGGCGTGGGCGGAGCGTAAGCGTGCTCTGACGGTGGTGTCGTCGTCGCGGTGGGCGGGCAGTATCACGAAGGCGTCGCACGATCAGTGGGCGTTGGCTCGTCGGTGTCAGGCCGCGCAGGTCGAGAATCTGCGTGCGGGTGTCGCGATGATCGAACGCAGGCTGGCGTTGCCGGTCGGGTCGAAGGGGAGCACACGCGAGCCGGGTGGGTATCGCTCCCGCCGCGAGTGGTTCGTCAAGTCGCGTCGGCTGGAGGTGTTGCGGGACCGGTTGGTCGCCGCCGAGGCGGATCGCGGCGCGGGCCGGGTGCGGGTGGTGCGGGGCGGGAAACGCCTGCTGAACACTCGGCACCACCTCGACGCCGCGGGTGTGACCGAGCAGCGGTGGCGGGAACGCTGGGAGGCGGAGCGCTGGTTCCTGCAGGCCGATGGTGAGGCCGGTAAACGCTGGGCAACGAGACGATCCGGATCAGCCCCGACGGTGAGGTCGGCATCAAGCTGCCCGCGCCGTTGGCGGGCCTGGCGAACGCGCGGCATGGCCGGTATGTCCTGTCCTGCCGGGTGGTGTTCGCGCACCGGGGTCCCGAGTGGGCGGGCCGGGTCGAGCAGAATCAGGCTGTCGCCTACCGGCTGCACTACGACGCGGCCCGTGGCCGCTGGTATGTGACCGCCGCCTGGCAGCACGCACCCGCACCGATCCCGCCGCTCACCGCGGCGGGCTGTGGTGGTGTGGTCGGGGTGGACATGAACGACGATCACCTGGCCGCGTGGCGGCTCGACCCGCACGGGAACCCGGTCGGGGAGCCGCGCCGGTTGCGCTACGACCTGTCCGGCACCGCGGAACGTCGCGACGCGCAACTCCGCCACGCCCTGACCCGGCTGCTGCACGTCACCGCAAGTCCGGGGCGTCCGCGATCGCGGACGAGGACCTCGACTTCGCCGACAGCAAGACCCGCGAGAAACACGGGCGGAAGACACGGTTCCGGCAGCTGATCTCCCGCTTCCCCACCGCGAGGCTCCGTGCCCGGCTGGTGTCGATGGCCGCCGACCACGGCATCACCGTGATCGCCGTCGACCCGGCCTACACCAGCAGGTGGGGCGCCCAGCACTGGCGGACACCACTGTCCACACCAGCACGACA
>JBDSAJ010000718.1:0-7289 GCA_039922235.1 Umezawaea sp.
CTGGGGCGAAGTCATGCGCCCAGACGCAGCGCCCATCCTGGCAGCCGGCTAGGACGGCAGCAGCAAGCCTGGACACCGCCGCTCGCGGCGGTTGGCGAGCTCGTTCCTTCAGGGACGAGTTCATGACCTCAGGATGATCGGATTGCTGAGCGCCGCCATGCGCCCGTCGGGATGACGGACCTCGACCCGGACGAATGCCGAATCCGCCGCGCTGACGCGGCATGCCACAGCGCCCGATCCCGAGTCGGGCAACGACGCGCGATGCACTTGTCCCTGCTCGGTGTGGAAGCTGACCGTTCCCGACGGCACACCGCGCACGACCGCGTTCGCCACGGCGCGCTCGCCGCCCGTCTCCACCTGCTCACCGATCCCGGCGACCAGATCGCGGGCGGACACCGTGAACGACAGTTCGACCGCAGCCGATTCGGCGATCCACGTCCGGCCTGCCCGGATCCCGGCCAAGACCTCGGCGGAGGTCAACTCCTCGGCAGGCACGACGGTGTGCGGAACTCCGATCTGGCCGGCCAGGTGGGTGTCGCTGTTGCCCATCACGGGCCGCCACACCCCGTGGTGGACGTCCGCGGCCAAGCCGCGCCCCCACTCGGCCAAGGCGGCTTCGTTGTCCGCCTGCCACGGCACGTCCGAACGCCACGGCCCGTTCCACACCTCGACCACGTCGAAAGCCTGGTACGGGTACATGAAGGTGCCCGAGGGGTAGGGCGCGTGCGGGTGAGCCGCGACGCACAGCCCGCCACCGCGGCGGACCTCGTCCAGGTGCCGGTCGACCACGTCGTCCCTCAGGCCGTAGCGCCAGTCGACCACCTGTCCCGCGGCGACGCCCAGAGCGAGCCAGTGCCCGGTCCGCGTGGTGACCTCCTGTCCCAGCACCACCAGCAGGTCGTGCTGCTCCCAGGCTCCGTGCGTCTCGGCCGAGTTGTGCTCCGTGATGGCGAGGAAATCAAGCCCTGCCGCACGGGCACCGACCACGATCTGGTCCGGTGTCAGCTCGCCGCCGACCGAGACCGCCGTGTGCACGTGGCAGTCACCCCGGTACCAGCCACGCCCTCGGCCCGCCGCGTGCGGCACCGGAACTGCCATGCGTCCCCCTGCGACTGTGAGCGGCTCCACCACCTTGCCGGATGGGGATCAGAACATGCCGTGGGGATTGGCCGGCTGCTCGGGTACCGGTTGTACGACATCCCAGTGCTCGGCGATCAGGCCGTCCTGGACGCGGAAGATGTCCACGGTGGCGATGTCGCCACCGGGCATGCTGATCCGGTTGTGGACGGCCACCAGGACGTCATCGGCGATGACCCGCCGGATGTCGGAGCTCGCCGCGATCAGGGCTTGTCCTTGTGGGCCGCGGAAGAAGTCGGCGAACGCCTGGCGCCCGGTGGCCGTCGTGGGGTCGTGCGGCACGCTGGGGTCGTGCGAGAGGAAATCCGGGTGCAGGAGTGCGATCGCGGCCTCGATGTCGCCGGAGTCGAACCGTGCGAACACCTCCAGCGCCAAGGCCTTGTTCATCTCGGTGACGGTGCGTGTCACGGGGATCTCCTCTCACAACGGGGTTGTCGAGGACACGACGGACCGTGCGGGCGGGACGTCACGCGTGACGTCGGCGAGGTGAGGCGCGTCATGGTGTCGAAGCCCCACGGAGGTGGTCATGGACAGGTCAGATTTCGAACGTCACCGCACGCCGCTGTTCGCGGCGGCCTACCGGATGCTGGGGACCCGGTCCGACGCCGAGGACGTGCTGCAGGAGGCCTGGCTGCGGTGGAGCCGAGTGGACCACGACGCGGTGGAGGACCCCCGCGCGTACCTGTTCCGCTCGGTGACCCGGCTGGCGTTGGACCACCTGCGGCGGGTGAAGGCCCGCAGGGAGGCCTACGTCGGCCCCTGGCTGCCGGAGCCGCTGATCACCTCGCGGACGTGGTCGAAGACGTCGAACTGGCCGAGTCGGTGTCCATGGGACTGCTCGTCGTGCTGGAGACTCTGACCCCGTCCGAGCGCGCGGTGTTCGTGCTCCACGAGGCATTCGGTTTCTCCCACACCGAGGTCGCGGACATGATGGGCCGCACCGAGCGAGCGGTCCGGCAACTGGCGTACCGGGCGCGGCAGCACGTCGACGCCCGCAGGCCCCGACGTCAAGCCGGGGCGGCCGAGCACCGTGAGGTCACCGAACGGTTCCTGGCCGCAGCGCTCGGCGGCGACCTGGCCGCGTTGCTGGACATCCTCGCCCCGGACATCACCCTGATCGCCGACGCGAACGGCACATCGGAAACACCACGGCGACCTGTGCACGGCGCGCGGGACGTGGCCGACTTCCTCGTGGACATGGCCGAATTCTGGCCACCCGCCCTCGGCGTCGAGATCACTCAGGTCAACGGCGGCCCCGGCGCGGTCATCACCACCCAGGGTCGACCGTTCCTGGTCTTCGCCCTCGACATCGACCCGGCCGACCACCGGCTGCGCGAGATCAACGCGGTGCTCAACCCGGACAAACTCACCACGCTGCCCTGACACGCACAACGGCCCGCCGGCTGCCACTAGACCAACAGGAAAGGATGGGATGAGGCGACCAACACTCTTCCTGACGGTCGGGCTGCCGGCCACTGGAAAGACCAGTGCTGCGCGACGCATGGAGATCGAGCGCAACGCGCTTCGCCTCACGAAGGACGAATGGGTAAAGGCTCTCTACGGGCACGAGAACCCGGAGTCGGCCTCCGACGTGATCGAAGGACGGCTCATCGAGATCGGGCTGCGCGCCCTCGAACTGGGCAGCAACGTGGTGATCGACTACGGGCTGTGGGGTCGAGACGAGCGGTCCGCGCTGCGGCAGGCAGCGGCGGATCGCGGCGCAAGCGTGGAGATGCACTACTTCGAGGTGTCCCCGGCCGAGCAGCGGAGACGACTCGATCAGCGCCAAGCCGACGAGCCGGACACCACGTGGCCCATGTCCGACGAGGAACTCGCCGACTGGGCAGGCATCATCCAGATCCCGACGCGAGGTGAACTCGACGGCAGCGAACCCGTTGACGATCCACCGGCTGGATTCACCTCCTGGGACGAGTGGCGCGGGCATCGCTGGCCGCCGGCGGTCTCTTGACCGCTGGCGCTTCGTTGCAGGAAGAGGACTTGACCGAGTGGTACACCGGCATCGGGATCGCCGAGTCGATCAGCGCTCTGGTGCGGGGCATCCAGAGCGGTAGCTGGGTCGACATCGGTCTCGGCGTCGACGCGCTGCGCGACTGGCCGATCGAACGTGCACGGCTTTGTGTCCCAACTTGACTCCGCGTTGCACTTCCGGTCATCGACATGACAGCGCACCTGGTTGGCCGCGCGCCATGAGATGTGAGCGTTAGTTTGTGCCTACGGCTGCCCGTCCGTCAGGTGTATGTGCTCGAAGCCCGGCGAGAAACCGGCGACGTGATCCGGTGTGCCGTGGTGCGGCCGAGTCGGGGTGAACCGGCCTTCGGCGACGGCCACGTCGTATACGCCGCCGATCGGATACTCCGTGAGGATTCCGGTGACGCGGTGCTTGGCCGCCCAGGCGAGTCCTGCTTCACGGGTTGTGAACACGCCTGCGGCATAACGTGCGCGGTTGCCGTGAAAGAGCCAGACCATCGGCCGCGAAATACCGTCACGACTCGCCTCCACGTCCCCATCGCTCACTGCGTCGTTATACCCTGTCTCCCCACTGCATCGTGGTCCACTCGCACATCGGCATGACCGGACGTCGAGCCAAGATCGATAGCCACGCGCGGTCGGCAGTATGAGCGATCAGTTGTGCTGATGGTCGCCGAAGCCCACCGACTGCCAGCGCCGCACCTGGTCCACCTGCCTCGAAACTCGTCCAGGGTCAGCCGCGTGTCGCAACGGCCAAGTGGACGTTCATCACGCACGGAACCCGGCCGTCGGCATCGGCCAGTCCGGCCGCCTTGGCCAGGAATTCGTCCTGGAGCGACTTCACGACTGCGGGGTCGAGCGGCATGAGGTTGTAGGTCGCCGAGACGATCGACCACACCTGCTCAGCGCTGCCACCCAGGTCGATTGGCTCGATGGTCCACTCGACCGGTGAGAAGCCTGCCGGGATGAGGATCTCGTCGATGCCGTCGCGGTGCCGGGTCCGCCGGTCTCCCAATTGCGGGATTTGCCGCTGAGCCGGGGTGTCGGCGAGCACCGGGCGGATCAGCCGCTGGAACAGTTCGTATCCCTCACCCCCGCCGGCTCCGCCACCGAGCACCAAGGCCAGCAGTCCACCGGGCAGCAGAACGCGGGCGAGTTCCGCGGCGACACGTTCGATGTCCGGCATCAGCATGAACGCCATGTGCGACACGCACGCGTCGAAGGCGTCGTCAGGGAATGGCAGGTCCTGTGCCCGTCCTTCCAGCAGCTTCGTCCCGGCAAGTGATGGCCGCTGCCGAGCGAGCGCCAGGTCAGCGGCCGAGAGGTCGATCCCGGTGACCTCGTGCCCGGCCTCGGCGAGCAGTTCGAGCAGGAAGCCGTCGCCGCAGCCGAGGTCGAGCACCCGAGCGTGGTCTTCGACCCTGTCCCGCACGATTTCGTAGCTCGACCGCCCGTCCGGCGCCCGGCCGTGGCCCATCGCACCGGAGGTCACCGCCGGGTGACGTGCATGGAACTCGCGCAGGAACGCCTCTTGGGCCGCCGTGGTCATGATCACCACTGTAGGACTGCCGGCACACCTCCACGAGACGTTCGTCAAGCGAAGCCGCCCGCTCATTCCGTCCGTAACCGGTCACCGCCGCGCTGGCCCAAGTAGTGTCCGGCCGGTTCATCCAGCAGACGATCAGGTAGGGGCACCACCGGTGCTGGTGCCGTCATCACCAACTTCGCCGTCAAGCGCCATCGCACCTCACCAGGTGACCGGAAGCGTGATCACGCCGTAGATGTCCGCTCCTTCGCGCAGCGCGACGTCGTCGGCGGGGATGGCCAGGCGCAATCCTGGGAACCGAGCGGCCAACGCCGGGAACACGACCCGCATCTCCACTCGGGCCAGTTGGTGACCGAGGCACAGGTGGGGGCCGTGGCCGAAGCCGACGTGTCCGACGGGGTCGCGACGCAGGTCCAAGGCGTCCGGATCGGGGAATTTCGTCGCGTCGCGGTTGGCCGCCGCCATCGCCAGCACGACCGTGGATCCGGACTTGATCAGGTGGCCGTCGAGTTCGACGTCCTCGAGCGCCACGCGCGCCAGTGTGGGAACGATGGTGAGGAAGCGCATCAGTTCCTCGACCGCCGGACCGACCGAGTGCGGGTCCGTGCGCAGCGTCGCCCATTGGTCGGGATGCCGCAGCAGCGCGAAGGTCCCCAGCGCGATCATGTTGGCGGTGGTGTCCAGGCCCGCCGCGAGGAGCAGCCCGCCCATGGCGGCGAGTTCGTCGTCGGTGAGATCGCTGGTCGTGAGTTCGCTGAGCACATCGTCGGTCGGGTCGGCGCGCTTGGCCGTGATCAGCTCTCGCACGAAGGAACTCAACGCCTCGAACGCCTCGTACTTCTCTGCGGGTGTGGTGTTGGGGCCGAGGAGTTTGGCGGCGTCGGCCTGAAAACGCTCGCGGTCCGCGTAGGGGACGCCGAGCAGTTCGCAGATCACCATGGCGGGGATCGGAAGAGCGTAGGCCGCGACCAGGTCGATCGGCCCGCCGTGCCGCTGCATCGCGTCGAGGTGTTCGGTGGCGATCAGTTCGATCCGCTCGGTGAGCTGTGTCATCCGGCGCGTGGTGAACTTGCCTGCCAGCAGTTTTCGGTACCGGGTGTGGTCTGGCGGGTCCATCTTGAGGAAGTCCCCAGGCTGCGCGGGTAGCGCCGTCATCCCCGCGTGTTCCGGCAGCGGCGAATGCTGGAGTTCGCTGCGATTGCTGAAGCGCGGGTCGGCCAGCACGCGGCGCACCGCGGTGTAGCCGGTGGCCAGCCACCCCTCGTGCCCGTCCGGGAAGTGCAGAGGGGTCAGTGGCGCCTCGACGTTGAGGCTGGACAGTTCCGCAGGCGGGTCGAACGGACGGCCCGGAGTGCGTTCGGTGGGCAGTTCGACATGGACTCGGCCATGCTGGTACCTCGCTTGTCGGTGGGAGGTTGCCGAATACCGTTTTCCGGCTTCCTGATCCGAACGTTAGGGGGACGCCGAAACCAGGGGCAATCGAAACGTGCCCGGACTGGCGCAATTTGCGCTGGTCATCACCATGATCGACGATTGCAATGAGAGTGCTGATTAATGCACGCGGAAGGGCAGTGCATTGCAACGGTCGACGATCGGCACGCATACTGCGCGTCAAGACGACGAATCGGAGGAGCCGGACGGATGCCGGGACGCAGACTGACCGGAGCCGACCGGCAGCGGATCGCCGCCGGGTTGGCGCAGGGGCTGGATTTCGCCGAAATCGCCCGGCGTCTGGGCCGTCCTACCTCGACAGTGGGCCGCGAGGTCGCGCGCAACGGCGGGCCGGGCCACTACCGCGCGGACCTGGCCCAACTCGCAACCACCCACCGCGCCCGGCGCAGGCCGCGCCCGCAGGCAGCGGCGCGGTCGATCAGCGACCTCGATCTCACTGCGACGGCCGCGTTCGTCACCGATCTCACCCTCGCGCTCATCGGGACCGGTCTGCCGCGCACTGCCGCCGGTGTGATGGCATGCCTGCTCACGTCCGAGACCAGCAGTCGTACGGCCGCCGAGCTGGCGCGACACCTCCAGGTCAGCCCGGCGACCATTTCGCTCGCGGTCGGCCTTCTCCAGGAACAGGGACTGATCCGCCGTGGCCGCGACGACCAGAGCAGACGCCACCGGTATTTCGTCGACGCAGACGCGGGCTTTCGCTCCGCGGTGGTCGGTGTCCGCGCCAACCAGCGACTCGCCGCCACCGCGCTACGCGGAGCTGACATCTTCGGGGCAGACACCGTTACCGGAGCCCGGCTCGCGACAGCGGGCCAGTTCCTCGAACGACTCGGCAACGACATCATGCGCTCCGCCGAGGAGCACTGGCGCGCCGCGATCGGCACAGGGCTCACGGATCCGCAGGAGGAGCACGCGTCGACAGCGTGATCACGCGATCTGAGCCAGGACGATGTCAGCGAGCGCCGACCGTGCAGCCGGTAGTGGCCTCCATGTCGAGAACGCTCGGTCATCGGCAGAAGCGGACGTTGTCGCCGCGAGCGTTCGCCTGGCAACGCTCGCGACGCAGTTCGACCAGGACCTGAGTCCTTCGGATCGCGGTGGGTTGCGTGGGTGAACCCGACCGCGACCTTCGTCACCACCCCCAGCGCGGGCCACGCCCTCTCCC
>JBDSAJ010000719.1:0-5931 GCA_039922235.1 Umezawaea sp.
CAAGGCGGCGCTGTTCCAGAGCGGCATCGGCCAGCGCGTCGTCGAGATGACGCCGCTGGAGAACGCGGTCATCGCCGCCACCGTCGCCAACGGCGGTGTGCGGATGAAGCCGTACCTGGTGCAGAAGCTGATCGCGCCGGACCTCGACGTGATCGACGAGACCAAGCCCGACGAGGTGGAGGACGCGGTCAGCACCGCGACCGCGAACACCCTGCGCGACATGATGCTGAAGTCGGAGACGAACACCGGCGGCGAGGGCAGGATCAGCGGCGTGAACATCGCGTCGAAGACCGGTACCGCCGAGCACGGCGTCGACCCGGCCGCGGTGCCGCCGCACGCCTGGTACATCGCGTTCGCGCCCGCCGAGAAGCCGACCATCGCGGTCGCGGTGATCGTGGAGAACGGTGGCGACCGCGGCCTTGGCGCGACCGGCGGCAAGGTCGCCGCCCCCATCGGCAGGGCGGTCATCGGCGCCTACCTGGCTGGTAAGTGATGCTGATCACCGGCCAGCTCCTCGCCGAGCGGTACCGCCTCACCAGGCGGATCGCCGTCGGCGGCATGGGCGAGGTCTGGGAGGCCGAGGACACCAGGCTCGACCGCAACGTCGCGGTCAAGGTGCTCAAGGCCGACCTCAGCGGGGACGCGGAGTTCCTCACGCGCTTCCGCATCGAGGCGCGGACGACCGCGTCGCTGAACCACCCCGGCATCGCCGCGGTGCACGACTACGGCGAGACGGCTTCCATGCCGGACGGGCCGGAGGACACGGCTTACCTGGTGATGGAGCTGGTCGAGGGCGAACCGCTGGCCGCGATCATCGCGCGCGGCAGGCTCACCGTCGACCGGACGCTGGACGTGCTCCAGCAGGCCGGGACGGCGTTGCAGGCAGCGCACGAGCGCGGGCTGGTGCACCGCGACGTGAAGCCCGGCAACATCCTGGTCACCCCCGCGGGCAAGGTGAAGATCACCGACTTCGGCATCGCGAAGGCGGCCGACGCCGCTCCGGTGACCCGCAACGGCATGGTGATGGGCACGGCGCACTACATCGCGCCGGAGCAGGCCCTCGGCCACGACGCCGAACCCGCGAGCGACGTGTACGCGCTGGCCGTGTGCGGCTACGAGTGCCTGACCGGGTTCCGGCCGTTCCGGTCGGAGAACGCGGTCACGGTCGCGATGATGCACATCCGCGACATCGCGCCGCCGCTGCCGCCGGACGTGCCGTCCGGTCCGCGTGCGCTGATCGAGGCGACCCTGGTCAAGGACCCGAGGCAGCGCTACCGCAACGGCGGCGAGTTCGCCGCCGCCGTGGGAGCCATTCGGGCGGGCAGGCCGCTGCCCACACCGTCCGGGCTGGCCATGGCCACCGGCCCGGTGATGACCCACCCCAACCTGCGGATGTCGCACCCCGCGTCCCAACCGGGCTTTCCACCGGTCCCGCCGGGGATGCAGAGCGGCCAGCACCCGCTCCCCCACAACGCTCCGCACACGGGTACTTTCCGTCCGTTGCCGACTCCGCCGCGGCCTCAGGGGAAAGCGAGGGCCGTTCTGTGGGTTATGGTCGGACTCCTGGTCGTCGTGCTCATCGTGCTGGGGGTGTTCGTGCTGCGCGCGGTGTTGCAGAACACCAGCGACGCGGGGTCGGCGCCGCAGAGCACCACGGGAGCCCGAACCGCGCAGAACGGCCAACCGAACGCGGCGGGCGACCTCGGTTCCACGGACAAGCTGCCCGGCAAGCCGGTGGTCCGGGTCGAGAAGTCGGAGTACCTGGACCTGCCGGTGAACGAGGTGACCGGGAAGCTGGCCGGGTACGGCCTGCACCCCGAGTCGCAGACGAATGCGGGAGAACAGCCACGGGAGCAGGCCCGGTGCTTGGTGTCCGACGTGTCACCGACCGGTGATGTTGCGATCGGCTCACGGGTGAAGGTGACCTGTGTGCCTATCTGACCGGAACGCGCCACGCTGGGCGAGCACGAAACCGAACTGCTAGACACGATGGTTAGACCGTTGACGAGGAGCGGGACGACGCACTGATGAGCACTCCGCGACTGCTCTCCAATCGCTACGAACTGGGTGAGACCCTCGGCTACGGCGGTATGTCGGAGGTCCACAAGGGCCGCGACGTACGGCTCGGCCGGGACGTGGCGATCAAGGTGCTTCGAGCCGACCTCGCCCGCGACAAGACCTTCCAGGAACGCTTCCGCCGCGAAGCCCAGAACTCGGCCGCGCTGAACCACCCCGCGATCGTGGCGGTCTACGACACCGGCGAGACGCAGACGGAGTACGGCCCGCTGCCGTACATCGTCATGGAGTACGTCGACGGCCGGACGCTGCGCGACATGGTGAAGACGCAGGGCCCGCTGTCGGGCAAGCGCGCCATGGAGGTCATGGCGGACGTGTCGGCGGCGCTGGACTTCAGCCACCGGCACGGCATCGTGCACCGCGACGTGAAGCCCGCCAACGTCATGATCACCCGCTCCGGAGCGGTGAAGGTGATGGACTTCGGCATCGCCCGAGCCGTGCACGACGGCCAGGCCGCCGTGACGCAGACCGCCGCCGTCATAGGGACCGCGCAGTACCTCTCGCCCGAGCAGGCGCGCGGCGAGGCGGTCGACGGCCGCTCCGACGTGTACGCGTCGGGCTGCGTGCTGTTCGAGCTGCTCACCGGAGAGCCGCCGTTCACCGGCGACTCCCCCGTGGCCGTGGCGTACCAGCACGTGCGGGAAGACCCGAAGTCGCCGTCGTCGCTGAACCCGAACGTGACGCCCGCGCTCGACGCCATCGTGCTCAAGGCGATGGCCAAGGGCCCGGCGAACCGCTACCAGTCGGCCGCCGAGATGCGCGCGGACCTGGTGCGCGTGCTGTCCGGTCAGCGCCCGTCGGCCCCGGCCGTGATGACGCCCGAAGACCGCACCGCGGTGCTCAACCAGAACCCGCGCACCGAGGTCGTGTCGTCCGGCCGCCACCGCCCCTCGGCGCTGCGCGACGACCAGAACGAGTACGACCCGCTGGCCGAGGAGGACGCCGAGCGCCGCGCCAAGCGGAAGAAGGCGACCATGGTCACCCTGGTCGTGCTGCTGTGCATCGCCGTGATCGCGCTCGCCGCGTGGATCACGTCGAGCCTGCTCGGCGACAACACCAGCGCGGGCGCGCAGAAGGTCCAAGTGCCCGGCGTGACCGGCAAGACCCTGGCCGCCGCGAAGGCGAGCCTCGAAGAGGCGGGCCTCAAGTACAAGATCGACCCGGTGCCGTGCCAGCCAGGCGAGAACGGCGCCACCGCGCGCTGCACCGCCGACGACATCGACAAGGTGTTCGCGATCGACCCGGCCGCGGGCTCGTCGGTGCCGAGGCTCACCGAGATCACCCTGACCTACGGCACGAGCCCGGACCAGATCGCCGTGCCGGACGTGGCGGGCCTGACGCCGCAGGAGGCGCAGGCGAAGCTGGCCGCCGACGGCTGGGGCTTCGCGCAGGGCGCGGACACCGTCGAGGTCGATGACACGGCCAAGATCGGCAAGGTCGCCCAGCAGACACCCCAGGCGGGGGTGAAGGCCGCCAAGGGTGCCGTCGTCACGGTCCTGCTCGGCAAGGGGCCGGACACCGTCCAGCTCGCCGATGTGAAGGGCCAGAGCGTGAACGACGCGACCTCGACCCTGGAGGGCGCGGGGTTCAAGGTCAACACCAAGGAAGCCGACAGCGACCAGGACCAGGGCCAGGTGCTCAGCATGAGCCCCAACCCCGGCCGGGTCGCCAAGGGTTCGACGGTCACGTTGACGGTCTCGAAGGGCAACCAGATCACCATGCCGGACATCACCGGCATGAGCGTGGACCAGGCGAAGACCAAGCTGAACCAGCTGGGCTGGATCGGCGAGCTGACCACCACCGAGAAGACCACCACCTCGGACATCAGCAAGAACGGCAAGATCCTCACGCAGGACCCCAAGTCCGGCGGGCCGATCACCAAGAGCCAGCGGGTGAGCATCACCGTCGGCGAGTTCAAGATCTCCTCGACGAACTAGGTTCGAAAAAGGGGCCCCCGCGACTGTCGCGGGGGCCCCTTTTTCGTGTTCGGGGGTTCCTAGGACTGGCGTGCTGCGGAAGCCAGCGCGCGCATCCCGTTCTCCAGGGTGGCGACGGTCGACTCGGGCACCTCGTGGCCGCAGACGGCGAGCCAGTTCGCCAGCATCCGGTGACCGCCCTCGGTGAGCACGGACTCCGGGTGGAACTGGACGCCCTCGACCGGCAGCTCGCGGTGCCGGATGCCCATGACGATCCCGGTGTCGGTCCTGGCCGTCACCTCGAACTCGGCGGGGATCGTGTCCGGGAGCACGGTCAGCGAGTGGTACCGGGTGGCGATGAACGGGTTCGGCACGCCCTTGAGCACGCCGTTCCCCGTGTGGTGCACCACACTGGTCTTCCCGTGGAGCAGTTCGGGGGCGAGGTCGACGGTGCCGCCCCACACCGCCCCGATGGCCTGGTGGCCGAGGCAGACACCGAGCACGGGGACGCCGTTCGCGGCGCAGCGCCGGATCACGTCCATGCTCGCACCGGCCCGGTCGGGGGTGCTCGGACCTGGGCTTACGAGGACGCCCCTGACGGTGTCGACCTCGGCGAGGTCCACCTCGTCGTTGCGCCGGACGACGCATTCCACGCCGAGTTGGGCCAGGTACTGGACCAGGTTGTAGACGAAGCTGTCGTAGTTGTCGACCACGAGCACGCGCATTCCCACAGCGTAGCCGTGACGATGCTCTCGTCAGAAGTGAGGTAAGGCTCACCTAAACTATGGTCATGAGCCGTTCTCTGCGAGTTGCGATCATCGGCGCGGGCCCGGCGGGCATCTACGCCGCCGACCTCCTGACCAAGTCCGACGCCGACGTGAGCATCGACCTGTTCGAACGGTTGCCCGCCCCGTACGGCCTGATCCGCTACGGCGTCGCACCCGACCACCCGCGGATCAAGGGCATCGTCAACGCGCTGCACCGGGTGCTCGACCGCCCGCAGATCCGGCTGTTCGGCAACGTCGAGTACGGCGTCGACCTGAAGCTCGGCGACCTCCGCGAGTTCTACGACGCGGTGATCTTCTCCACCGGCGCCGAGAAGGACCGCGACCTGGACATCCCCGGCATCGACCAGCAGGGCAGCTTCGGCGCCGCCGACTTCGTGTCCTGGTACGACGGCCACCCCGAGGTCGCGCGCACGTGGCCGCTGACCGCGAGCAGCGTCGCCGTCCTCGGTGTCGGCAACGTCGCCATCGACGTCGCCCGCATCCTCGCGAAGACCGCCGACGAGCTGCTCACCACCGACATCCCGGACAACGTCTACCAGGGCCTCAAGTCCAGCCCGGTCACCGACGTGCACGTGTTCGGCCGCCGAGGGCCCGCCCAGGCGAAGTTCACTCCGCTGGAACTGCGCGAACTCGACCACTCGCCGAACGTCGAGGTCGTCGTGCACCCCGAGGGCATCGAGTTCTGCGCGGCGAGCATGGCGCTGATCAGGTCGAACAAGCAGGTCGAGATGGTCGTGAAGACGCTCCAGGAGTGGGCGATCCGCGACCAGGGCGACCGGCCGCGCAGGCTGCACCTGCACTTCCTCCAGGCCCCCGTCGAGGTGCTCGGCGACGGCGAGGTCACCGGCCTGCGCACCGAGACGATGGAGCTGACCGGCGACGGCGGCGTCCGCGGCACCGGCGAGTTCACCGACTGGCCAGTGCAGGCCGTGTACCGCGCGGTCGGCTACCTCAGCACGCACCTCGCGGAGCTGCCGTTCGACCACACCTCCGGCACGGTGCCGCACCAGGCCGGACGGGTGCTCGACCTCGACGAGCAGGCGGTGCCCGGCGTCTACGTCACCGGCTGGATCAAGCGCGGCCCGGTCGGCCTCATCGGCCACACCAAGGGCGACGCCCTCGAAACCGTGACGTACCTGCTCGAAGACCGC
>JBDSAJ010000720.1:0-4295 GCA_039922235.1 Umezawaea sp.
TCAACCGAAGCGAGCCCCTTCCCATCGACGTGAAGCGAGACTCCCATGCGCGGCTTTGCCGTCAAGCGCCCGCTCCGGCGCCGCACCACTCTCCTGTCGGCAGTGGCGATCCTCTCCGCGATCGCCGTGATCACCGGGCCCACGGCGCAGGCAGCGCCCTACCCGGAATATCCCTACGACGCGACCGACTACAACGAGCCGTTCCGCGGCCAGTTCCACTTCAGTTCGCAGGGTGGCTGGATGAACGACGTGAACGCGCCGTTGTACTACAACGGCGCGTACCACCTCTTCTACCAACACAATCCGCACGGTCTGTCCTGGGACACGATGCACTGGGGTCACGCGACCAGCAAGGACCTCGTGCACTGGACGCAACAGCCGATCGCCTTGGAGCCGGGCACGCACAACGCCACCCTGTTCTCGGGTGGCGGCTGGGTTGACACCGCCAACGTCACCGGCCTCAAAACCGGTGCCGACGCGCCCATTCTGCTCTTCACCAACACCAACGGCGTGTCCATCGCCTACAGCACCGATGGTGCCAGGACGTTCCGGATGTACAACGGCGGCGCCAAGGTGATCTCCACCCCGTTCGAATCCCGTGACCCCAAGGTGTTCTGGGACGCCGCACGCAAGCGCTGGGGCATGGTGCTCTGGGGCGACGAAGGCGGCAACGTCGCGAAGTTCTACAGCTCGACGGATCTGCTCGACTGGACCTACGGCGGCGAGTTCCGCGCCGACTGGCTGTTCGAGTGCCCGGACATCTACCAACTGCCGGTCGACGGGAACACGGCGAACACGAAGTGGGTCCTGCAGGACGCCAGCGGCGAGTACGTCGTGGGCGCACTCGACAGCGCGGGAGTCTTCGCGCCGGACGCCGGCTGGTCGCAACCACGACGCCTCGACGTGGGACGCACCAGCTTCGACGGAACCGCGTACGCCGGCCTCACTTTCACCAACACGCCCGACAACCGGGTGATCCAGATGTTCTGGCAGCCAGGGAACAAGGGCGCGACCTGGACCGGCAACGCGTCGTTCCCGGCGGAACTCGGGCTCAGAACGTTCGCGGGCGAGGGGCTCCGGGTGACCCGCAACCCCGTGCACGAGATCTCGTCGATCCGTCAGCCGGCACAGACCTGGAGCAACCTGACGATCTCGAACGACATCGAGACGAACCCGTTCAACGGCATCGCCGCAGACACCTACGAGATCGAGGCGACATACGACCTGACCGGAGCCACAGCCACGGACTTCGGCTTCGAACTGCACCGACGGGACGACGGCACACGCGACGCGGCGATCGGTTACGACCGGAACCGGCAGACCCTGGCGGACGCCGCCATGCCACCCATCGACAACCGGGTGAAGCTGCGAATACTCGTCGATCGCGGGCAACTGGAAACCTTCGGCGACGACGGCAGGATCTCGGTCACCGACAACGTCGACTTCGACTCGTCGAGCCGCAGCCTCGGTATCCGGGCATACGCCAACAACGGCACCGTTCGGATCGAGTCGCTGACGTTCCGACGCCTGAGCAAGGCATGGGCAAGCGCACCCAGCGGACCGGACCAGGCCGTCGGTGCGATCGAGTGGAACGGGACCGGCAAGTGCGTCGACCGCGACAACGTCACGGCCGCCGTGCAGATCTGGGACTGCTGGAACGACAGCAACCAGCGCTGGACGTTCACCGCGGCCGGGAAGATCAGAATCGGCAACGAATGCCTCGACCAGCCCGCCGAGACCATCGGCAACGGCGCAAGGCTCACCACACATCCGTGCTGGGGCGGCGACAACCAGCGATGGATCCGCATCGGCACGAACCAATACCAGAACGCGTGGTCAAAACGCTGCCTGGACCTCGACTCGGGTGATGCGACCAATGGTCGCCAACTACAGGTGTGGGACTGCGTCGGTGGCCCGAACCAGACGTGGAGCATGCCCACCACCTGACGACGCGACGAAGGACACGGAGGGCGGGCGACTCGGCCTTTCCTTGCACTGGGCACATGAGACCGCTGACGAGATCGGTATCGACCAGCTCCGAGATGAAGACAGTGACTACGCCCAACGCGACGTCCGACCGAACTGGCTCTACAGCGGAACCTTCCATGCAAGCCCACTCGTGCCCAACGCCGCGGTTCCACCCGCATCTTTGCTACCCACATGGCCGCCTACGGCGAGATGTCCACCAAGTGAATCGGTGACGCTCGTGTCAGATGCCGCTGACGCGCGAACGGCCCGGTGTCAGCGGCTTCACCGATCAGAAATCCTCGGCCACGTCGTCAGTTCTGGCAGCCCCCTCGCACCGGTGGAAGGATTGACGACCATGACCGACGCCAGACCGCTGGGCACCGACGAGGCCACGTTCATCGCGGCGGCCCGCTCAGGCGATACGGCGCGGTTCGCGCTCATCACGGAACGCCACCGGCGTGAGCTGCAGGTGCACTGCTACCGGATGCTCGCGAACTACGAGGACGCCCAGGACCTGACGCAGGAGACGTTCCTGCGAGCGTGGAACAAGCGGGAGTCGTTCAAGGGCCACGCCGCGCTGCGGACCTGGCTGTACCGGATCGCGACGAACGCCTGCCTCGACTTCCTGGACAAGCGCAACGACCGCACACCCCTACCCTCCGAGCTGTCGGACTCCGGCTCCGAAGTGCCGCACCTGCAGCCCTACCCCGACCGGATGCTGCCCGAGGACCCGCAGGAATCGGTGGTGGCGCGGGAGACGATCGAGCTGGCGTTCATCGTCGCCGTCCAACACCTGCCGCCGCGGCAGCGGGCGGTGTTCATCCTGCGCGACGTCCTCGGCTGGCCGGCGTCGAAGGCCGCCGACGCCCTCGAGCTGACCGTCGCCTCGGTGACCAGCGCACTGCAGCGGGCGCGCGTGACGATGCGCGAGCAACTGCCCGGCCGCCGCCTCGACTGGCGGAGCCCCGCCACCCACGAGCTGTCCACTGACGAGCGCGGGGTGGTGAAGTCCTACATCGACGCCCATGAGCGCAACGACCTCGACGGGCTGATGTCCCTGCTGCGCGACGACCTGCGCTTCGCGATGCTGCCCGACCCTGGCACCGTGATCAGGACGGCCAAGGACGCGGTGGACGGCTGGGTCTCCGGTGGGCTCTTCCAGCGCGGCCACGACGACTGGCGCGGTATCGCCACGACGGTCAACCGCATGCCTGCCGTCGTGCTGTACCTGCGCACCCCCGACGACTTGGAGTACCGGCTGTTCGCCATCGCGGTCCTGCACATCGTCGACGGGAAGATCGCCGAGCTCACCGGATTCGACGCCACCGACAAACCCTGGCTGGACCTGCCCCCGACACTGTGATCGCACAGGTCCCCATCGTCGACGAGTCCAGCGCACGGGCCGCCGTCACCGCCGTCACCGCGCAATGAGCACCCCGCCCAGCTGAACACCACCGCGAACACCACCGCCCCGCCGGCGTCGACCTGGCCTCACGAGCGGAGCAGGTGGACCGTGCTCATCGCCTCGTCTCGTATCGGGTCAGCACCACGCCGCCGGGAAACGTCCGGGTCTCCACCAGGGTCAGGTTCACCCAGCTGTCCAGCGCGGTGAAGAACGGCGTGCCGCCGCCCACCAAGACCGGCACGGTGACCAGGAGGTACTCGTCGATCAGCCCGGCCCGCATGGCCGCCCCGGCCAGCGTCGCGCCGCCGATGTCCATCGGGCCGGCGTCCTCGGCCTTGAGCCGGGTGATCTCGGTGACCGCGTCGCCGGTGACCAGGCGGGTGTTCCAGTCGACCTTGTCGATCGTCGAGGAGAACACCACCTTCGGCATGTCCCGCCAGCGGCGGGCGTACTCGATCTCCGCCGGTGTGACGCCGGGCTGCTGGTCGGCGGTCGGCCAGGGGGAACTCATCGCCTCCCACAGCTTGCGCCCGTACAGCGCCAGGCCCGTCGCCGCCACCCGGTCGGACCACCACTGGAACAGCTCGTCGCTCGGCGACGAGTCCGGTCCCTCACTCCCACTCCAGCCGAGGTCGTCGCCGGGCGCGGCGATGTAGCCGTCCAGGGTAACGCTCATGCCAAAGGTCAGTTTCCGCATCGTGCCGGCCTCCCGTGAGTTGGTCTCACACGTACAGACGGGTGCGGTGCGGAAACCTAATCGGTGCGCGATCCGCGTCCGCAGGTGGTCCTCGCGTTCCGGACTCGGCACGGCGTACTCGGCTGGGCTCGAGCAGCACCTCGCCTGCCAGGTGCGGGCGAGCCGTCACGTCGACTCGCCCGCCGCCGGCGCCGCAGCCTACCGGCGGGCCGGGTCGCGTTCCTG
>JBDSAJ010000721.1:0-5597 GCA_039922235.1 Umezawaea sp.
CCTGGCGGCACTGGCGGTGGGCGCCGGGATGGCGCCGCTGCTCGACCGGCTGCCCAAGCGGTACGTGGCGGCGGCCGGGCTGGCGCTGCTGGGCCTGTCCTCGGCGCTCGGGGCGACCGGCTACTTCGCGGCCATGGTCGCCTTCGCGGTGCTCGTCGGCGTGGGCACCTCCCTGCTGTCCCCGGTGGTGGCGGCCATGGCGGCGGACCGGTTCGGCGACGGCCCGGCGGCCGGTCGGGCGGCCACCCTCGTCACGGCGACGCAGTCGCTGGCCGCGATGCTCGCCGCGCCGCTGGTCGCGGTGCCCGCGCTGCTGTGGGGCTGGCAGGGCAACCTGGTGGCGGTCGCGGTGATCATGTTCGCGCTCGCGGCGGTGTTCCTCACCCGGCCCGGCCCGGTGCTCGCGCCACGACCGCGGCTCGGCTACCTGGAGGCGTTGCGCGCCTTGGGTTCCGTGCCCGGCGCCCGGCCGCTGGTCGCCGTCGGGCTGCTGCGCACGGCGGCGTTCATGGGCTACCTCTCCTACCTCGCCGCGTACTATGGCGAGCGCTTCTCCTTGTCGCCCAGCGTTTTCGCGCTGGTGTGGACGCTCAGCGGCGGGTCGTTCTTCGTCGGCAACCTGCTCGCGGGCCGGTTCACCAACGCCGCGTCGCCACGGGTGTCGACGGAGCGGACGATGGTGGTGTGCCTGGTGGTCGCGCTCGGCGCGGTGGTCGGCTTCTACTTCGCGCCTTCGCTGCCGGTCGCGCTGGGCCTGACGATGCTGGTCGGCGCGAGCCACGCGACCGCGTCCGCGTGCGTGACGACCCTGCTCGTGCGGCGGTGCGGGCCGTTGCGCGGCTCGGCGCTGGGGATCAGCTCGGCGGCCATGAGCCTTGGCGTGTTCGTCGGGTCCGCGCTCGGCGGGATCGGCCTTGGGGTGGCGGGCTTCCCCGGCACGGCGGCCGTGATGGGCGGTTTGACGCTGGTCGCGCTGCTCGCCGCCGTGCGTGTGCGCTCAGTTATTTCAGTGTAGACAGAAATGAACCGTCCCAGCCCGTGGACGGCGGAATCGGGCCCACGAACCTGTCGTTCGACGTGATGACCAAGGGAGGCACATGAAGTTCCTCGTCATCACACTGATCACGCACACGCCCGACCCCGTGACCGGGGTGCTCAAGCCCACGACGGACCGGCTGCGGGAGGTGGTCGACAACGCCGTCCTCGTCGAGGAACTGGGGTTCGACGGGTACGGGGTGGGGGAGCGGCACGAGCGGCCCTTCATCTCCTCCGCGCCGCCGGTCATCCTGAGCCACATCGCCGCGCACACGTCCACCATCCGGCTGTTCACCGCCGTCACCACGCTGAGCCTGCTGGACCCGGTGCGGGCGTTCGAGGACTACTCGACCCTGGACCACCTGTCCGGCGGACGGCTGGAGCTGATGATCGGCAAGGGCAACGGCGCCGCGCAGGCCGAGCTGTTCCACGTCACCACCGAGGACCAGTGGGAGCGCAACCGCGAGGGCTACGAGCTGTTCCGGCGGCTGTGGCGCGAGGACGAGGTGACCTGGGAGGGGAAGTTCCGGCCCCCGCTGAACCGGGCCGAGACGTGGCCCCGGCCGTTGCAGCGGCCGATCCGGACGTGGCACGGCAGCGCCACGAGCAAGGACTCCGTCGAGCTGGCGGCGAAGTGGGGCGACCCGCTGTTCTCGGCGAACGTGACGAACCCGATCGAGCCGTACGCCGAGCTGATCGCCTACTACCGCGAGCGGTGGGCGTTCCACGGCCACGACCCGGCGGACGCGGTCGTCGGCGCAGGGAGCGCGGGCTACTTCGCGGCCAAGACGTCGCAGGCCGCGCTGGACAAGTACCGGCCGATCTTCGAGTCGCGGCTCGCCACCGCTGCGAAGCTGGGACTGGCCCCGGTGTTCACCACCCTGGAGGACGCCGTCGAACGCAGTTCGGCGCTCATCGGCAGCCCGGAGCAGATCATCGACAAGGTCCACCGGTACCACGAGCGGTTCGGCCACGAGGTGCTGCACATCTCCGCGGACCGCGACGGCCTGACCGACCGCGAGCACCGCGACACCCTGGAGCTGTTCCAGACCGACATCGCACCGGTCCTGCGGACCTCGCTGCCCAGCCGCGACCTCTGGTGAGCCGCCTGGCTCTAGGTCCCGCCGAGGGGTCTAGAGCCGTTCGCCAGCTTCGACGGACACCGTGATCACGTTGCCCTCTGGCGGCTGCGGGCACGTGCCGTACGGCGAGAAGGTGAACGGCATGTTGTTGGCGCGGTTGAAGTCCAGCACCGCGCGGCCGTTGTGCAGCGGAGCGGACAGTGCACGCCACGGGGCCGTGGACGACCCGCTGGTGGTGTCGCTGAACCGGAACTCGACGCTGTCGCCGTCAACGCTGGCGGCCAGCGCGTGCTCGACTCCACCGAGGGTGAAGCGCACCTCGCCGTCCACAGTGGACTCCTGCTTGAGCCCGTCCTGCGCTGAGCCGACGACGACCGTGCGCGGCGAGTCGTACGGCGTGAACTCGGCATCGACCACGAACTCCGGCCGTACCTCGAACGCGGGAACACCGGTGAACGCCAACCGGGTGGGCGCGTTCGGGTCTCGGGGGCGCAGCGCGTACCCGCCCGACCGCAGCGCGACCTCCAGGTGCACGTCGCCGTAGGCCGCGAAGATCGTCGACTCCTGCTCGGCCACGGTCACCGACGCGGACCCGTCGAGCACCTCGCCGTCGACGAGGAGACCTTCGGCCGCGGTGGCCGTCACCTGCGCGGCGTCACCGCTGACGACCCACTCGCCGGGCACTCCGGGGAACCGCCGCGGCGACGAGTCCAGCCAGAACAACCCGGTCAGGCTCAGCCAGCCGTGGGGCTGCCGCAGCACGGCTTCCCGACGGTGGTGCCACTCGTCCCACTCGGCTTGAAGATCCATGTCTCCGAGAACGCCCTTCTCGACCGGGAGATTCCCCTGCACGGATCGAGCCCCCGTGCGATGCGCACGGGGGCTCGATCCAGGCGTGGTGGATCAGCCTGCCTGGTCGCGCTCCAGGCGCACGGACACCTTGCGACCCTTGACCGTCGCCCCGCGCAGGGCCACGATCACGGACTGCGCGACGGACTCCGGGACCTCGACCAGCGAGAACCGGTCCGCGATCTCGATCGCGCCGATGTCGCGGCCCTTGAGCTTCGCCTCGCCCGCGATGGCGCCGACGAGGTCCTGCGGCCGGATGCCCGCGCTCCGGCCCGCGCCGAAGAACAGCCGGGTCATGCCCGCGGTAGGCGTGCGCGGACGGCGTTCCCGCCGGGCGCCCGGATCCGCCGACCCGCGGGCCGTGCGGTCGATCCGCGCCGAGACGTCCGGGATCTCCTCTTCCTCGGCGGCACCCGCTCCGGAAGCCTCGTGGGCCAGCTTCACGGCCGCGAGGGCGATCTCCATGAGGTCGAACTCGTCCGTCAGCGTCTCCACGACCACGCGGAAGCCGTCGAGCTCGTCCTCGAGCAGCGACTCGTGCAGCGCCGCACGGGTCAGCTCCAGCCGCCGCGCCCGCAGGTCGGCGACCGTCGGCACCTTCTCGACCGGGATCTTCTGCTTGGTGACCCGCTCGATGGTCTTCAGCATCCCGTGCTCGCGCGGCTCGACCAGCGTGATCGCGACGCCCTCGCGGCCCGCGCGGCCGACGCGGCCGATGCGGTGCACGTAGGACTCCGGCGCGGAGGGCACGTTGTAGTTCACGACGTGCGTGAGCTGCTCGATGTCCAACCCGCGCGCGGCCACGTCCGTGGCGACGAGCAGGTCGGCGGTGCCGTTGCGCAACCGGCCCATCACCCGGTCGCGCTGCTCCTGGCTGATGCCGCCGTGCAGCGACTCCGCCCGGTAGCCGCGGCCGTTGAGGGTCTCGGTGAGCTGGTCGACCTCGTCGCGCGTGCGGCAGAAGACGATCGCGGCGGTGGGCGCCTCGACGTCCAGCACGCGGCCGAGCGCGGCGGGCTTGTGCGCACGCGGCACGATGTACGCGCTCTGCCGGACGCGGGGAGCCTCACCGGGCGCGGTCTGCTCGCGCCCGATCGTGATCCGCACCGGGTCCTTCAGGTGCTGGCGGGCCAGCTTGTCGATGCGCGGCGGCATCGTCGCCGAGAACAGCACCGTCTGCCGCTCGGTGGGGGTCTCCTGGAGGATCGACTCGATGTCCTCCGCGAAACCCATGTCGAGCATCTCGTCGGCCTCGTCGAGGACCACGATCTTCAGGCTGTCCAGCTTCAGCGTGCCGCGACCGATGTGGTCGATGGCGCGGCCCGGCGTGGCGACGACGACGTCGACACCCCGCTCCAGCGCCTGGAGCTGGCGGCCGATGGGCTGGCCGCCGTAGATGGGCAGGACGCGTGCGCCCAGGTCGCGGCCGTACTTGTGCACGGCCTCGCACACCTGCACCGCGAGTTCGCGGGTCGGCACCAGCACCAGCGCGAGCGGAGCCGTCGTGCGACGGTCCGACTCGGCCAGCTTCTGCAGCACCGGCAGCGCGAACGCGGCGGTCTTGCCGGTGCCCGTGGCGGCCTGACCCAGCAGGTCCTGGCCTTGGAGCAGCGGCGGGATCGCCTCGCGCTGGATCGGCGTCGGCTCTTCGTAGCCGAGCGTCGTCAACGCCTTGAGGAGTTCGGGACGCAGCGCCAGATCGGCGAACGTCGTCCTGTCCTCGGTCGCGTCGTCAGCCACGTCGGTCACTTCGGGGGTCATGCGCAAGCTCCTCGTTCCAGGTCCGATCAACTGTGGCGGACCGGCCGAGTTCTGCTCGGCGAGAGTTCAGGCCAACCGGCGCCTACCTGCGAAACCGAGGTCGAGACGGTGGTACCAGCTCAGCTCGGCGTCGCCTTCCAACCAGCACAGCAGCACCGGCGCGCCGTCAAGGTCCGAGGGGAAGTCTACGAGCAGTGGTGCAAGCCCCTTCAGCTCGGCCCCGGTCTGCTGCACCGAGGTGAGCAATTCGTCCAGCTCAGCCTGTGCGGCCTTCCACTCAGGAAGCCCTCCAAGACCGGTCGGTTCACCACCGGGCAGAACAGCGGCAGCCAGCTCCGCCGCATCCGCCCGAACAGCGACGATGCGGTCGAGAACGGGCACCAGATCACGCAGAACAGCCCGCGCCTCCACAACCGTGAACAAGCTCATACCAAAGTGTGACATCGGCGACTCAACAACTACCCAAGCCACCCAGCCCACACCACCTTCGAGCCAACTGCCCAACCCACGCAGCCTTCAAGCGCCACCTGCCCGACCCACCACTTCCGAGTCCCACCTGCCCACCCCACCGCCTCCGAGCGCCAGCTGCCCACCCCACCGCCTCCGAGCGCCAGCTACCCAACCCACCACTTCACCGCAGCCAAGCGTTCCAGCGGCGGTAGCCGCACTACCCCCGCCGCCCCGATCCGAAGCGGCCATGAAGACACTTGCGCGAGCGGGGTGGCGGTACCCACACCTCAGCCAGACCCGCAGTCCCCGCACCCCAAACACACCCCTCACCCCCGCAAGATCAACTCCAACCCGAACTCGAACCGCTCATCAAACGCCCCACCCTCAAAGTGCCCCGCCACCCGCGCCAACGCCGGGTAC
>JBDSAJ010000722.1:0-13974 GCA_039922235.1 Umezawaea sp.
GGCTCCTTGACCTTGAGCACCAGCTCGCCCTGCGCCCACACCTCGTCAGCCGTGGCCAGCACCTTCGCACCCGCCGCCTCGTACTCGGCGTCGGTGATGGCGGAGCCGAGCCCGGCACCGGCTTCGATGAACACGTCGTGGCCCCGGTTGGTCAGCTCGTGGGCGCCGGCAGGCGTCAACGCGACCCGGTACTCGTGGTTCTTGATCTCGCGGGGGACGGCGATCCGCACGGTGACTCCTTCGACTTCGGCGAGCGGGAGCTGGGCTGTTGGTTCAAAGGTCCGGCACGCCAAAGTCACTGTCATCGTGCCAAGTGCACTGTTCCCAGGGTCTGATTTGTGCGGATGGAACAACACGGTCGAGTGACGACAGGTCGACGATCGCGACCGCCGACGCGTGGACCCGCCACACCTGGCCGCAGGTTCCGGGAGTCTGGCGGCACGCTCGACCAGGGCCGCCCGCGTTGACACCCGTTCGGTGGCCACATAGCTTTCAGCACGTTCGCCAACTGAAGAACGGCCGAGGCGCCCTGGCGGCGCCGCAACCCGAGCGGGAGAGACCCCGGCATCGCTGCCGAGGCGCCGAAGGAGCAAGTACCCCGCACACTCTCAGGCAACGAGAACCGCTCGGGCGAGGCGACTCTGGAAAGCGTGCTCCGGCGCGCACCCACGGTGCAAGCCGCGTTCGCGCGGTGAAGCTCTCAGGTCCCATGACAGAGGGGGAGTCGGACCGACCCCGAGGGTCGGCGTGGAAGCGCGCGCCGGCCACGAGCCCCGTGGAGTGCCGCTGTGGAGTTCCCCGAACACCTGCTCTACACCCCCGAACACGAATGGGTCGACTGGACGCCGGGCACGCAGGAGCCGGTGACGGTCGGCATCACGGCGTACGCCGCCGAGTCGCTGGGCGACTTGGTCTTCGTGCAGCTGCCCGAGGTCGGCGAGCGCGTCACGTCCGGCGCCGTGTGCGGCGAGCTGGAGTCGACGAAGTCGGTCAGCGACCTGTACGCGCCGGTCAGCGGTGAGGTCGTGGAGATCAACAAGGGTGTCGTCGACGACCCCGCGCTGATCAACTCCGACCCGTACGCGGCCGGGTGGCTGTTCAGGGTTCGCGTCGAGAACGCCGAGGGTCTCCTCACCGCCGTGAAGTACGCGGAACTGACGGGCAGCTAATGGCGATCAGCGTCTTCGACCTGTTCTCCATCGGCATCGGGCCCTCCAGCTCGCACACGGTCGGTCCGATGCGCGCCGCGTCGATGTTCGTCGACCGGCTGCGTTCGCGCGGCCTGCTGGACGGCACGACCCGCGTGCAGGCCGAGCTGTTCGGCTCGCTCGGCGCGACCGGCCACGGCCACGGCAGCCCCAAGGCCGTGCTGCTGGGGCTGGAGGGCTGCAAGCCGGAGGAGGTCGACCCGGCGGCGGCGGACGCGCGCTTCGAGGAGATCAGGCAGAGCGGCAGGCTGCGGCTGGGCGGCGGGCACGAGATCGCCTTCGTGCACGACAAGCACCTCGTCATGCACCGCCGCAAGTCCCTTCCCGTGCACCCCAACGGAATGCGGTTCGAAGCGTTCGGCGGGGCGGACGAGTCACTCGACCACGCCGTGTACTACTCGGTCGGTGGCGGGTTCGTCGTCGACGAGCACGCGAGCGGCGCGGACAAGATCAAGGCCGACGACACCCCGCTGGCGCACCCGTTCCTCACCGGCGACCAGTTGTTGGCCCGCACCAGGGAAACCGGCCTGTCGATCAGCTCGGTGATGCTGGAGAACGAGCAGTCGTGGCGCAGCGAGGAGGAGATCCGCTCGGGTCTCCTGCGCATCTGGCACGTCATGCAGGAGTGCGTCGAACGCGGCTGCAACGAGCACGGCATCCTGCCCGGCGGCCTCAAGGTGCGCAGGCGGGCCGCCGAGATGCGCAAGACGTTGGCGAGCGAGCACTTCGCCACCGACCCGCTGCGCGTCATGGATTGGGTGACCCTCTTCGCGCTGGCGGTCAACGAGGAGAACGCCGCGGGCGGGCGGGTCGTCACGGCGCCGACCAACGGTGCGGCGGGCATCGTGCCCGCGGTGCTGCACTACTACACCCGGTTCGTGCCCGGCGCTTCCGACGACGGCGTGGTCCGCTTCCTGCTGACCGCGGGCGCGGTCGGCGTGCTGTTCAAGGAGAACGCGTCCATCTCCGGCGCCGAGGTCGGCTGCCAGGGTGAGGTCGGCTCGGCCTGCTCGATGGCTGCCGGCGGGCTGGCCGAAGTCATGGGCGGCACACCGGAACAGGTCGAGAACGCCGCCGAGATCGCCATGGAGCACAACCTCGGGCTCACCTGCGACCCGATCGGCGGGCTCGTGCAGATCCCGTGCATCGAGCGCAACGCGCTGGCGTCCATCAAGGCGATCACCGCGGCCCGCATGGCGCTGCGCGGCGACGGCTCGCACTTCGTGTCGCTGGACAAGGTCATCAAGACCATGCGCGAAACCGGCAAGGACATGTCGGTGAAGTACAAGGAGACAGCGCGCGGCGGGCTCGCCGTGAACGTCATCGAGTGCTGACCGGACGCGGGTGGAGCCGTTCGGCTCCACCCGTGGTCACGCCATGTGCCACACCTCGGTGGCGTCCGCCCACAGCTGGCCGTCCTCGGCCTCCGGAACCGCCACCTGGCAGGGGTCGGTGAGCGTCCACCACTCCTGGGTCGTCGGGTCGGCCGCGATGAGCGCCATGTCCGCCTCGTAGTCGTCGCCGACGTACTCGTAGTAGGAGATCAGCCGGTCGCCGAGGAGGAAGATCGAGTAGTTGGTGATGCCGCTGGCGGTGAGCCTGGCCTCCACGTCGGGCCACACGACCTCGTGCAGCCGCAGGTACTCCTCGCGCTTCTCGGGGAGCAGTCCGACGACGCGGATGTGCCGTTGTGGTGCGGAAGCCGACATCGCTGCTCCTCTGTCCGTGGATCGTCGCCGCGAGACTACCGACGTCCGACGTGTCGGTGCTCGGGTGCCCGCGGCGTAGGGTCGGGTCCGAGTCGGGGTTCACTACGCTGGGAGTCTTGGATGAAGCTGCTGGTCACGGGCGGCGCCGGGTACATCGGTAGCGCGACGGTCGCGGCGCTGGTGGCGGCCGGGCACGAGGTCGAGGTGCTGGACGACCTGTCGACCGGGTTCGTGGACAACGTGCCGGAAGGGGCCGTGCTGCACGAGTTGCCGCTCAGCGCGGCGGCGCAGGTGGTCGACTCGACGTTCGACGCGGTGCTGCACTTCGCGGCCAAGATCTCCGTCGGCGAGTCGGTGCGCAGGCCCGACCTGTACTTCGACGTGAACGTGCGCGGGACCATGACGCTGCTGGACTCCATGCGCGCCAACGACGTCAAGCGGCTGATCTTCTCGTCCACGGGCTCGATGTACGCCGACGCCGGGCTGGAGCCGCTGGCCGAGGACTCGCCGATCGACCCGCAGAACCCGTACGCCGCAAGCAAGTCCATTGTGGACACCATGCTGCCGTGGGAGTGCCAGGCGCACGGCCTCGGCGCGGTGAGCCTGCGCTACTTCAACGCTTCGGGCGCGAGCGGGCACCTCGGCGAGCGGCACTCTCCGGAGACGCACCTGATCCCGATGGTGCTGGACGTGGCCGCGGGCAAGCGGGACGAGTTCCTGCTGTTCGGCGACGACTACCCGACGCCGGACGGCACGTCCGTGCGCGACTACATCCACATCGAGGACCTGGCTTCGGCGCACGTCCTCGCGCTGGAGGCGGCCGAGCCGGGTAAGCACAAGGTCTACAACCTGGGCAACGGCCGCGGTTTCTCGATCCGCGAGGTCGTCGACGCCGTCCGCGAGGTCACCGGCCACCCCGTGCCGACCCGCGTCGCGCCCCGCCGGGAAGGCGACCCGGTCGCGAGCGTCGCGTCCGCCGAGAAGGCGCGCACGGAACTCGGTTGGCGGCAGGCGAAGCCCGACCTGACGGACATCATCGCGGACGCCTGGGCGTTTCACCGCTCACGGCCGTGACGGGGAGCCCCGCGCAGGGGCTCCCCTCGTCCTCACGCGGGCAGGACGGCCTCGATCGCCTTCACGACCTGCTCGTCCTCGGGCGTCGTCGCCGGCCGGAAACGGGCGACGACCTCGCCTTCGGGGCTGATCAGGAACTTCTCGAAGTTCCACTGCACGTCACCGGCGGTGCCGTCGGCGTCGGCGGTCCGGGTCAGCTCCGCGTAGACCGGGTGGCGGCTCTCGCCGTTGACCTCGATCTTCTCGAACAGCGGGAACGTCACGCCGTACGTCGTGGAGCAGAACGTCTCGATCTCCTCCGCCGTACCGGGCTCCTGGCCCATGAACTGGTTGCAGGGGAAGCCGACGACCGAGAAACCCTGCTCGCCGTACTGCTTCTGCAACTGCTCCAGCCCGGTGTACTGCGGCGTGAGCCCGCACTTGGACGCCACGTTCACGACGAGCAGCGCCTTGCCGCGCAGCGGCTCCAGCGTGGTGGGCTCACCGGAGATCGTGTTGACCGGAATGTCGTAGATGCTCAAGTCGTCGCCTTTCGAGTGAACGCTGTATTCGCACACTACGTCTTTCCAGGTGTTCGCGAATTCACCGCGGCTGAGTCATGCGCCACGCGGGCGGAAGATCGTCACGACCACGCGCAGACCCAGCAGCACGCTGATGACCAGCAGGTTGTAGCCGAACAGGTGGTGCAGTTCGACGCCCGGCACCACCTGGGGGCCGCCCGTGCCGCCGAGCAGGAGCACGGCCATGACCCCGGCGGTCGCGCCGAGCCCGGTCAGCATCACCTGGTGCAGCAGGCCGGTGACGAACCGGCGGTCGCGGTCGTCGGCGAACAGGCGGACGTTCACCCCGAGCCTGCCCTGTTCCAACGCGCTGGTGATGCGGTCCAAGCGCCGGGGCAGCCGGCGCAGCATCGGGAGCACGGCGTGCAGCTCCTCCATGGCCGTGGTACGCACCGAGTCCGAGGTCAGGCGCTCGCCGACCTGGGCGTTCGCGAAGGCCCGCGACTCCACGACGATGTCGAAGCCGGGTGCGATGGCGCCGAGCGTGCCCTCCAGCGTCGCCAGCGCGCGGAACACGGCCGCGATCTCCGGCGGGATGCTCAGGCCGTACCGGTGGACGAGTCGGAACAGGTCGCCGAACATCTCGACGTCCGGCCGCATCCCCGCACCGAGGTGGCGCGCCATGAACTGGCCGAGTGCCCGTTCCAGCCGCTGCGCGTCGATCTCGTCCGGCCGGTTCACGAGCTCCAGCAGCGCGTCGCACAGCCCGGCCGGGTCGCCGCGGTCGATGGACAGCAGCAGCCGTTGCAGCGCGGCCCGCAGTTGCGCGTCGATCCGCCCGACGGACCCGAAGTCCAGCAGCCCGAGGCGGCCGTCGGCCAGCAGCATGATGTTGCCCGGATGCGGGTCGGCGTGGAACAGCCCGTCCAGCAGCACCTGCCGCAGCAGGCACGACAGCAGCGTGCGCGCGAGCCCGACGCGGTCCGCGCCCTGCTCGTCCAGCACCGGACCGGCAGCGCGCATCGGCGTGCCGGTCAGCCGCCCCATGACCAGTACCCGTGCGGTGCAGAGGTCTTCGTGCACCTCGGGCAGCCCGACGTCCTGCCCGGCGGACGCGGCGGCCACCGCCGCGAGGTTCTGCGCCTCTAGCCGGAAGTCCAGTTCTTCCCGCAGCGCGGCGGAGAACCCGTTCGCCAGGTCGAGCACGCCCATCGCCCGGCCCCACCGGGTGCGCTCCTGCAACGTCCGCGCGAGCCGGGCCACGATGTCTAGGTCGCCCTCGGTGACCTTCCGCACACCGGGCCGCTGCACCTTCACCACGACCTCTTCACCGGTCTTCAGCCGGGCCAGGTGCACCTGCGCGATCGACGCCGCCGCCAGCGGCTGCTCGTCGAACTCCGCGAACACCGTCTCCGGCGCTTGGCCCAGCTCGTCGACCAGCAACGCGCGCACCTGCTCCCACGGAGCCGCGGGCACGTTGTCCTGCAACAGGGACAGCTCGTCGACGAACTCGGGCGGCAGCAGGTCGGGTCGGGTCGACAGCACCTGCCCGAGCTTCACGAACGTCACCCCGCCGTCCTCCAGCGCGAGCCGCACCGACCGGGCCAGCCTGGTGTCCGTGCGTTCCCGGCCTCGCAGGTACGGCCCCAGCCCGTGCCGCACCGCGATCGCCGTGATGCGCGAGTACCGCCGGGTCCGGGCGATCCGCCCGCGCACCGCCCGGAACCAGTCCACCGGCGGCGGGATCGAGCCGGTGGGCACGATCACCTCGGCCACCGCCAGCATCCCGATCAGGAACAGCAGCGTCACGCCGAGCAGGACGCTCCCGTACGCCGTGCTCGCGCCCTCGTTCGAGGACAACGAGTCGAACACGGTGCCGGTGAACGACATCGCCAGCAGCGTTGCGATGGTCGTGCGGACGAGGCCGACGCGCATCCCGAGGATGCGCCGCGCCGCGAGCGCCATACCCAGCACCAGCGCCAGGAACGTGACGGGCACGCCGACGGTGTAGATCAGGAAATCGCCCACGGTCTTTTCCCCCAACGCGCAGCGTTGGGGTCTCTATACGTGTCCCACGCCGCGAGTCGAACACTCAGACACCCCGTGTCGAACATTCGGACACCCCGAGTGAAACATTCGGACACCCCGACCCTAGCCGGCACGACCTGAGAACACCGGGGGAGCGCTAGAACTGGAAGACCGAGCCCGTGGCCACGCGCATCGCGCACGCGTTCGAGTACACGTGGTCGTAGCTCCGGTGCTCGCCGCGCCAGCTGCCGATCGCCGTGACGTGCACCGGCCGGTACTCCAGCGTGCAGAACGAGTCCGTGTGCCGCACCGCCTGCACGTGGCCGTCGGACAGCAGCAGGTCCTCGCACGCGGACCGCGCGTTCGGGTGCTTCCCGCCGGTGGGCTCGCAGTGCAGGTCCACCGACCGCACACCCGCGTCCGAGGTGGACTTGGTCAGCACGATCGTGGACGACGGCACCAGCTCGGAACCGAGCGGGGGAGCGATGTCGGCGGCGGGCAGGAAGGGCAGCGCCGCGGCGAACACCGCGAGGAGGGGGAGTGGGGACATGCGACCACAGTGGCGCTCCCGAGCCCCCGACCACGACTCAACTCGGCGGTCGTCAGCACATGATCGACTCGGCACGCTGGGGCCATGGGTACCTCAGGGGTGCGTCGAGTCGCGTTCGCCAGTTCGGCGGGCACAGCCGTCGAGCTGTACGACTTCCTGCTCTACGGCACCGCGTCGGCGCTGGTGTTCGACAAGCTCTTCTTCCCCTCGTTCGACTCGAGGGTCGGCACCCTCCTGTCGCTGGCCACGTTCGGCGTGGGCTTCGTCGCCCGTCCGCTCGGCGGCGTCGTCATCGGCCACTTCGGCGACCGCGTCGGCAGGCGCACGATGCTCGTGCTCACGCTGACCGTGACGGGCATCGGCACGGCGTTGATCGGCCTGCTGCCGTCCTACGCGTCGATCGGCATCGCCGCGCCGATCCTCCTGGTCCTCCTCCGCCTGGTGCAGGGCTTCTTCCTCGGCGGCGAGCAGGGCGGGGCGACCCTGATGACCGTCGAGCACGCCCCACCGGGCAAGGCGGGCTGGTACGGCAGCTGGACGTTCCTCGGCTCACCGCTGGGCCTGGTGCTGGCCAGCGCGGCGATGTCCCTCGCGGTCGCCGCCTCCGGTGACGACTTCCTCGTCTGGGGCTGGCGGCTGCCGTTCCTCTTCAGCCTCGTGCTGGTGGGGGTCGGGCTCTACGTGCGGCTGTCGGTGCAGGAGAGCCCGGTCTTCGAGCGCGCCCGAGCCGAGGGCGGGACCGTCAAGCTGCCGGTGGCCGTGGTGCTGCGGAACCACTGGCGCACGGTGCTCCTCGGCGCGGGCGTGAACTTCGGCTTCAACATGTTCATCTTCGTCCTGGCCACCTTCGGCACCTCGTACGGCACCAAGCAGCTGGGGTTGCCGCGATCCCTGCTGCTCAACGCGACGCTGATCGGCGCCTTCGCCCAGATGGTCGCGATCCTGCTGTTCGCCAGGCTGTCGGACCGGGTCGGCCGCCTGCCGGTGATGCTGGGCGGCGCGACCTTCCTCGGCGTCTTCGCCTTCCCCCTCTTCTGGCTGCTGGACACCCGCCAGCCCGCGCTCGTCGTGCTGGCCATGGTCATCGGCTTCGCCGGGTCAGCGGCGATCTTCGGCCCGATGCCCGCCTACTACGCGGAGCTGTTCGGCCCGAAGATCCGCTACAGCGGCGTGTCGCTCAGCTACCAGTTGGGCGCGGTCCTGGGCGGCGGCCTGTCACCGTTGATCGCGGCGGCACTGCTGGGCGTCACCCAGAACCAGGCCAACTGGCCCATCTCGCTGTACCTCATCGGCGGCGCACTGGTCAGCGCCGCCTGCCTGGCCGCCATCGGCGAGACGATCAGCGATCGAGCACCGAGTCCAGCACCTGCCGAACCGTAGCCGCGGGATCCAGTACGAGATCCGGCGAGCGCCATGCCACCACGCCGTCCGGCCGCACGAGGCTGGCACCGCGCTCGCCGATCCCGTACCGGGCGGCCAACTGCCCGGAGGGATCCGAAAGCACCGGAACCGCCACCTCGCAACCACTCCAGGCGGAATCGAGGGTGACCAGCGTCCACCCGCGGCCGAACAGGTCCACTGTGGACACCTCGACGCCGTCGTGCTCGACGAGCACGTGCGGTGCCCGGAACCCCGGCCGCCCGCTGGGCGCGTACGGGTCCTCGATCGCGTCGTCGTCATCCTCGCGCAGCACCGCGCCGGACCGGCAGGGGAACCCGAACCCCAGCTGGATCTGGTCGATGGGCTCCGGCACGTCCTCGCTCATCAGCTGCGGCGCGAACCGCTCCACGTAGTTGCGGTACGAGCAGTCGACGACCGCCTGCGCGTACGGGCGGCGTTCCTGGTCGTAGCTCTCCAGCAAGCCGGGCCCCGCCTCGCCCTTCAGCACGGCGGCGAGCTTCCAGGCGATGTCGAACCCGTCCTGCACGGCGGTGTTGCCACCCATGCCGCCGGTGGGAGGCGTGACCTTGGCCGAGTCACCGACCAGGAACACCCGCCCCACCGAGAACCGGTCGGCCATCCACGCGGCCATCTCCCACCGCGTGATGTCCACGATCTTCGGTTGCAGGTCGGGGACGTCGGTGGCCTTCCGCACCAACTCCACGCACCGAGCCTCGTCGAAGGAGTCGAGCGACTCACCGCGCTCGGGGTGGCACTCGACGGTGAAGACGTGCCGCCTCCTGGTGTTCATCGACACGAACGCACCGGTGAAATCGGGGTTCTGCAAGTAGAACAGCGTGCTCTTCCCAGGGACGACGTGCCCCTCCAGGTCGGCTTCGAAGATGACGCCGATGTGACTGGCCAAGGTCCCGACGCCACGCCGTTCGACCCCCAGTTCCCCGCGAACCCGCCCCCGGTGACCGTCGGCGGCGACCAGGTACGAGGCCCGCACCGTGCTCAACCGCCCGGTGGGCAGGTCGAGCAGCCGTGCGGTGACCCCGCTGTCGTCCTGCGTGAACGACACCAGCTCGGTCTGGAACCGCACCTCGGCCCCGAGTTCACGCGCACGTTCCAGCAGCACCGGCTCGACGTGGTCCTGGGAAGCCATCCCGAACGGCGCGGGTGACAAGGCGGCGAAGTCGAACTCCCCGTCCTCGGGGATGATCGTCTTGAACACCCGGCCCTTCAGGCTCTCGGCGATCTTGATGACGATCGGCCCCCCGCTGCCGGCCATCACCTCCTCCTCCACCCCGCCCAACCGCAGTAATTCCATGGTCCGAGGCGTCTGCCCAGTCGCCTTCGGGTGCACGGCCGTATGTGCGTGCTTGGCCACTCCGAGCACGGAGATCCCCTGCTGGGCAAGGAAAAGCGTGGCGGACAACCCGCCGAGCCCAGCACCGACGACAAGTACCTGAACCTCTTCATCTTCCATGAAAAGTATCTTAGACACAGAGAGGTTCAGCGGGCAAGGTAAATTGTGATGAGGGTGGGAAGGAGGCCAAGGGCGGGGAGCGTCAGACCCTCACGCCAGGGCCGTCATCTCCGGCGAGAAGCAGCAGATCTTCACCCCAGTGCCACTACCTCCCGCGACGCAGCCGACACCGCCGCTGCCTCCACGACTTCAAGCCCCGCAACGGCATCCCAGGGATCCACCGGCACCGCCGCCCCGGACGCGACCGCCTCCACCACCCCCGCGTAGAACAGCGGATAAGCCCCCGCCTCGGTCCGCACCGGAGTACCCGAGTCCCCGGCCCGCACCACTCCCCAGGCGGACTCGTCCTCCTCCCCCCACCCGTCCCCAGGCACGGCCCCGGCCTTCAGCAACTCCTCCTGCGGGTCCATCCCGTGCTTCACGTAGGCCCCCGAATCGCCCAGCACCCGGAACCGCGGCCCCAGGTCCGCGACCAGCGCCCCGGCCCACAGGTGCGACCGCACCCCGCCGGCGTGCGTCAACGCCAAGAACGCGTCGTCCGCGGCCCGAGCACCGGGCCGCAAGGTGCGGATCTCCGCGTACACGTCCACGGGCCGCCCGAACAGCGCGATCGCCTGGTCGATGAGGTGCGATCCGAGGTCGAACACGATGCTGCCGAGGTCCGCCGGGTCGCCGGACTCCTTCCACGTGTCCTTCAACTCCGGCCGCCACCGTTCGAACCGCGACTCGAACCGGTGCACCGAGCCGAGCGTCCCCTCGGCCACGAGCCGTTGCACGGTGCGGAAGTCCCCGTCCCACCGCCGGTTGTGGAACGGCACCACGAGCAGTCCGCGGGCGGCGGCCAGCTCCACGAGCGCGCGCGCTTCGAGCGCGGACCCGGAGAACGGCTTGTCCACCACCACGTGCAGCCCGTGCTCCAGCGCCGCCATGGCGTGCGAGTGGTGGAACCGGTTCGGCGTGGTGACCACGGCGAGGTCGTAGTCGCCGTCCCACACCTCGTCCACCGAACCCAGCACCTCCGCCGACGGGTAGCGCGTTCGCACCTCCGCCGCCCGCGCGGGGTTCGACGTGACCACGGCGCTCAACTCCAGCCCCGGTGTGGTGCTCAGGAACGGGGCGTGGAAAGCGGATCCACCGAGTCCGTAGCCGATCAGTGCGGTGCGCATGGGCCAGAACGATAGGCGTCCCACGTCGTGGACGCCCTGTCGCACGATCCGCACCCGGAGTTAACGTCGCCGCCATGAGTCCGCTCGTGACGAGGCGGCACGTCGACTACGTGCGCGTGACCACCATGGCCTGTCCTAGCTTCGCCTGACCCCACCTGACCAGCGCGAACCCCAATTCCAGGAGACAGCCATGCCCGCGGACACCTCAGCCTGGTCGTTCGAGACCAAGCAGGTCCACTCAGGAGCCACCCCGGACCCGGCGACCGGCGCCCGCGCCACGCCGATCTACCAGACCACCTCGTACGTCTTCCGCGACACGGCCCACGGCGCGGCGCTGTTCAGCCTCGCGGAGGCGGGCAACATCTACACCCGCATCAACAACCCGACGCAGGACGTGCTGGAGCAGCGGGTTGCCGCGCTCGAAGGCGGCGTGGCGGCGGTGGCGTTCGCGTCCGGTTCGGCGGCGGTGACCGCGACCATCCTCAACCTCGCGCGCTCGGGCGACCACTTCGTCTCCAGCGCCTCCTTCTACGGCGGCACGTACAACCTGTTCCACTACACGCTGCCGAAGCTGGGCATCGAGGTCACGTTCGTCGACGACCCGGACGACCTGGACGCGTGGCGAGCCGCCGCCCGCCCCAACACCAAGCTGTTCTTCGCGGAGACCCTCGCCAACCCGCGCTCGCACGTGCTGGACATCGCCGCGGTGGCAGGTGTCTCGCACGAGGTCGGCGTGCCGCTGGTGGTGGACAACACCGTTCCCACGCCGTACCTCGTCCGCCCGATCGAGCACGGCGCGGACGTCGTCGTGCACTCGGCGACCAAGTACCTCGGTGGCCACGGCACCACGATCGCCGGTGTCGTCGTGGACGGCGGCACGTTCGACTTCGGTTCGGACCGCTTCCCGGACTTCAACGAGCCGGACCCCAGCTACAACGGCCTCCGGTACTGGCCCGCGCTGGGCCACGGGAGTTTCGCGGCCAAGCTCCGCGTGCAGTTGCTGCGCGACACGGGCGCTGCCATCGCGCCGCTCAACAGCTTCCTCGTCCTCCAGGGCATCGAGACCCTGTCGCTGCGCATCGACAAGCACGTGGCGAACGCGCAGGCGCTCGCCGAGTGGCTGGAGCAGCGGGACGAGGTCGAGAAGGTGCACTACGCGGGCCTGCCGTCGAGCCCGTGGTACGAGAACGCGCGGAAGTACCTGCCCAAGGGCGCCGGGGCGATCGTCTCGTTCGAACTCCGCGGCGGGGTCGACGCGGGCCGCGCGTTCGTGGACGGCACCGAGCTGTTCAGCCAGCTCGCGAACATCGGCGACGTCCGCAGCCTGATCGTCCACCCGGCCAGCACCACGCACAGCCAGCTGACCCCGGAGGAGCAGGTCACCACGGGCGTCACGCCCGGCCTGGTCCGGCTGTCGGTCGGGATCGAGGGCCTTGAGGACCTCAAGGCCGACCTGGAAGCGGGGTTCCGCGCCGCGAAGTCCGCTCTGTGACCACTCCTGGTGATACCCCTCGCGCCACCGGCGGGTGGCGCGAGGGTGACCCGGAAGGCCGTCGGCTCTGGTTCACCGGCGGCGGCCCGCTGGCAGGCCTGCCCGACTTCCGCCTGGCCTACGAGACCTGGGGAACGCTGAACGCCGACCGCTCCAACGCGGTGCTCGTGCTGCACGCGCTGACCGGCGACAGCCACGTCTCCGGAGCGGCGGAACCCGGCCACCCCACCCCCGGCTGGTGGGACGCGCTGGTCGGCCCCGGCAAGCAGCTGGACCCGGCGCACTGGTTCATCGTCGTCCCGAACGTGCTGGGCGGCTGCCAGGGCAGCACCGGCCCGCTCTCCGCCGCCCCGGACGGAAAGCGCTGGGGCACAAGGTTTCCGCTCGTCACGGCCCGCGACCAGGTCGCCGCCGAGGTCGCGCTGACCGACGCGCTCGGCATCGACTCCTGGGCCGCCGTCCTCGGCGGCTCGATGGGCGGGATGCGCGCGCTCGAATGGGGTGTCGGTCACCCGGACCGGCTGAAGTCGTTGCTGCTGCTGGCAGTGCCCGCCGCGTCATCGGCCGAGCAGATCGCGCTGGCGTCCGCGCAGGTCCACGCCATCCGCGCCGATCCCGTGCTGGGACTGGGGATCGCCCGCCGGATCGCCCACATCAGCTACCGCACCGAGGCCGAGCTGTCCGCCCGCTTCGGTCGGGACCCGCAGGGCGACGGCAGGTTCGCCGTCGAGTCCTACCTGGACCACCACGCCGACAAGCTGGTCCGTCGCTTCGACCCGGACAGCTACGTCGTGCTGACCGAGTCGATGAACAGCCACGACGTCGGCCGCGACCGGGGCGGTGTGCGAGCCGCGCTCCGCCGGGTCACCGCCCGTACGATCGTCGCGGGCGCGGACACCGACCGGCTGTTCCCGTTGGTCCAGCAGCGGGAACTGGCAGCGGGCATCAGCACCGCGGACGACCTGCGGGTCATCACGTCGGAGCACGGCCACGACGCGTTCCTCATCGAGTCCGACCAGGTCGGAGCGCTGGTCGGGGAGCTGCTGCCGACACCGGTGCCCTCCGGCGCGTAGCGAGCCGGTCAGGTACTCGCGAGTCCCTCGCTCAGACACCCCGTGTCCCTCACTCCAACACCCTGAACTCCGCGGTCGGACACCCTCCCGCGCGCATCGGGGTGTGTGAAGGTTCGACTCGCGGTGTGGGGCACAGGTAGAGACCCCAACGCTGCGCGTCGGGGGTGTCCGAGTTCCCGTCGAGGAGTCACTCCTCCAGCGACGTGGTGATCCAGTCCGGGACGTCCAGGTCGCGCGTCTGGCACTCCGCGGCCAGCTTCACCGTCCAGCGCAGCGCCTGGAGCACGACGGTCGCCAGTTCC
>JBDSAJ010000723.1:0-9544 GCA_039922235.1 Umezawaea sp.
GATCTGTCATATCACGAGCATATAACAGGACCCCGACACCGTCCCAGCCGAAAAGCCATGATCAACGGTTCTGTCGGGTGATTGTTTAATGCATAATCGCAAATACTCAGACCTGGCGAAGCGTGGCCATCGCGCGGTCGACCTCCCAGAACGCGCGCATGGACTCGATCAGACCATCCGGCCCGACCCGGTAGACGAACACGCCCTCGGTGTCGATCCGGCTGCCGCCCGGCAGGAACGCGCTGATCGTGCCGACGTTGGCGACCTCGTGGCCCGCGGCGAACGAGTCGTGGATGGCGAACTCGAACCGCTCGGCCAACGCGATGGCGAGGTCCCAGAACGCGGCGATCCCTTCCTTGCCGTGGTGCCCCTTGCCCTCCGGGTCGAACATCGACGGGCCGACCGGGTCCTCCACGACGCCGTCGTCGGCGAACAGCGCCAGCCACTCGTCCTTGGCGCCCTTGGTCACCGCCTCCATCGACCGCCACGACGCGGTGCGCGCCGGGTGCTCGACCTCCGATGCGGTCCAGGTGATCGCGTCGACCGTCATGCCGCCCACTCCTCACATCCGGCTGATGACCTCGTCGGCGAACCGCCGCAGGCCGTCCTTCTTCGCCGCCAGCGGACCGTCGAAGCCCACGCCGTAGAACAGCCACGGGACGACGATCGCGTCCGTCACGCCGATCTCGGCCTGTTGCCGGTAGCCGTCCAGGCCGAACCGGTCCACGCACACCGCCTGGATCTCGAACGGCTCCGAAGCGCGTTCGTACGACGCCCGCAGCTCGGCCAGCCGCTCGATCACCGTCCGCAGGTCGTCGAACTTGATCATCGCCGACGTCCAGCCGTCGCCGACGCGAGCCGCCCGGCGCAGCGCGACGGGGGTGTGGCCGCCGACGTAGAACGGCACCGGGCTCGCCGGGGCCGGGCTCATCCGCAGCCGGTCGAAGTCGAAGAACTCGCCGTGGTACTCGACCATGCCGCCGCCGAGCACCAGCCGCAGCACCTCGATCATCTCGTCGGCCCGCTTGCCCCGGTTCTCGAACGGCGCGCCGCACCACTCGAACTCCTCGGGCGCCCAGCCGAGCCCCACGCCCAGCCCGAAGCGGTCGCCGGTCAGGTTCGCCACCGACCCGACCTGGCGGGCCAGCAGCAGCGGGTTGCGGGAGCCGAGCTTGAGCACCTGGGTGTAGAAGCGGATCCGCTCGGTGACCGCACCCATCGCCGCGGCCGCCACCATCGGGTCGACCCAGGGGGTCTCCTCGTTCCACATCCGCGAGCCGTCGGGCGTGTACGGGTACTCGGCCGACACCTTCTCCGAGAAGAACAGCGAGTCCGGCAGCGCCACGGAGTCGTAGCCGCACTCCTCGGCCGTCCTGGCCAGTTCGGTCAACTGGTCCAGCGGACTCATCGCGATGCCCACGCTGAACTTCACCGCACACCCGACCTCTCCGAGCCGACGACCCACATCGCGAAGAACTGGGAACCGCCGCCGTAGGCGTGCCCCAGCGCCGTGCGCGCCCCGTCGACCTGGTGGTCGCCCGCGCGGCCCATCACCTGCATCGCCGCCTCGGCGAACCGCAGCATGCCCGACGCGCCGATCGGGTTCGAGGACAGCACGCCGCCGCTGGGGTTCACCGGGAGCCTGCCGCCGATCTCGGTGGCGCCCGCCTCGGTGAGCTTCCAGCCCAGCCCCTCCTCGGCGAAACCGAGGTTCTCCAACCACATCGGCTCGAACCAGGAAAACGGCACGTAGATCTCGGCGACGTCCACCTGGGACAGCGGGTCGGTGATCCCGGCCTGCTTCCACAGCGCCGCGGCGGCGTCCCGGCCCGCCTGGGGGTTGACCTGGTCCCGGCCGGCGAACGTGGTCGGTTCGGTGCGCAGCGCGGTGGCGTGGATCCACGCGGCCCGCCCGCTGGTCGGCTCGTCCGAGATGACCACCGCGCACGCGCCGTCGGAGGACGGGCACGTCTCGTCGTAGCGGATGGGGTTCCACAGCATCCGCGACGCCCGCACCGACTCCAGCGTGATGTCCGGCTGGCGCAGGTGCGCGTACGGGTTGAGGGCGCCGTTGCGCCGGTCCTTGACCGCCACCATCGCGCCGATGTGCTCCGGCGCGCCGGAGCGGCGGATGTAGGAGCGCACGTGCGGCGCGAAGTAGCCGCCCGCACCCGCGTGCACCGGCATGGTGAACGGGACGGGCACGGACAGCGCCCACATCGCGTTGGACTCCGACTGCTTCTCGAACGCCACGGCGAGCACCTTCCGGTGCACACCGGCCTGCACGAGGCTGGCCGCGACGTTCGCCGTGGTGCCGCCGACCGATCCGGCGGTGTGCACGCGCAGCAGCGGTTTCCCGTTGGCGCCCAACGCGTCCGCGAGGAACAGCTCGGGCATCATCACGCCCTCGAACAGGTCCGGCGCCTTGCCGAGCACGACGGCGTCGATGTCCGGCCAGTCCACCCCTGCGTCGGCCATCGCCCGGTCGATCGCCTCCCGGCAGAGCCCCGCCATGGACACGTCGAGCCGCTTCGCGGCGTGGTGGGTCTGGCCGGTGCCGACCACCGCGGCCTGCTGCTTGGCCATCAGTCCCGTCCCTCCATCACGCAGACCAGGTTCTGCTGGAGCAGAGGTCCGCTCGTGGCGTGCCCCAGCACGCGCTCGGCCTCCCCGTTCAGCACCCGCCGAGCCGCCTCGCCGATCCGCGCCAGCCCGGTCGCGAACATCGGGTTGCCGCTCAGCGCGCCGCCGGAGGGGTTGATCCGCACCTCGTCGCCGAGCCCGAGTGCCTGGCGCAGCAGGATCTCCTGGTGGCTGAACGGGGCGTGCAGCTCCGCCACCGTGACGCCGTCGGCTCCCGCCGCCTTGCCCGCAGCCACCGCGGACGGCGACGTCGTGAGGTCGCGCCCACCGAGGCTCGGCGAGTCGACCCGGTGGTCGATGCCGGTGATCCACGCCGGGCGTTCGCACAGCTCGCGGGCGCGATCGCCGGACGCCAGCACGATCGTGGCCGCCCCGTCGGTGATCGGCGCGCAGTCGTGCGCGCGCAACGGGTCGGCCAGGTAGGGCTCCGCGAGCAGGTCGTCGACGTCGAACTCGCCGGAGAGCTGCGCGAGCGGGTTCGCCCGCGCTTCGGACCGGCTGCGCGCGACGACCTCGGCCATGGCGCGCTCGCTCCACAGGCCGTTCTCGATGCCCAACCTGGCTTGGATGCCCGCCAGCGCGACCGAGTCCGGCCACAGCGGCGTCACCAGGTAGGGGTCGAGTTGCAGCGCCAGCACCCGGCGAAGTTGACCGGCGGAGGACTTGCCGAAGCCGTAGACCAGCGCGGTGTCGACCTCGCCCGTGCGGATCTTCACCCACGCCTCGTACAGGGCCCAGGCGGCGTCCATCTCCACGTGCGATTCCACGATCGGGGGGAAGGCGCCGATCGCGTCGACCGCGGAGACGAACGAGAACGCCCGCCCCGCCAGGTAGTCCGACGACCCCGAGCACCAGAAGCCGATGTCCGGTTTGGTCAGGCCGAGACCGCTGAGCACCTCGTGGAAGATCGGCACCAGCATCTCGACACCGTTGGTGGTCCCGGTCGTCCTGCGCACGGAGGGCGTCTGGGCGAAGCCGACGACCGCGACGTCCGGCATGGGTCGAGCTCCTCTCGTCACAGGTGCTGGGAGTAGCTGTCGTACGGGGCGTCGGGCTCGTCGGAGGGGCGGAAGTGGTCGATGTTCTGCAACGTCGGCCCCCACTCCTCGCGCGGTTTCCACACGGCCTCGACCCGCATCCCCATCCGCACCTCGTCGGCGGCGCAGCCGAGCACCAGGTGCAGGAACGCGATGTCCGCGCCGTCCAGCAGCACGTAGGCCGCGACGTAGGGCGGGGTGATCCGCTGCCCGAGGAACGGCACGTCGACGATGCAGAAGGTGGTCACCGTCCCGTGGTCGGACAGTTCCACCTCCTCCTCGGTCGGCACGCCGTCGGTGGGGCAGGCGGGCCTCGGTGGCACGTAGACCTTGCGGCACACCGGGCAGCGCTGGCCGAGCAGCCGTCCCTCGGCGAGTCCGCGCAGGAACGCGCTCTCCGCTGGCGCCGCGGTGTGCTCGTAGTGCAACCGCACGGGGGTGGTGATCATCGTGACCGGGTCGCCCTCGTCGGCCAGCGGTTCGGCTGACGGCTCGTCGGACGGCTCGAAGCACGCGATGTCGGTGATGGCGCCCACCCGCTCGTCGGCCCAGCGCACCCGGACCCGCATCCCGGTCCGCATCCGGTCGGGCGACCCGGCGTCCACGGCGTGCAGCATCGAGGTGTCGGCCCCGTCCAGCTGGACCAGCGCCCAGGCGAACGGCCGGTCGAGCGGTTGGCCCTCCAGCGGTTCGGCCGCCCACGACCAGCTCCGCACGACACCCGTCGACGCCACGTCGACCACGTCGGTGAGGGGTTCGGCGGTGACGGGGTCGTACTCGGCGGGCGGCACGTGCACGCGCCCGTCCGAGCCGCGCACGCCGGTCACGCGCCGCTGCCGCAGACCCGTCATGAAGCCGCCGAGCGTGCGGCCGAGCGAACGCGTGTAGTCGAAGCCAACCTCGAGCGAAGCACTGAGCGGCTTGGTCACGAATCAAAGTGAAACAGGTTCTCGATTTCGTGGCAAGATGCCAGGTGATCGAGGAGGTCGGGCATGAAGGTGGGCCTACAGCTCGGGTACTGGGGCGCGCAGCCCCCCGCCGACGCGGCGGAGCTGGTGACGGCGGCCGAGGAAGCCGGTTTCGACGCGGTGTTCGCCGCCGAGGCATGGGGATCCGACGCGTTCACGCCGCTGGCGTGGTGGGGGTCGTCCACCTCGCGGGTGCGGCTGGGCACGTCCGTCGCGCAGTTGTCGGCGCGGTCGCCCGCCTCCTGCGCGATGCAGGCGCTGACCATGGACCACCTGTCGGGCGGGCGGTTCGTGCTGGGGCTCGGCGTGTCCGGACCGCAGGTCGTCGAGGGCTGGTACGGCGCGCCGTTCGGCAAACCCCTTGCCAGGACCAGGGAGTACGTGTCGATCATCCGACAGGTGCTCGCCCGCGAGCAACCCGTGCGCAACGACGGCCCGCACTACCCGTTGCCGTACCGGGGACCTGGCGCGACCGGGCTCGGCAAGCCGTTGCGGCCCATCACCCACCCGCTGCGCGCCGACCTGCCGATCTGGCTCGGCGCCGAGGGTCCGCGCAACGTCGCGCTCGCCGCCGAGATCGCCGACGGGTGGCTGGCGATCTACTACGCGCCCAGGCTCGCGGCGATGTACGACGAGTGGCTGGACGAGGGGTTCGCCACGCCGGGCGCGCGGCGGACCAGGGAGGACTTCGAGATCGCCGCCATGTGCCAGGTGGTGGTGACCGATGACGCGGTGGGTGTGCGGGCCGCGCTGAAGCCGGTGGTCGCCCTGTACCTGGGCGGGATGGGGGCGCCGGGGATGAACTTCCATGCGGAGGTGTTCTCCCGCATGGGTTACCGCGAGGTGGTGGAGGACATCGGCAAGCTCTTCCTCGCGGGGCGCAAGGAAGAGGCGGCGCAGGCCGTGCCGGACGAGATGGTCGCCGAGATCTCCATCGTCGGCACGGCCGACGAGGTACGTGCGGATCTCGGCCGCTGGCGGGCCGCCGGGGTGTCGACGGTGATCGTCGGCTGCCGGGACGCGGCATCGATCCGCGCTGTCGCTGACGCTTGCCTTCCGGTGGAACACGTTCTAATTTGAGCTGATGTAGCCGCGAGGACAGGAGCGTTCGCGTGACCTCCGAAGGACTGTGGAACATCGCTGCGGCCGAGCCGGACCGGTGTGCGCTCGTCGCCCCGGACGGCCGGGAGACCACCTACCGTGATCTCGCGGCGACCGCTGACCGGTACGGGCGCGGCTTCCAGGCCATGGGGCTGGAACCGGGCGACAGCATCGTGCTGATGCTGCCCAACAGCGCTGAACTCGTCGCGGTCTACTTCGCGGCGCTGCAGACCGGGCTGTACGTCGTCATGGTCAACTGGCACCTGGTCGGACCCGAGGTCGCCTACCTCGTGCAGGACAGCGGTGCCAAGGCCTTCGTCGCGCACGAGCGGTTCGCCGCCGTCGCGGTCGACGCCGCGGCGCGCGCCGACCTGCCAGCGGAGGCGCACTTCGCGGTCGGTGACGTCCCCGGCTTCCAGCCGTTGAGCAGGCTGGGGGAGGGCGAACCGGTGGGCCGCCCGGACGTGCGCACGGCGGGGTCGCCGATGCTGTACACCTCCGGCACCACCGGGCGGCCCAAGGGCGTGCGCAGGCCGCTGACCGGAGCCGATCCGGACGTGGTCCCGCCGTCGGCCGCGTGGTTCTTCGGCATCTTCGGCATCAAGCCGTTCGACGGGCACGTCCACCTGTGCGGGTCGCCGCTCTACCACACGGCGGTGCTGAACTTCGTCGTCATCTCGATCCAGCTCGGCCACACCGCGGTCCTGATGGACCACTGGGACCCCGAGGAGATGCTGCGGCTGATCGAGCGCCACCGCGTGACGCACAGCCACATGGTGCCGACCCAGTTCCACCGGCTGCTGGCGCTGCCGGACGAGGTGCGGTCGCGCTACGACCTGTCGTCGCTGCGCGCGATGATCCACGGAGCGGCGCCGTGCCCGAACGAGGTCAAGCGGCGGATGCTCGACTGGTGGGGGCCGGTCGTGATCGAGTACTACGCGGCGACCGAGGGCGGCGGCACCGCGATCAGCGCCGAGGAGTGGCTGCGCAAACCGGGATCGGTCGGGCTGCCGTGGCCGTCGTCGGTGGTCCAGGTGTTCGACGAGAACGGCACCGAGCTGCCCGCGGGCGAGCAGGGCCTGGTCTACATGCGCATGGGCACGGCCACGTTCGAGTACCACAAGGACGCGGAGAAGACCCGGACCGCGCGGCTGGGCAACCTGTTCACGCTGGGGGACATCGGCTACCTCGACGAGGACGGCTACCTGTTCCTCTGCGACCGCAAGAGCGACTTGATCATCTCCGGCGGCGTGAACATCTACCCCGCCGAGATCGAGGGCGAACTGGCCTGCCACCCCAAGGTGGCCGACGTCGCCGTGTTCGGCGTGCCGCACCCGGACTGGGGCGAGCAGATCAAGGCCGTCGTCCAGCCCGTCGTGCCCGGCGAGGAGTTCACCGAGGACCTGCTCGCGTTCGCCGCCGAACGGCTCGCGAAGTTCAAGCTGCCGCGCACCGTCGACTACGTCGAGGAGCTGCCGCGCGACCCCAACGGCAAGCTGTACAAGCGGCGCCTGCGCGACCCGTACTGGAAAGTCCCCGGATGAGCGCGGGCCGCGCGGCCAGCCGGGACCACCGCAAGGTTTCCCCCGCCACCACGGAGCTGGAGCGCTGACCCATGCCTGTCCCCGAAGGACTCCCGAACCGCCGCCAAGTCCTGGCAGGAGCCGGCTTCACGCTGGCCGCAAGTCTGATCGGCCGGTTCCCCGGCGAAGCGAGCGCGGAACCGGGCGCGAGCGCCGCACCGCCGCTGGGGGAGTACGACGTCATCGTGGTCGGCGCGGGCGCGGCGGGCATGACCGCCGCGCTGACCGCCGCCAAGCGCGGACTGAGCTGCCTGGTCGTGGAGAAAGCCCCGACCTACGGCGGATCGGCGGCCAGATCGGGCGCGGGGATCTGGGTGCCCAACAACGAGGTGCTGCTGGCGGCCGGGGTCCCCGACACCCCGCAGAAGGCATCCGCCTACCTGGCCGCCGTGGTGGGCAACACCGTGCCCGCCGCGCGACAGCAGGCCTACCTCGCCAACGGCCCGGCGATGATCTCCTTCGTCATCCGCAACAGCCCCCTGCGATTCCGCTGGATGGAGGGCTACAGCGACTACTACCCGGAACTGCCGGGCGGCCTGCCCAACGGCAGGTCGATCGAGCCGGACCAACTCGACGGAAACGTCCTGGGCGCCGAACTGGCCAACCTGAACGCCCCGTACCTGGCCACACCAGCGGGCATGGTCATCTTCGGTGCCGATTACAAGTGGCTGGCGCTGTCACTGGTGAACGCGAAGGGCTTCGGAGTAGCGACCGCTGCCCTGGCACGCGGTACGAAAGCCGCTCTACTGGGCCAAAAACCCCTCACCATGGGCCAAGCTCTGGCGGGCGGCCTGCGCGCAGGCCTCATGTCCGCGAACGTGCCCGTCTGGCTCAACACCCCACTGGTCGACTTGAACGTCGAGAACGGCGCCGTCACCGGCGTGGTAGTTCAGAAGAACGGCGCACAGGGCCTGCTCAAGGCCAGGCGCGGCGTCATCGTCGGTTCCGGCGGCTTCGAGCACAACGCGGCAATGCGCGCCCAGTACCAGCGCCAGCCCATCGGCACCGCTTGGACGGTCGGCGCCAAGGAGAACACCGGCGACGGCCACCGCGCGGGCCAGCGGGCAGGCGCAGCACTGGACCTGATGGAAGACGCCTGGTGGGGCCCAGCGATCCCCACCCCAGACGCGCCCTACTTCTGCCTGGCCGAACGAACCCTGCCCGGCGGCCTGATGATCAACAGCGCGGGCAAGCGCTTCGTCAACGAGGCAGGCCCCTACAGCGACGTCGTACACGTCATGTACGACAAGAACCCCACCGACCCGTGCATCCCGGCGTGGCTGATCGTCGACCAGAACTACCGCAACCGCTACCTGTTCAAGGACATCGCCCCGACGCTGCCACTCCCGGACTCCTGGTACCAGTCGGGCGCGGTCGTGAAGAACTGGAGCCTAGAAGGACTGGCCACCGCGATCGGCGTCCCCCCAGGCGCACTCAAGGCCACGGTCAGCCAGTTCAACGCCTTCGCCCGCGCAGGCAGCGACCCGGAATTCCACCGAGGCGACAGCGCCTACGACCACTACTACACCGACCCAGCGGTAACCCCCAGCTCCAGCCTGGCCCAGCTGTGGGCAGCGCCGTACTACGCCTTCAAGATCGTGCCAGGCGACCTGGGCACCAAGGGCGGCATGCGCACCGACGCCCGCGCCAGAGTCCTCAGGCCGGACGGAACCGTCATCCCAGGCCTGTACGCGGCGGGCAACGCCAGCGCGGCAGTCATGGGACACAGCTACGCCGGAGCGGGCTCGACAATCGGACCGGCCATGACGTTCGGCTACGTGGCGGCCAACGACATCGCCGACCACTGACCACTGACCACGACGAGAGGTTGAGTTGTGGGACCACCCGGTCCCACAACCACAACGCCGTGGCGAGACCGTAGGTGATGCTCGGTCCGGCTCACGTGGCTACCGCGTGGGCCGGCCACCATTGTGCGCGGACAAGCCAACGCAACGGAACGCAAGTCTGGACCACCGCAGCTGAACCAGCCCACCACACACGTGCAGCCGAGCTAACAGAACCGGAGTCTGGACCCACCACAGGCTGAACCAGCCCACCACCGACCTGCAGTCGAGCAAGCAGAACCCGAAGCACCGCAGGAACAAGTCAGTCCCCTCGCCGGACCGGGGTGGGGCTTGGACCGCACCCGATACCAACCCAACCCCCACCAAAGCCGCCACCAGCACCGTCCACACCCAAACGCCGCGCACCC
>JBDSAJ010000724.1:0-2628 GCA_039922235.1 Umezawaea sp.
AAAGGGCAGGTCGTAGAGCCTGCCCGATCGACAAGTTCAAGGGTCAAAACCCCCGAGTGAAATCGGCCACGGTGGTGCTCCCTGGCCTACTTGCCGTCGTTGTGCACCCAGGCTCGCAGCGCGAAGCTGCACACCGCCGTGGCGAACGCCCGTCGTGAGCCCGAGGGCAACCCCCGTCAGACCCGCATCGCGCGGGCAGCGGGTACTGCCACGGGAAGACCCGGACCCCGTCCGGGTCAACGCCGCCACCGCAAGGTGACGACTGCCTGAACAGGGCGGACTCGCACTCGCTCACACTTCAGGTAACGGTAGTCGCCCAGCGTCCACATCGCACGGAAGGCCAACGACGTCGCCAACCAGGCGATCGCGCTGGAGCGACTGGTCGACGCGCACTGGGCAGCGGTCGAGCGCCGGCGGGCGGGCATCGCGCTGGGGGAACTGGTCGCGCTGGTCGGCAGGGACGCCGCCGTCGGCCGGTGCCCTGCCGACCTCGCAGACGACCTGGGACCGTGGGAGACGGCGATCGCGGAGGGCCAGGCGCGGTGGCAGTAGTGCGGTGGCCGGGTTTCGTGCCGTCCAGGGCCGTGCGAGCACGGTGAGGATTGCGGCCACAGCACTAGCCTGCGGCGCATGACCCTTCTGCCCACTGACCCGCTCTCCCTGCGGGTGCTGGACTTCGCCCGCCTGCACGAGGTGCCCTCCGTGCTCAACCACAGCGTGCGGACGTACCTGCACGCCGCCGCCATCGCCGAGCGCGACGGCGTCGAGCACGACCGTGCGACCTTGTTCCAGGCGTGCGCGCTGCACGACATCGGCACCGCTGACGCGTTCGACGGGCCGGTCCGGTTCGAGGTTGAGGGCGCGGACGCCGCCGCCGCGTTCCTCACTGCGGAAGGCGTGCCGTCGCAGGCCGTGGACCAGGTCTGGGAGGCGATCGCGCTGCACACTTCCGGGCAGATCGCCGAACGCCGGGGCCCGATCACCCTGCTGACCCGCCTCGGCGTGCTGGCCGACTTCGGTGCGGGCAGCGCGGCGTTCGAGGAGCGCTACCCGCGGCTGGACATCGAGGTCGAGTTGAAGCGGCTGGTCGTGGAGCAGGTGCGGCGGAACCCCGACAAGGCGCCGAAGTCGTCGTGGCCGGGCTACCTGACCAGGACGCGGATCGACCCGAGCGACTTCTAGATCGTTCTACAGAACCTTGACGGAGTGGAGGTGTGGTGTAGACACTTGGGTCGAACCCCACGACGAGGAGGGCGTTCACCATGGCCCCGGAGATCACCTTCGACCGGCACCCGGACTCCTACCGGCACTGGAAGCTGCGGGTGGACGGACCGGTGGCGTGGCTGGAGATGGACGTCGACGAGCAGGGCGGCTTGGTCCCCGGCTACGAGCTGAAGCTCAACTCCTACGACCTCGGCGTGGACATCGAGCTGTACGACGCCACGCAGCGGCTGCGGTTCGAGCACCCCGGTGTCCGCGCGGTCGTGCTGACCAGCGCGAAGCCCGGTGTCTTCTGCGCGGGGGCGAACATCCGGATGCTCGCGGCGTCGTCGCACGCGTGGAAGGTGAACTTCTGCAAGTTCACCAACGAGACGCGCAACGGCATGGAGGACGCCACCGAGCACTCCGGCCAGACGTACCTGGCCGCGGTGAACGGGACCTGTGCGGGCGGCGGGTACGAGCTGGCGTTGGCCTGCGACCGGATCGTGCTGATCGACGACAACTCCTCCACCGTGGCACTGCCCGAGGTGCCGCTGCTGGGCGTGCTGCCCGGCACCGGCGGGCTGACCCGGCTGGTGGACAAGCGCCGCGTGCGCAAGGACCGCGCCGACGTGTTCGCCACCCGCAGCGACGGGCTGAAGGGCAAGACGGCCGTCGAGTGGCGGCTGGTGGACGAACTGGCTCCACGGCGGGGTTTCACCGAGGCCGTGGCGGCACGGGCGGCGCAGTTGGTCGAGGCCGGCACCCGGCCGCTGGATGCCACGGGGATCGAGCTGACCCCGTTGCGACGCACGGTTGACGCGGATCGGGTCGAGTACCCGCACGTCATGGCGGTGCTCGACCGCCCGGCGGGCACGGTGGAGATCACCGTGCGCGGTCCCCGCGACGCCGTTCCGGAGTCCGTTGACGCGTCGAGCTGGTTGCTCGCGGTGGCGCGGGAGCTGGACGACCTCGTCCTCCGCCTGCGCTGCAACGAGACCGAGCTGGGCACGTGGCTGATCCGCACCTCCGGCGACCCGGCGCTGGTGCTCGCGCACGAGCGGGTCGTGCTGGAGGGCACCGACTGGCTGGCCAACGAGGTCCGGCACTACTGGAAGCGGGTGCTGAAGCGGCTCGACGTGACCAGTCGCAGCCTGATCGCGTTGATCGAGCCGGGGTCCTGCTTCGCGGGCGTGCTGCTGGAACTGGCGCTCGCCGCGGACCGGCAGTACGTGCTGGACGGTCCGCCGGTCGACGACGAGGAGAGCCCCGAACGCGCCTCGATCACGTTGTCGCAGGCCAACTTCGGGCCGTTCCCGATGGGCAACGGGCTGACCCGCCTGCAATCCCGGTTCTACCGGGACGACGACCACGTCGACCGGCTCTCCCGCGAGGTCGGCAGGCCGCTGTCCGCCGCCGAGGCCGACG
>JBDSAJ010000725.1:0-6947 GCA_039922235.1 Umezawaea sp.
GCGTGGTCGGCGACGAGTTCCCGATGATGCTGCGCGCGGGCGTCGACGACTGGGGCGGCGTCTCGCCGATCACCCCGGACCACGTGAACCCCGAACGCCCGTGGCCGCACATCGACGAGCTGGTCGAGCGGACCAAGGCCGTCGGCTACGACCTGCGGGAACGCCTCAACGTCTACCCGCGCTACGTGCGCGCGATGGCGGGCCAGTGGATCGACAGCAGGCTCACCGGCCACGTCGCCGCGCTGGCGCAGGCCGACGGCCTCGCAAACGCTTCCGCCGAGGTCGTCGGGCGGGAGTGGCAGGAGCCGGACGGCGGCGTCGACACCTACGGCCGCGCGGACCTCAACACGTCCATCGACACCGAGGGCCGCACCGAGGACCGCCGCGGCGACTTCGAGACCGTCTACGGCGACTGGTCGTCCCTGAGCGTCCCCAAGGCGATCTCCAGGCTCCCCGCCGCCGGCGGAGCCGGCAATCAGATGGAGGCGGAGGTTCGTCATGCCCTTCGCCTGGCCGCGGACAACCCGGCGGGCATCCTCGACGACACCGACGCGGCCATGGCGCTCCTGACGGCCGACGGCGACGCACTGGAGACCATGACCCGCCTCGCCGACGAGCTGCGCGCGAGCGTGGTCGGCGACGACGTCACCTACGTGGTCAACCGCAACATCAACTTCTCCAACGTCTGCTACGTCGGCTGCCGCTTCTGCGCGTTCGCGCAGCGCGAGCGGGACGCGGACGCGTTCCGGCTGTCCACCGAGGAGGTGGCGGACCGCGCGCAGGAGGCGTGGGACGCGGGCGCCACCGAGGTCTGCATGCAGGGCGGCATCGACCCGAAGCTGCCGGTCACGTACTACGCGGACGTCGTTCGGGCGATCAAGAAGCGGCTGCCGGGGATGCACGTCCACGCGTTCAGCCCGATGGAGATCGTCAGCGCCGCCGCCAAGGCGGGCGTCAGCGTCCGCGAGTGGCTCCAGGAGCTGAAGGACGCGGGTCTCGACACGATCCCCGGCACGGCCGCCGAGATCCTCGACGACGACGTCCGCTGGGTGCTCACCAAGGGCAAGCTGCCGACCGCCACGTGGCTCGAAGTCGTCGGCACCGCGCACGAGGTCGGCATCCGCTCGTCGTCCACGATGATGTACGGCCACGTAGACCATCCGGGTCACTGGCTGGGCCACTTCCGCACCCTCGCCGCCCTCCAGGACCGCACCGGCGGGCTCACCGAGTTCGTCGGCCTGCCCTTCGTCCACCGCAACGCGCCCATCTACCTGGCGGGCGTCGCCCGTCCCGGCCCGACCCGCCGCGACAACCGCGCGGTGCACGCGTTCGCGCGCCTCGCACTGCACGGTCGGATCGACAACGTGCAGGTCTCGTGGGTGAAGCTCGGCGACGAGGGCACCTCGGAGGTGCTCCGGGGTGGCGCCAACGACCTGGGCGGAACGCTCATGGAGGAGACCATCAGCCGCATGGCGGGCTCCGAGCACGGGTCCGCCAGGACTGCCGAGCAGTTGCACGCCACGGCCGCGCTCGCGGGTCGCCCGGCGAGGCAGCGCACTACGACGTATGGCCGAGTCGAAACTGTGAGGTAGACCCCACTCGTGGAGCGCGAACCGGTCGAGCGCTAACCTTCGGCCGTTCGCGTTCACCGAAGTGGCCGATGACAATCGCACAGCTTCGGTACCGTCGCGGCATCCAGGCCACACAGTTCACCCGAAGCGGTGACGGCTGTCTTCAGAGGAGGCTCGGCAGTGCGCGGTCGCAGTGCGGCTTTGAGTCTGGTCGTCGTGTGCCCCACGTCCGTCCTGCTGCTGCCGGGGGTCGCTCTGGCCGCCGACGGCAACGTCGCCCAGAGCGCGTTCGACAGCGCGCTGGCGGGCCCGGTCGGCGTTGGCGCGGTAGCGGTGGGCGTCATCGGTCTGGTCACCGGTTTCCTGCGCCGCCGCAAGGGCGTGGTCGTGTCCGAGCAGAACCAGCGCGTGGTCATTCCGCCCGCCCAGGACACCCCCACGCCGGCACCGGCCACCACCCAGGCCTGAGCACCCGGCACAATCAGCACCGTGTCGACCGAGAACAGCGCACCCACCAGCCGTCCCCGAGTCCTGTCCGGCATCCAGCCGACAGCGGGCTCGTTCCACCTGGGCAACTACCTGGGTGCGGTGAAGCAGTGGGTGGCACTGCAGGACACCCACGACGCGTTCTACTGCGTCGTCGACCTGCACGCCATCACGGTCGAGCAGGACCCGAAGACCCTCAGGCAGAACACCAGGGTCTCGGCGGCGCAGTTGCTGGCACTGGGCATCGACCCGGACCGCTCGGCCCTGTTCGTCCAGAGCCACGTCCCGGAGCACGCCCAACTGGGCTGGATCATGCAGTGCCTGACCGGCTTCGGCGAGGCGGGCCGGATGACCCAGTTCAAGGACAAGTCGGCCAGGCAGACAGCGGACCACGTGGGCGTCGGCCTCTTCACGTACCCCATCCTGCAAGCGGCGGACATCCTGCTCTACCAGGCACACCACGTCCCGGTGGGCGAGGACCAGCGCCAGCACCTGGAACTGACCAGGGACCTGGCCAACCGCTTCAACAAGCGGTACGGGAAGACCTTCCGCATCCCCGAGGTCTACATCGTCAAGGACACGGCCAAGATCTACGACCTCCAGGACCCGACGGCGAAGATGAGCAAGTCGGTCCCCACCGGTGTGGTCGAGCTGCTGGAAGACCCCAAGCGCTCCGCCAAGAAGATCCGCTCGGCGGTGACGGACACCGGCCGCGAAATCCTCTTCGACCGGGAGGACAAGCCCGGCGTGAGCAACCTGCTCACCATCTACTCCGCACTGACCGGGCAGACCGTCCCCGAGTTGGAAGCCGCGTACGACGGCAAGGGCTACGGCGACCTCAAGAAGGACCTGGGCGAGGTCTTCACCGACTTCGTCACGCCGTTCCAGGCCAGTGTCCGCGGCTACCTGGACGACCCCGCTGAACTGGACAAGGTGCTGGCGAAGGGCGCGGAACGAGCCCGCGAGGTAGCCGCCACCACGCTCAAGCGGGCCTACGAGAAGATCGGCTTCCTCTCACCGGCCTGAGCACGTGCGAGCCGACGTGCAGCAGAAGGTAGCTCTGGGTAACGTCCTCCCGTGGCGGAAAGCGAATCCAAACTAGCCAAGCTCCGACGTCAGCACGCGTGGGTGGACCACATCCTGCGTGCGGCCGGTCGGTACACGGAGAGCTACGGCTCCCACTACGCCGCCGCGGTGACCTACTTCAGCGTCCTCTCCCTGGTCCCCGTCCTCATGATCGCCTTCGCCGTGGCGGGCATCGTCCTGTCCTCCCAGCCGGACCTCCTGGTCGACATCAGGACGGCCATCCAGCACGCCGTCCCCGGCAGCCTCGGCGAGACCCTCAACAAGATCGTCGACCAGGCCATCGATTCCAAGGGCACGGTCGGCGTCCTCGGCCTGCTGGGCGCCGCCTACTCGGGCCTCGGCTGGATGGCCAACCTGAGGGACGCCCTCACCGCCCAGTGGGGCCACCCGAAGGCCGACCTGCCGTTCCTCAAGACCTACCTCAAGGACCTGCTGGCCCTGCTCGGCCTGGGTCTTGCCCTGATCGTCTCCTTCGGCATCACGGCCGCGGGTTCGGGATTCGGCAACCTCCTCCTCCGCCTGGTGAACCTGGAAGGCGTCGGCTGGGCCGAATTCCTGCTGAAACTGGCCGCGATCGTCCTGGGGCTGGCCGCCAACTGGCTCGTCTTCCTCTGGGTGCTGGCGAAGCTCCCCAGGGACCCGGTCACCTGGCGCAGCGCGGTCAAGGGCGCGCTGGCCGCCTCGATCGGCTTCGAGATCCTCAAGCAGGTGGCCACGATCTACCTGTCCAGCGTCACCAGTTCGCCTGCGGGCGCCGCCTTCGGCCCGGTCATCGGCATCCTGGTCTTCGCCAACCTGGTGGCCCAGTTCCTGCTCTTCATCACCGCGTGGACCGCCACGGCGAGGGACAACCTCCCGAAGGAACCGATCCCCGCGCCGCCCCCGGCGATCATCCGCCCGATCGTCCAGTACACCTCGCGCCCCAGCACGAGGACCGCAGCGGGCCTCGTCGGAGCGGGCCTGCTGGCAGGCCTGACCCTCAGGTCCAGAAAACCGCGATCCCCACGTTGAGCACGACCAACCCGGCCAACGCCCGCGGCAGCCACGCCGGTGCCGCGGGCTTGCGCACGTAGGTGATCGCCAGCCCGCCGATCACCACGAGCACCAGCAGCTTCACACCGATCTTGATGTGGTCGTAGTCCTTGTCCGTCAACGGCGACAGCCCGACCAGCGCCAAGCCGGTCAGGAGCTGCAGCGCGGCGCCGTGGAGCCAGCCCTTGTTCAACGGGGCCCCCGAGCCCGCGCGCATCTGCAGGAAGAACATCGCGACGAGCATCCCCATGCCGAGCAGGTGCAGGAACACCAGCAGCAGCCGCACGAATTCCACGGAACAGGCCTCCAAGACGTGGTGGGTCAGGAACGCGAAGCGCGGAGCCCGCGCACACCCAGCACCCCGATCACCGTGCCGAACACCAGCGACACCACGACCAGCACCAGGTGCACGGTGAAGAACGCGGTGGCGCCGTCGTTCCACGAGCGCGGGTCCTTCCAGATGTTGCGCAGGAAAGTGGGCCAGATCACCCACGACCACACCCCGAAGGCGGCCAGGAACGCGGACATCCCACGGGAGAGCTTCACCGGAGCAGTATCGGACGTGGTGGGTGCACGTCGCTCAACGGGGGTGGATAGCCTGGTCTGGTGCCTTCCACCGTTCGACGGCCCGCCCTTGCCCTGGTTCTGTCCGCGTGCACGCTGATGGCCACCGCCGCGCTGGCCACCCCGGTAGGCAACGCGCAGCAGGCAGGCACGCAGGCGGCACCCTGTGAGAATCGGCTCAGCCCCCCGCCTCCGGTCGACACGTCGGAGCAGGTCCCGGACGGCACGAAGCCGCCGAGTCCGCTGCCCGTCCCGGAGACGCCGGTGGGCGGCGACCGCATGGCCGAGTGCGGCGAGGTGCTGCCGTCCGGCGCGAAGCCGCTGCCGTCCGACCTGACCGCGGCGAGCTGGCTGATCGCGGACCCGGACGCCGGCACGGTGCTGGCGGGCGCCGACCCGCACGGCAGGCAGCGCCCCGCATCGGTCATGAAGGTGCTGCTGGCCACCGTGGTGGTCAAGGAGCTGCCGCTGGACACGACGGTCGTCGCGACGCAGGAGGACATCGACCAGGAGTGCAGCTGCGTCGGTCTGCGCAACGGCGGCGAGTACACCGTCGAGCAGCTGATGCAGGCCCTGCTCATGTCCTCCGGCAACGACGTGGCCCACGCGCTCGCGCGGCGGCTGGGCGGCGTGCCCAGCGCCATCCGCAAGATGAACGCCCTGGCGGCCGAACTGGGCGCACTGGACACCCGCGCCATCACCCCGTCCGGCCTGGACGCCCCCGGCACGAGCACGTCGGCCTACGACGTCGCGCTGATCTTCCGCGCGGCCATGAAGTACCCCGAGTTCGCCAAGGCGATCAACACCCCCCAGATCGACTTCCCGTCCAAGACCGGTAGGGGCACGGTCCAGGTCATCAACGACAACAAGCTCCTCGGCTCCTACGAGGGTGCGCTGGGCGGCCGGACCGGCTTCACCGACGACGCGCTGAACACCTACGTCGGCGCGGCCGAACGCGACGGCAAGCGCCTGGTGGTCGTGCTGCTGCGCGGCAAGCAGGAACCGGTGTCCATCACCGAGCAGGCGGCCAAGCTCCTCGACTACGGCTTCGCGCTCCAGGGCGAACCCGTCGGCAAACTGGTCGACGGCGCACCGCAGGTGAAGAAGAAGCCCACCGAGGCCAAACCGACCGAGGCCGCCGCGCCCAGCGGCGTGCAGAACAAACCCGGCCCGAAGCACCTGGCCAACAAGACCCCGATGGAAGCGGCCTTCGGCAACGTGGGCCTCCCCGTCACCGGCGTCGCACTCCTCGGCATCCTGCTGGGCCTGCTCATGTACGTGAAGTCGTTGCGCGCCAAGAAGGCCCGCGCCCGCCGCGCCGCCGAGCAGGAGGCGAAGCTGGCGCAGCTCGGCCTCTGACCGCGAACGACGAAGCCCCCACCCGAGCGCGCTCGGGTGGGGGCTTCGTCGGGTCTGAAAGCGGGATCACACGCGCTTGAACAGCAGCGCGCGCTTCACCTCCTGGATCGCCTTGGTCACCTGGATGCCGCGCGGGCACGCGTCGGTGCAGTTGAAGGTCGTGCGGCAGCGCCACACGCCCTCCTTGTCGCTGAGGATGTCCAGCCGCTCCTCGGCGCCCTCGTCCCGGCTGTCGAAGATGAACCGGTGCGCGTTCACGATCGCGGCGGGCCCGAAGTACGAGCCGTCCGACCAGTACACGGGGCACGACGTGGTGCAGCAGGCGCACAGGATGCACTTGGTGGTGTCGTCGAACCGCTCGCGGTCCGCCGCCGACTGCAGCCGCTCCCGCGTGGGCTCGGGGGAGTAGTTGATCAGGTACGGCTGGACGGCGCGGAAGGCCTCGAAGAACGGCTCCATGTCGACCAGCAGGTCCTTGTGGACCGGCAGACCCTTGATGGGCTCGATGGTGATCGTGGTCGGCTTGCCGCCCGCGGACAGCAGGTCCTTCAGCAGCACCTTGCACGCCAGGCGGTTCACGCCGTTGATGCGCATCGCGTCCGAGCCGCAGATGCCGTGCGCGCAGGACCGGCGGAACGTCAGGGTGCCGTCCAGGTACCACTTCACGTAGTGCAGCAGGTTCAGCACGCGGTCCGACGGCAGTGCCGGGATCTCGAAGGAGTCCCAGCGCGGCTCGTCGTCGAACTCGGTGTTGAAGCGGCGGATCTTGACGGTCACCGTGATGGCGCCCTCGGGGACCGGCGGCTCGGAGCCCTTGGAGCCCGAGGACGTCTGTTCAGCAGTAGAGGC
>JBDSAJ010000726.1:0-2885 GCA_039922235.1 Umezawaea sp.
CTGGAACTGCGTGTAATGCGCGCCCGAGCGGATGTTGCGACCGAGGTCGATCCGCCACAGCCGGGTGCCGTTGAGCTTGTAGGCGTCGACGATCGTGTTGCCGGTGTAGCCGGACTGCGAGTTGTCCCTGGCGTTGGTGGGGTACCACTTCAGCACGATCTCGTACTGGCCGTCGCCGTCCAGGTCACCGACGCTGGCGTCGTTGGCCTCGTAGGTGTAGCTGCCCGACGGTGTCGAGCCGCCCGGCGGGATCTGGAGCGGCACGTCCATCGTGCTCGCGGTGACACCCATCTCACCGTCGGTGTGCGCGGACATCGCCAGCGAGCGGTCTGCCGACGCGGTGCTCGGCTGCTCCACTCCCTTCACCACCGGGCGAACCGCGTAGCCCGCGTTCGCCGGTGCGCCGCGGTCCTGGAAGTTCGTGAGGGACAACGGTTTCGCGGTCGCCAACGTGCCGTCGCGGTAGACGTTGAACGTTGTGCCCGGCGCGTCACCGGTCAGCTGCCTCCAACTGAGGAAGTTCCCCTGCCCGGTGTGGACGCTGATCAGGCCGCGGTCCAGCCTCTCGGCCGAAGGAGCGGCAGAGGTGCCCGCTGCCTGTGGGGATGTGGTGAACCCTGTCACGAGGGCCGCCGACATCGCGGCGACCAGCAGTGCACGCATCGCCGTTGATATGTGCATGACCAATTCCGTTCCTGGTAGTTGATCTTCAGGCGGCGGAACGCCTCGGTGGTGCAGGAACTGGCTACTTGAGGTATCCGGCGAGTCCGATCCGCTGGTCCCGCAACGCCTTCGCCACGACCTCGGCGATGCGCTGCGCGCCCGCCCGCTCGAAGTGGGTGTGGTCGTTGCAGAAGAAGGCGCCGACGGGTCCGCGGGTGTAGTCACCGTTGTTCGGGCAGAACTTCAACGAGTTGTAGAGCGTGTAGCTCAGCTTGTGCAGGTCGATGACCGGCACGTTCTGCGCGGTGCCGACCGCCGTGGTGTCGGCGAGGAAGCCGCGGTTGCCCACCGCGGTGCTGCCGCTGCACGTGATCGCGGCGACGGGCGTGAGCAGGATCGGCTTGGCGCCGCGGTCCTTGGCGGCCTTGACCATCACGCCCAGCAGCTCTCGGTAGCGAGCCGATCCCACGTGCCGGGGACAGCCGCGGTCCCCGTCGTTGATGCCGAACTGGATGACCAGGTAGTCACCGGCCTTCATGCCGCTCTGCGAGTTGAGCATCGCCTGCCAGCGCGCCGAGTACGCCTTGGGGCTGACGACGCACTCACCGTTCGACCCCGTGGTGCCGCTGACGTTGGGGTCGTAGAGCCACGTCTGCACACTGCGCCCGCCCACCGCGCTGTTGACCACGGTGACGTCGTTGGTGAACAGCGGATCGAACTGGGTACCCCATCCCGCGCAGGTACCGCTGCCAGGGGCCATGGTCGAGTCGCCCGCCAGCCAGACCTTGACGGGGGCGGCCGAGGAGGTCGGCCCCTCGGCGTGTGGCGACTCCTCCGCGCAGGCGGTGTTCGGCGTCTGCGCGTTGTCGTTCCCGGTTCCGGCGGCGAGCGCCTGAGGTGGCGTGCCGAGCAGGACCGGTAAGGTGATCAACACGGCGAGCGCCAACAACCGTCTTCTCGTGAAGGTCATCATCTTCTCCCACTTCGCAGGGCTGCGGAAAGCGCTTTCCTCACATGCGCGGAGTGTCCCTTGGTCGATCTCACACTCCTGGGTCTGCTAGCCGGGACGTCTCAGCGCAGGTAGCTGACGAGCGGCAGGTTCAGCTCGCGCACGCCCTGCACGACGAGGTTCGCCATCTCCGTGGCGCCCTGCGTGGAGAAGTGGGTGTTGTCGCCCGCTTCCTTGGTCAGGTACAGCCGCTGGGAGGCCGAGGTGCCCAGCGATTCGACCAGCGCCTTGCTCTTGGCGGTCAGGTCGATCACCGGCACGTTCGCGCTGCGGCCGAGCGCCCGGATCACCGAGGGCAGGTCCACGCCCTTGCTGTTGACGTGCAAGGCGGTCGAGGTGAGTTTGGTGCCGGTGAACAGCCTCCGCACCGGCGGTGTGACCAGCACCGGGGTGCCACCGCGCTCGCGCACGCCGTTGACCAGTCGGGTGAGGTTGTCGCGGAACACGGTCGCGGTGGTGTCCTTGTCGTTGTGCCCGAGCTGGATGAGCACCAGGTCCTTGCTCTTGACCAGCGGCTTCATCCGGGGGAACAGGGCGCTGTTGGACAGGAAGCTGCCGGAGCTCTCGCCGGAGTCGCCGTAGTTCGCGACCACCGCGCCGTTGCGCACCCGTGTCGGCAGGAACTGGCCCCAGCCGGTGTAGGGCGCGGTCGGCTGGTCGCAGACGGTGGAGTCACCCGCGAGGTAGACCACCAGCGGGGCACTGGCCGGGGTCACGGTCAGCGAGCCGATCGCGGGAGCGGTGCCGCCGAAGGTGATCTGCAACCCCGGTGTGCCGGTGCCGCCCTGGCCGGTGGGTTGTCCCTCCGGGCTGCGGACGTTGACCGTGCTCGTGGTGCGGACGAGCTGGCCCGCGGTGGTGGGTACGGCGTTGAGGACCTGCCTGCGCGCCTCCACCGACATCGAGGTGTCGGCGGCCTTGGTGGTGCTGCCCAGTTCCACGGTGACGTCGTAGTTGCCCGGTGCGACGGCGAAGCTGCACTTGATCGGCGCGGTACCCGAGCACTGTGGCGGCAGCGCCGCCGCTGCTGCCGCCACAGCGGGAACGGGGGCCAGCACGGTCGCGATCGTCGCGGCCGTGAGGAGGGCGAGGCGAGTGGGGGACACGGGTTCTCCTGTCACACGTTGAGGAAGCCGTCCATGGCCGCGGTGGGACGGCGGTTGCTGCCCCAGGCGGTCATGTTGTAGCCGGTGAACGGCGAGTAGCCCTCCGG
>JBDSAJ010000727.1:0-10517 GCA_039922235.1 Umezawaea sp.
AGGCCGTCCGCGTGGCGCAGGAACCGGTTCGTGTAACCGGTCGTGGTCACCCTCAGCGACACCAGTTCGCCACGGCCGACTTCCGTGCCGCGGGCCAGCGCCAGCACGCGCTGGTTCACCTCGCGGACCCGCGACTCGGTCATCTTCAGCACCCGGCGGTCGTAGGTGTAGAAGCCGTTGACCTCGTTCTCGACGTCGTACGGCTCGGTGTAGACCGACGCCGACAGCCCGCGCGCGTGCACGAACTCGCCGACCTCCTTGGTGATGTCGACGTACCGGTTCGTCAGCGACGACTCGTCCGGGTACAGCGCGCCGTAGGCGAACCCGGCTCCCGGCTGCCACTCGCTGCCGGTGATCCGCCTGCCGAGGCCGCCGTACTCGCCGAGCACCGCGACCCTGGTCGCGGTCGGGAGCCTGGTGCCGGTGGAGATCTGGTAGGCGTGGTCGTCGATGATGTCGCCGTTGGACGGCTCCGGGTCGGACACGCAGCAGTTCGAGCCGGAGTTGTGGTTGATCAGCCTGGTGTTGTCGATCGAGCGGACCAGGTCGACGATGCGGCCGTTGTCGTACTCGCCCCAGCCCTCGTTGAACGGGACCCACTGCACGATGGACGTGATCCCCTTGAGCTGGTCGACGATCCGGCGCAGCTCGGTCTCGTAGTTGGCGTGGCTCGCGACCGGGGTGTCGTCGATCGAGTCGAGCGCGGGCATGTCCTGCCACACCATCAGCCCGAGCCGGTCCGCGTGGTAGAACCACCGGGCCGGTTCCACCTTGATGTGCTTGCGGACCATGTTGAAGCCGAGCGCCTTCTGCCGCTCCAGGTCGAACCTGAGCGCCTCGTCCGTCGGCGCGGTGTAGATGCCGTCCGGCCAGTAGCCCTGGTCGAGCGTGCCGAGCTGGAACACGAACTCGCCGTTCAGCGTCGGCCGCAGCACGCCGCCGATCATCGCCTTGCCGACGGACCTCATGCCGAAGTAGCCGGTGACGGCGTCACCTCCGCCGGTGCCGAGCAGCGTCACCCGCAGGTCGTAGAGGAACGGGTCGTCCGGCGACCACAGCCGCGCGTTCGGCACGGGAACACGCAGGTGCGCGCCGACCGCACCGGTCGCGGTGCCGACGACCTGGCCGCCGCTCAGCACCTCCGCGCGGGCCTGCATCCCCGCGGTGCCCTGCACGACGAGGTCGAGCACCCCCGCCGGGACGTCCGGGGTGGTGTCGAGCCGGGTGATGCTCGCGGCGTTGACGGGCTCCAGCCACACGGTCTGCCAGATCCCGGACGCGGCGGTGTACCAGATGCCGCTGGGGTTCCGGCGCTGCTTGCCGATCGGGTAGAGGCCGCCGTCGATCGTCGAGCGGGCGCCGACGATGATCTCGTTCTCACCGGCCTTCAGCGCCGGGGTGATGTCGATCGAGAAGGCGTCGTAGCCGCCGGTGTGCGTCGCGCCGACGCGGACCCCGTTGACCCACACGCGGGTCTCCCACGTCACGGCGCCGAAGTTGAGCCTGACCTGACGACCGTTCCAAGTGGACGGAACGGTGACCGTGCGGCGGTAGAACATGTTGTCCTCGTGCCGCTTGATCCCCGACAGCGCGGACTCGATCGGGTACGGCACCAGCACGCCCTCGGCGAGCGTCCGGCCGATCGGCGGCGAGTCGAGGTTGGGCGCTCCGGCGAACTCCCAGACCCCGTTGAGGTTCAGCCACTCCGAGCGGACGAGCTGCGGGCGCGGGTACTCGGGTAGGGCGTTGGTGGGCGACACCTGATTGGTCCACGGTGTCGTGAGCTGGAAGGGCTTCGGCTGCCAGGTGGCAGCCGAAGCCGGGGGTGCGACGGCGACGGCGGCCGTCGTGGCGACGAGCAGGGCGGTGACGACGCTCAGGACGCGTCTGAACGAGGGCATGGTGGCTCCGGTACTTCGCAGGGGTGGAGCGAACGGGTGGGGCGGGACCTCCTACAGACGGCGTGATCCCCGTCACCAAACGGGACGACACCAGATTTACATCGTTGGTACAACGTTGTAAAGGCTTTGGCAGAAGGGTTAGGATTCGTCGCGTCCCCAACTACCGACGCCGATGGGAGGCCTTGGTTGGCCACGCTCAAGGACGTCGCCAGGCTCGCCGGTGTGTCGGTCAAGACGGTGTCGAACGTGGTCAACGGCTACGAGTTCGTGAAACCGGACAACCGCCGCCGGGTCGAGGAAGCACTGGCCACGACCGGTTACCGCCCGAACATCGGTGCCCGCAACCTGCGCCGCGGCCGGACCGGCTCGCTCGCACTCGTCCTGCCGGAGCTGAGCATCCCGTACTTCGGCGAACTGGCCGGACTGGTGCTCCAGGCGGCGCAGGAACACGAGTGGAACGTCCTCATCGAACAGACGCTCGGCACCAGGGAACGCGAACGCGCCACCCTCGCCGCACTCGGCCCGCACATGATCGACGCGGCCATCGTCAGCCCGGAATCCCTGCACGCCAGGGACTTCGACCAGCTGGACCCCGGCATCCCGGTCGTGATGCTCGGCGAGCACTCGGTCGACGTGCCACTGGACCACGTGGGCATCGACAACGTGCTGGCCGCACGGATCGCCACCGGACACCTCATCGAACTGGGCAGGCGCAGGATCGCCGCGATCGGCGCGCACCCGCACCGGGGCACCGCCGCCCAGCGCCTGGAGGGCTACCGCACCGCGCTGACCGAAGCGGGTCTGCCGGTGCTCGACGACCTCGTCGTGCCCGCCCTCAACTACCACCGCCGCGACGGCGCGGAGGCGATGGCGCACCTCCTGTCCCTCCCGGAGCTCCCGGACGCCGTGTTCTGCTTCAACGACCTGCTGGCCATCGGCGCCCTGCGCGCAGCCGCCGAACACGGCGTCAGGGTCCCGCACGACGTGGCGGTCGTGGGCTTCGACAACAACGAGGAGAGCGCTTACAGCATGCCGTCGCTCACCACGATCGCCCCCGACAAGGCAGCCATCGCCCACAGCGCGGTAGACCTGATCCGCCGCCGCGTCAAGGGCGGCCAGGACCTGGCACCGGAGGACGTGCAGACCCCGTTCTCGCTGGAGATCAGGGAGAGCACGAGGTAGGCGGCGTCGCCGGGATTCCTGACCGAGGTCGCGGGCCCTCGGCGAGGCCGATCTCAGATCGGCGAGTGGGCGTGCAGGCGGACGAGGGCCTTGCCCAGCCGGGAGTACTCGTACAGGAACAGGGCCGCTAGGACGACGAACAGGCCCGCGAACAGCAGGCCGGTCCAGTTCCCGCTGATCCAGCTGACCAGGTTGGCCACCACAGTGATCGAGTACAACACGATGAGGGGCGCGCGCTGGCCGCGGCGCTGCGCCAACTGGTAGGCCACGACCCGGATCGCGGCGTCGCGCACCCAAGGATCGGCCGGCACCCGGCTGGACCAGCTCGCCACGAGAGCCTCATCGAACTGCTGCTCGCTCAGGTGGCCACCGGCCACCGGCCGCAGGCGGCGTAGGTCATACGTGGTCAACGCCCCTGCCAGCACGCCGCAGGCCGCGCTCAAGCCGACACCGATCAGCACGTCGACCCACCACGACGTCCCTCGCGAGTTCACCGTCGCCACCATCGGTATCGCGGCAACGGCGGCCGCCAACCCGGTACACAAGCCGACCGTCCAGGCGCGCTTGGATGATCTCCCTCGTGTTGTCATCCACCCATTCTCGGCCGGGCTCCACGGCCACCGCTACGGAATCGCGCCAACTGATCTGGTCACCGCGCCTCTGGTCACCGCGCGCAAACGGGATCCGGACACCGCGAGGTCGAGGCAGACTGGACAAGAGCAGCGCACCAATGTGACCCAGGACACCTCTCTGGGAGAACCCCCAGCCCGACCACGGCGTCTAGCGGAGTGTGGGACCAATTCGCACCAAGCACGACGAGGAGCACCTCGTCCGGCTCATCGCCAAGGGCGACCGGGTCGCCTTCGAGGAGCTGTACCGGCGCACGTCGCCGTGGATAGCCGTGCGCCTGCGCCGCCGCTGCTCCGACGACCAGATCGTCGCCGAGGTCATGCAGGAGACCTACCTCTCCGTCTGGCGGGCCGCCAACGCCTTCGCCGGCGCGGCAGCGGGCGGCACGGCGGTCGGCTGGCTCTGGACGATCGCGGCCAGGCGCCTGATCGACGCGTTCCGCAGGCGCGCGCACCACGCGGAACCGCCAACAGCCGCAGCGACAACACCCACCACCGCCGCAGCGGAGGACGAAGTCCTCGCAGGCGTGGTCGGCGACGAGGTGGGCGACGCGCTGCGGAGGCTGGCGCCGGAACTGCGGCAGGTGCTCCAGGCCATGGTGCTGGACGGGCTGACCGTGCGGGAGACCGCGGTCCTGCTCGGGGTGCCGGAGGGCACCGTCAAGACCCGCGCTCGGCGGGCACGGATCGCGATGCGGGAGGCGCTGTCATGACCGTGGAACACCCCAGCGAGCGGCTCGTCGGCCGTTACGCGCGGGGCGAGACCGACATCGCGGTCGACGAGGTGTGGGCGGTCGAGTCGCACCTGGAGTCGTGCTCGGCGTGCCGCGCCAGGCTCGCGGACGTCGTCGAGGGGTCGACGTCCGCGCTGCTCGACGCCGTGTGGACCGAACTCGAACCGAAGCTCGTGCCGCAGCCCCGGCCGCGGCGGGCGTGGGCGCGCGGGTTCACCGCGTGGATCGCGCCCGCCATGGTGCCGTGGCTCGCGATGACGCTCGCGGTGGCCGTGCTGGCGATGCTGTTCGACCGGCTCGCCCGGATCACCGCCGACCAGGTGTCGCTGGTGCTGCTGGTCGCGCCGGTCCTGCCGGTGCTCGGCGTGGCCGCCTCGTGGGCACGGGGGCACGACCCGATGCACGCACTGGTCGCGGCGACCCCGCGCGCCGGGCTGAACCTGTTGCTGCGGCGCACGTTCTCGGTGCTGGTCGTGGTGATCCCCGCCCTGCTGGCCGCCGGGTGGAACTCGTCGGTCGTGATGTGGCTGCTGCCGTGCCTGGCCTTCACCACCGCGACGCTCGCGCTCGGCGGCCTGGTCGGCATCACCCGTGCCGCCACCGCGCTGGTCGCGGTGTGGGTCGCGGTGATCGTCGCGCCGACCTTGGCGCTCAACCGCACGTCCTTCGCCCTGCACGAGGGCGGTCTGCCCGTGTGGGGCGCGCTCTTCGTGATCGGGGCCGTCGTCGTGGTCGTCCGCAAGGGCGCCTACACGGACTCGGGCGCGCAACGTTGAAGGGGAAGGACATGGCGGTCGACACCGCGCCCACCACCTACGGCTGGGAGATCAAGGCCACCGGGCTCCGCGTCCGGGTGGGTGCGCGCAAGATGGCCGTCGACGGGCTCGACCTGTCGCTCGGCATCGGCGTGCACGGTCTGCTCGGGCCCAACGGCGCCGGGAAGACCACGTTGATCCGGGCTCTCGCCACGGTGCTCCGGCCCGCGGACGGCACGCTCGAACTGCTCGGCGCCTCCGTCGGGGGAGGCGCCGAGCAGCGCGAGCTGCGCCGCCGGATCGGGTACCTGCCGCAGGAGTTCGGGTACTACAAGCGCTTCACCGTCCGCGAGTTCGTCGAGTACATGGCGTGGCTCAAGGAGATGCCCAAGGGGGACATCCCGGCGGCGGTGCAGCGCGCCGTCGAGCGGGTGGGGCTCTCAGACCGCGCCGACCACCGGATGAAGACCCTGTCCGGCGGCATGGTGCGGCGGGCGGGGATCGCGCAGGCGATCGTCAACGACCCGCGGATCCTCCTGCTCGACGAGCCGACGGCGGGCCTGGACCCGGCGCAGCGCCTGCGGTTCCGCGAGCTGCTCCAGGAACTCGGCGCGGACACCTGCGTCGTCGTCTCCACGCACCTCGTGGAGGACGTCGCCGCCGCGTGCACCGACGTGGTGCTGTTCGCCGACGGCAAGCTGGTCTTCCAGGGCACCCCGCCGCAGCTGGCCGCCGCCGGCGGGCCGGAGCACGTGGGCGACAGCCCCATCGAGCGCGGCTACTCCGCACTGCTCACCAAGCCCGACCAGGAGAGGGGGCGGTGGTGAACCGCCGCGTGCTCGGCATCGAACTGCGCCGCTCCGCCGCCCCGTGGGCGGGTCCGGCGGTCTTGGTGGTGGCACTCGGCTTCCTGTACCTGCTTCGTCCTCCGCGACACCGCAGGCCTGATGGGCTTGGCGGCCATGGCCGCCAAGGCGTTCGGCGGCCGGCACGCCTGGTCCCTCCCGCTCGGCTGGTTCACCATCGCCCTCTTCATCCCACCGTCCGACGAGCTGCCCGTGAGGATCGCGACGTGGATGCTGCTGGCCCCCGATTCGTCGGTGGCGGCGTGGACGGTGTGGGGCTGGAGGCTGTGGGGACGGCGGTGTACGCCGTGGGCGGGCCTCGGCGGTGACTCAGCTGCCCGCGAACTTGGCGCGGTGCCAGGCGAAGTACGGCTCCGACTCCGGGCGGTGGGCGGTGCACCGGCGTCCGTGCAGGCGTCGGAGGTGCTCGCCCACCAAGCCGCTCAACTCGGCCTCCGCAGGGGTGGCCACCAGCAGGCCGGTATGGTCGACGGTCACGTGGCCGAACTCGTACAGCCGGTCGCAGCCGAACGTGCAGGCCAGCATCGCCACGTTCCGCAGGTCGTTGCGCTCCGCGACGGTGCACTTCGACCGGCGCTTGATGTGGGCGGCCACCAGGAACTCGCTCGGCACCCGGTGCCCGCAGAGGTCGCACTCGGCTTGGAGCCGGTCACCGAGGAGCACTTGGCGCAGCTTGCCCTGCTCCTTGCGATAGGACTTCAGCGCGACACCGTCGAGGACGTCGAACCACGGCTCGTCGGGTACGGGGATGTCGACGGGTCCGGTCAGCGTGACCATGGCCGGGCGCGTCGACACCTCTGCGCCCGGCAGAGTGGACAGCACCGCCCCGACGAAGGCGCTGCCCAGTTCATCGGTGTTGACGCCGACGGAACCGTTCTTCCGCACCAGGTCCAACCCGTGCTGCACGTCGGCGACCGGCACCGGCTTGCCGTCCGGCGACTTGTCGGTGGCCACGACCGCCACGCCGCCCGCCACCCTGAGGACCGTGTTCGGGCTTCCGTTCACGGTCCGGATCGGCTTGCCGACCAGTGACCTGACGATCTCCAGCGCCGTCGGCTGTGCCGAGTCGTAGCCCGTCAGGCCAACCGCCGCCAGCAGCTCGTCGAAGTCAGCGGTCAGAGAGACGTGGTCGCGGCGGAGCACGTCGATCGCCTGGGCGCGGAACACCTTGTTCCGCAGCCGGACCGCCGCACGCCGGGTGAACCCGAACTGCGCACCGGTCGACTCCCAGAGGTCGGTGTTCGCCTGGAGGTGCTGTCGGACGGCTTCGGGCGCCGAACCCGCCGGTCCGAACGTGGTCAGCAGCGGGCCCACTTCGTCGTGGAACTCCTTCTGGTCGAAGAACCGCTCGTGCCCGGCAACGAGTTGACCAATGGCCCACAACAGGGCCACCGGATCGTCCGCGTTCAAGCCCTCGAACGACACCAGCAGGGTCGTCCGCGACGCCCGGTCCATAGCGGCCGGAGCTGCGGCTGGGGCGGGAACCGCCAAGTCCGCCTCCAGGTGCCCGGCGTCCTGCGGCCGGTAGTCGGGCACCTGGAGCAGCAACCGGATCTTCTTGCTGTTGTTGCCCGACTTCGGCGCGTCCGGGTCCTGCCCCACCCTGCCCTGCGCGCTGGTCAGCTCCAACCGCAGTTCCTCCAGGTCGGTCCGCGAGGCCAAGTCGACAGGTGCGCTGATCAGGGATCTCAGTGCCGGGTCCAGGTGCCGGACCTTCTCGGAGTCGACGACCGCCGAGACGATCACGGCGCGGAGGTCGCGCAGTCGTTCGAGGAGGAGCAGCAGCGCTGCGGCGTACTGGTGGTTGCGGGGGTAGGGGCTGCCGGTCACCTTGCCGCCCGCGCTGTCCAGCACCAGCGCGAGGTGGTCGCCATCCGGCTGGACGGCGTACTTGGCGTTCAGCTCGACCCCGTTGCCATCCGTTGCGCGCACGCCGCACACGTTGACACATGGTCAATAACTACCTGTGAGCCGGGGTGGTGGATATCCGAGTGAACCGGTCGCCCGCCAAGGCGAACAACTCGCCCAACTGCGACTTCAACGCCACCGGCGCTTCTTGGCGCATCACCACCGTCGTAACAGAGCGTGTAGAAGCATGGACCAGCGGGAAGCGCCAAGGGCGGCCGACGGAGATACCGCCCATCGCGGGATTTCCAGCCATCACGGTCACTCTGCACACCGACAAGGTGGCTTGCGATATCGCAATTGATGTCGCTGACGGCCACTACCTGTACGCAGGTTTCGAGGTCAGGGAAGCTCTGCCGACAAGTTCCCGAAGCCGTGCGACGGGGCGTGGGCGGTCGCTGAGGCTGCTATGCGGAATCTGTTGAAGTAGCTGCCTCGTCGGTGTCGTCGGGCTCCTGGTCGAGTTGGTTGGCGAGGAGGTCGGTCAGCGTCATCTCGCTGATGGGCTTGTCGTCGGGCATGGGTTCTCCTATGGGCAGGATGGGTCCGGCGGGCAGTCGGTGTTCCGGGAATCCCTGGTATAGGGTCAAAGCGTCGAGCCGGCGTAGTTCCGGGGAAGCGAAGTGGTAGTCGCCGATGTCGAGCGACAGCCGCTCTGCCCGGTACTGCTCGGCGACGTCGACCAGCAGATCGAACACATCCACCCCGAACGTGTCGCACAAGGCCAGCAGCGCACCGGGTGACGGACTGCGCTCACCATTTTCGATCTTGCACAGCATCGCCGGGCTGAACCCGTGCCGTCGCGCCAGTTGTGCCCGGTCGATCTTCTTGACCGAGCGGATCGCGTGCAGGCGGGCACCGAGGATTCGTTGGTATTGCAGACGTCGGGGGACTCTGCGCTGGTTCACGTGAACGGCTTTCGGTCGAACGGATGCCGGGGACGCGGGCCTCTACGCGCCGGCCAGGATTGGGCGCGGCGTGAGGTTGGCCCGCTTCCGCCACACGGTGTCGCAGCCCATACAGGTCCTCTTGTAGCGCTTGTACTCGGCGAGCTGCGGAAAGTCTTCTCTGGTCACGGTTGTCGCGACACCGCACAGGGTGGTGACCTGCTCCCCCGGCCGTGGTGGGAACGGGTAGACGGTCAGGTCGATCGCGTGGCGTCGTCCGCCCGCGTCGTGCCAACTGAACATCGGGAACTCCTCAATCTCGTCGTGGGACGGGGAGCGATGCGGGCGGGAGAGTGCTCGGAGAAGCACCGCCCGCACCGCTCCTGGCGGCGACCCCGCAGAGGCAGGGCTAGCCGCCGTTCGAGAGCGCCGGTCGCACCGGCAGCAAAGCAAGGCTGATCTCCTTGCGCAGCAGGCATTCCGGCAACCCGCACGTGGTGCACGAACCCGAAGGCACGAGGACGTGTGATCGCAGGCACGCGAGAACCGCGCCGACCAGCCGATGTGTCTCCGACCGTGCGAGACGCAACACGTCGGCGTCCTCGCCGCCCTGTGCGCCGATCAGCAGCATCGCGAGGTGCTGCCTCAGCATCGCGTCCCGCTCGGCTTCATTCACAAAAATGAGGATTGCACCAGAGTTGCCGATGATGCAACGAGTTCCACTACCTCGATCGAGTGAGTTTGGGTCTGTTTTACTGAGTTTCCCGGATCCAAATGTTTCGATTTCTTGCACGCATCGCAAGGGAGAAGCCATGGGCAAGCGGAAGTCCGGTGTCAGCACCAGGGGAATCGGGTTCGAACTGGAGGCGCTGCGCACTGCGCGCAAGCTGACCCTGCAAGACGTTGGCAAGGGACTTGGCGTCTCGGCCAGCACCATCAGCCGCTTGGAGAACGGCAAGCGAGAACCGACCATCGAGGAGGTGTCCGCGATCCTCGCGGTCATCGGCATCACCGGTGAAGAGCGGGAGCGACTGCTCGACCAGGCGCGCGGCGGCAACGACTCAGGCCTGGTAGAGGCCAACAACCCGACCGTGCAGAGCCGCACCTACCTGAACTTCGAAACCAGGGCGACGGCCATCACCAATTTTCAGTTGCTGCTCGTACCAGGCCTCGTACAGACACCGGAGTACGCCCACGCGATCATCTCGGCGATCCAGGTCGACGAGAGCGAGCCGAGCATCGAGATCCGTGTGGGGCGCAGGATGGCCCGGCAAGCCATCCTCGGACGACGCAAACCACCCCACCTCAACCTGATCCTCACTGAAGCCGCACTGCGACTGCCCATCGGCGGCCCGGACGTCATGGCTCGGCAGATCCGGCACCTCACCGGCCTGGCAGATCGTCCTCACGTCACACTGCAAGTGATCCCAGCCGAGGTGGTCGGCCACGCGGGGTTGCTGGGCCAGTTCGTGATCCTCGACTTCGCCAACGACAAGACCGTCGTGCACATCGAGGACCGCACGACGGGCATCTTCCTGGATGACCCTGTGCGCGTCGCCCTCTATAGGCTGACCGTGGAGAAGCTGTTGGCCGCAGCGCTGGACGAAGAGGGCTCGGTTCGGCTCATGACGTCCATCGCACGCGACCTCGTAGGAGAG
>JBDSAJ010000728.1:0-19758 GCA_039922235.1 Umezawaea sp.
ACGACGGAGTCGGTGCGGCCATTGGGGTCCAGGCCCGCCAGCAGGACGGTGGTCGAGTTCGCGGGGGCGGTCACGACCGCCGGGTCGACGGTCGTGCTGGGAGGCGAGCTGACCAGCGGCACGACCACCACGGCGGCCGCGGCGACCGCGGTGACGCCGACGGCCGCGAACAGCGCCAGTCCGCGGCGGCTCGACCGCTTCTCGTTCAGCACGGCCAGCACCGACCTGGAGTCGATGGCCCGGTCGGCCTCGGCGGCGATGGCTTCGCGGATCAGGGCTTCCTGCTTGTTCATCGCAGCACCTCCGACGGGCTGGTCTCGTTGACGCGCAACGTGTGCAGCGCGCGGGACAGGTGGCTGCGCACGGTTCCCTCGGTGCAGCCGAGCACCTGGCCGATCTCCGCGGTGGTGGCGTCCTCGTAGTACCGGAGGACGAGCGCGGCCCGCTGCTTGCGCGGCAGCACGGCGATCCGGGCGCGCATCGCGTCCCGTTCGGCGTACCGCAGGGCCGGGTCGGCGACGGTGGGCGCCAGTGCGTCCAGCGTGGCGTGCGTCGTGGACACGTCGCGGCCCGCCAGACGGCGGTGCCACGACAGGTACTCGTTGGTCACCATCCGCCGGACGTAGAGGTAGGGGGCATCCATCGCACCGATCCGCCCCCACTTCGAGCGGGCGCGCACCAGCACGTCCTGCACGATGTCCTGGGCGAGGTGCCGATCACAGGTGATGGCCGTGGCGTACCGCAAGAGCCGATCGAGTCGATCGGCGACGAACTGGTCGAAGCCGTCCCGCACGTCGCCCCCTTCTGTCGAGGTGGTGGTGTTGTGGCCGGGAAACCCCTCGAGAGGTCTCCAGCGTTGAACCACCTCGACGTGACCTGCATCACTCTTCCCGCGGTGGAGGGGTAGGGGTGGTGCCCCGACCCCTCCACATCAGATCAGCCGCGGTGCCACTTCTGGTTGGCGGTACCTCCGCACTCCCAGATCTGGAGCACGGCGTCGTCGTCCGGGTTCCAGTCCGCGATGTCGACGCACTTGTTCGCCTGCGGGTTCACCAGGTCACCGGCGGCGCTGAGCACCCACTGCTGGGCCGGGTTGCCGCTGCACGTGGCGATCTGCACGGCCGCGCCGTTCGCGGTCGAGCCCCAGGCGACGTCCATGCACTTGTTGTTCTCCGTGCGCAGCGTGCCGCCGGTGAACTGCCACTTCTGGTTCGTGCCGCCCGTGCAGTTCCACACGATCAGGCGCTGGCCGTCGGCGAAGTTCCAGTTCGGCACGTCGACGCACTTGCCGTGCCAGTCGCTGACCAGACTGCTGGTCGTGGGTTGCGGGTTGCCACCACCCGCGCCGAACGGGGTGAGGATGATGCCCGCCGCGCGCGGGTCGCCGTCGTGCACCAGGGACTCCTGGGCCTGCACGTCGTCGAACGCGAACCCGTAGGCCCTGCCGTCGACCATGTTCTGGTGGATGATCCGCGAGTAGTGGTCGGTCGTCGAGCCCTGGTAGAAGTCGCCGGGCCCGCCGCCGGGCTGGGTGTCGATCCGGCCGAGGGTGGAGCGGTGCAGCGCCGCGCACAACGTGCGGGCGATGGGGCCGACCACCAGGTCGTTCGGCGCCTGGAGGTTGCCGTCGCAGCCCCACACGTTCGCGGTGGAGGGCTTCTGGAAGGACGCGACCTGCTGGCCGGAGGTGTTGGTGAAGTTCATCGTGCTGCCGGACGTTCGGCCGAAGTACTTGATGTTGGGCTGGTCGCCGAACGGCACGACGGTGAGCGTCCGGCCCGCGTACGCGCCCCACGCCTGGTCGATGGCGGACGCCAGGTAGTTCGCGTCCATCAGGCCCGCGCCCGTCGCCTTGCTGGGGGCGAGCACGCGCACCACGGTGCCGTCGGAACGGGTGACGACCGAGTTGCCGAAGCCCGCCTGGTTGCGGACGGCGTTGATCACGGTGTCGCGGCCGTTGGCCACCAGGTCGCCGGTCCGCTTGGTGGCGCCGTTCGCGCCGGTCACGGTGACCGCGTGCGGCACGGCGAACTGGTCGACCTGGGAGCTGTTGATCCACAGGCCGTCGTTGTTGTAGGTGAACTCGCTCCAGTCGAACAGGATGTTCTTGTTCGCGTCACCCGCCCACGGCGCGGGCTGGACGAAGCCGTCCGGGGTCAGGGAGAGCTTCAGCTTCTCGCCGAACGACATGTAGACCCGGCCGGAGATGAACCGCGGCACCCGCACGGTGACGTTGCCGCCGTTGCCGGGCCCCGCGATGGACACGTCGGGTGCGGGGGAGGGCGGGATGGAGCCCGCGGGCCACGGCGTGAAGCCGCCGCCCTGGTTGACGTAGCCGAGACGGCCGTTGCGGATGTCGGTGCCGAGCACGTACAGGTAGACGGCCTCGGAGCGGCCGCTGTTGTTGGTGACGGTGAGCGGGAGCAGGTCGGGGCCGATGGCCGCCGCCGGTGGTCCGGTGACGAGTGCGACGGATGTCGCGAGTGCGAGCGCGGTGAGCGCGCTCAACCACTTCGGTGTGGTGCGCAAGGGATCTCCTCGGTTCCGCTGGCAGGGTGAACCGCCTCCCGGTGCAGTGGAAGGGACTGCGGCCGGGAGGCGCGGAAGGACGTGCGCCATCGCCGACCGCCATCGGTGGGAGCGCTCTCGCAGCGTGCGGTCTAGACCTGTTCCGTGTCAAGTGGGCGTGAAGTGAGCAGGGGTTTACCGCACTCGCGCGTCCCGGTGCCAGCTCGCGAGGAGGGGCAGCACCTTCGCGGTGGGGGAGTCGGGCTGGACCGTGTAGGCGATCAGCACCTGGTCCTCGTCCCGCGGTGCGGACACGATCTCGATGTCGAACGCGAGGTCGCCGCCGACGGGGTGGCGGATCAGCTTGGCGACTGACGCGTAGTCGCGCACCTGGTGGTCGTCCCACCAGCGGCCCACGTCGGGGTCGGCGGCCCGCAGGTCGTCGATCAACGCCTTCAGCCTGCCGTCCTGCGGCCTGCGCGCGACTTCCCGGCGCAGCGAGGCCACCGTGTTCCCGGCGAAGTACGACCAGTTGACGACCCTCTCCCGCGCGAGCGGGTCGAGGAACAGGAAGCGCGCCAGCGACGTGCCGGGCGGCAGGTCGCACAGCACGGCGCTCAGCAGCGCGTTGCTCGCCAGCACCTCGGTGCGCTGGCCGAGCAGCAGCACGGGCAGGTGGTCCATCGCCGCCATCAGCCGCAGCAGCCCCGGATCGGGCCGCTGGACCGGCACCACGGAGGTCGCCCGCTGCCTCGCCGTCGGCTCGGCGAGGTCGACCAGGTGGGCGCGCTCGATCTCGTCCAGCCGCAGCGCCCTGGCCAGCCCGTCGAGCACGGACGTCGAGATGTTCGGCTGGCGGCCCTGTTCGAGCCTGCTGTAGTAGTCCGGGCTCAGGCCCGCGAGCACGGCCAGCTCCTCCTTGCGCAGGCCGGGAACCCGCCGAGGGCCGGGGAACGGCTCGATGCCCGCCTGCGCGGGAGTCAGCCGGTCGCGTCGCGAGCGGAGGAACGCACCCAACTCGGCCCTGTCCTGTGCCACGCCGTCCACTCTACGAAGGACGCGGTGGTCCTGCCTGGTCATGCCGTGCCCGGGTTGGACGTGAGCTGGTGGGTGGCCGCGCGGCCGCGCAGGGTGGAGCCCATGCAGAAACGAACTCTCGGTGCGCAGGGCCTCTCCGTCTCGGCGCTGGGGCTGGGCACGATGGGCATGACCATGGCCTACGGGCCCGGCGGCGACCGCGCCGACAGCGTCGCGACGATCCGCCGCGCGCACGAACTGGGCATCACGTTCTTCGACACCGCCGAGCTGTACGGCCTCGGCGAGGGCACGAACGAGGCGCTGGTCGGCGAAGCGGTCGAGGGCTTCCGCGACGAGGTCGTGCTGGCGACCAAGTTCGGCTTCGACCTCACCGACCCGGCGCGGATCGGGCTCGCGCTGGACAGCAGGCCCGAGCACATCCGCGCGGTGGCCGAGCAGAGCCTGCGGCACCTGCGCACCGACCACATCGACGTGCTCTACCAGCACCGTGTCGACCCGGACGTGCCGATCGAGGACGTCGCCGGAGCCGTCGGCGAACTCGTCGCCGCGGGCAAGGTCCGCTACTTCGGGCTCTCCGAAGCCGGTCCGCAGACCATCCGCCGCGCGCACGCCGTGCACCCGGTGTCGGTGCTCCAGACCGAGTACTCGATCTTCGAGCGCGAGGTGGAGGACGAGGTCCTGCCGCTGCTGCTGGACCTGGGCATCGGCTTCGTGCCGTATTCGCCGCTGGGCCGCGGTTTCCTCACGTCCGTCGTGCGGCCAGGGGAGGAGTACCCCGAAGGCGACATGCGCCGCACCGACGCCCGCTGGCAGGGCGACAACTACACCGCCAACGTCGCCGCCGTCGCGCGGCTGACCGAGCTGGCCGCCGAGAAGGGCACCACCGTGACGCAGCTCGCGCTGGCGTGGCTGCTCGCGCAGGACGAGCAGATCGTCCCGATCCCCGGCACCCGCAGCACGACCCGGCTCGCCGAGAACGTCGGCGCGGCCGACGTCGAACTCACCAAGGCCGACCTCGACCTGGTGCGGGAGGTCCTGCCGCACGGCGCCTACGGCGACCGCTACCCGGCCGTCCTGCGCGATGCGTGGGCCAGTTCCTGACGTTCGCTGATCAGCCGGGCGCCAGCGCGCGGAAGACCTCGACCGCGCGTTGCGCCACGGCTTCCACGTACGGCACGAAGTCCGCCGGATCCGCGTAGTGGGCCATGGGGATCTCGACGTCGTCGGCCTGGTACCGGTAGAGCTGGCGGTAGACCACCCGGTCCGGGAACAGGTCGTCGGCGAAGTCCCACAAGCTCTGCGTCCACCAGGTGTGGGTGTCGCCGGGTTCGGAGTTCGTGACGCCCGCGAGCTCGTACTCGCCGCGCCCTCCCGGCGTCAGCACTTTGCGCCTGGGCAGGTGCAGGTCGTAGTACCAGCGGCCCCGCCAGAGGTGGCCGGTCGGGATGTCCGGCGGTCTGCTCAGCCGCTCGGTGCCCGGCAGGTCCGGCCAGGAGAGGAGGACCAGCCAGCCCTCCCGCGGCTCGCTGGGCTCGTCGTCGATCCACCCGATGCCCGGCCTGCCCGCCTCCTCCAGCGCGGTGGCGATCGCCGTGACCGCCTCGAACACCTGCCGCACAGCCGTCGCGCGAGCGTGTTCGTTGACGGACGCCGCCCGCACGCCCGCCCACCAGGAGCCGACGTCGCCGACCGCGGCGACGACCTCCGGCGGACACTCGGTCGGGTCCTCGCCTTTGGCGGCCAACTGCCGGGGCGTGAGGCCGTCGGGTAACTCCCGGTCGGCGGTCTCGTACTTCCGCCGCCACGCCAGGAAACGGCCGTGGGCCGCGTGCCAGACCCGTGCCTGCCGCTTGCGCTCGGCCTCGGCCTTCCGCTGCCGGTCGGCCTCCTGCTCCGCGAGCCGTCCGTCGACCGCGTCGCGCACCGGCTGGTAGCGAGCCGTCGCCGCCGTCACCCGGTCCACAAAGGACCTGATGGCGACGTCGAACCTGGCACGGGCCCAGTGGCGCACGAGCGGTCGACTCCGCCACCGCGCCGTCCTGGCGTCCGCCCGGTTCAGGTCGGCCGCCGCCGCGACGACCTCGGCCACGTACGCGTCCCCCGCGGCGGACCACTCGGCGACCTCGGCCGCCGTCGCGGGTGGGTCCACCGGGCGCCCGGACACGCTGTGCCCCAGCACTTCCCGGACGCGGCCCGTGCGCCAGTCCGGACCAACGGTGAACCAGTAGACGGTGACCGGGGCGATTCTGGCCGAGTGGTGGCTCCACGACATCTTCGAGGCCATGTGCTGATCATGACGGAAACTCAGCTCGGGAAGAAGGCGTCGACCACTTCATTGCGGAACTTCCCGAAGGGATCGACCTCGTCGCGCAGCCGGACGAACGCCGACCAGTGCTCGAACCGGTCGGTGGGGACCTCCTCGTGCAGCTTCCCCCAGTGCGGCCGAACGGAGCAGGGCGCCAGCGCCTCCTCGATCCGCGCCAGCACCGGCCGCACCGCGTCGGCGTCCGGCTTCCAGGTGAAGTGGAACGCGGTGCCCTGCCTGCGGTAGAAGGGGCTCAGCCAGAACTCGTCGGCGTCGATCGTGCGGATCTCCGACACCAGCAGCGCCGGGGAGATCAGCGGACCCAGCTCCTTGAGCGCCCGCAACGCTTCCGCCGTTCGCGCGCGGGGCACGACGTACTCCGACTGGAGTTCGTCGCCCGCGCTCGGCGTGAACTCCGCGCGGAAGTGCGGCAGCCGGTCGTGCCACGGTCCGGGCTCGCCCAGCTGGCGGGTGCAGTACTCGGCCGACACGCCGGGGATCGGGTGCCGCTGCCCGGTCGCCTCCCGCGCGCCGGTCCAGGTCAGGTCGGCGGGGGCGTCGGTGGTCCGGCGCTTGACCCACGCGGAGAACGAGTCGCGCCAGTCGGTGAAGACGCTGACGCTGTACGCCTGCGCGAACAGCTCGGCCGACTTCTCGGCGAGCACCGACCACGGCAGTTCCTCGTGGACCCGCTGCTCCACCTCGAACGCGGGCACCACGTCGAGTTCGAGTGCCGTGACGACCCCGAGCGCTCCGATCGAGACGACCGCGCCGTTGAAGCGCTCGTCGCCGCGGGAGAGCGTGGTGAGCTTCCCGTCCGCCGTCACGAGGTCCAGCGACCGGACCGCGCTCGCGAGCGACCCGTTGGTGTCGCCGGACCCGTGGGTCGCCGTGGCGACGGTGCCCGCGACGGTGATGTGCGGCAGCGACGGCAGGTTGTGCAGCGCCAGCCCTTCGGCGTGCAGCCTGGTCGCGATCTCCGCGAGCCGCAGACCCGCCGCGACCCGGACGGAGCCGCGGTCCGGGGCCACCTCGACGGTGTTCGGCAGGTCGCGCAACGAGATCAGCGTCCCGGTGGTGTCCGCGATCCGGCTGAACGAGTGGCCCGCGCCCACGACGTGGACCTTCGCGGTGTCCGCCACGACCTCCCGCAACCGCTCGACGGACGTGGGCGCTTCCAGCCGTTCGGCGGAGAAGACGACGTTGCCCGCCCAGTTCTTCGCTCCGGTCGTCATCACTGGCCTCCGGTCAGGTCGAGCACGAGCGCGGCCCACGGCTGGAGGGTCGCGCGGCCCGCGGCCACGGTGTGGCGCGCGGTGTTGGCGAACACCAGTTCGGCGTCCACCCACTCCGGGGCGATCTCGACGGTCTGCTCGGTGCCGTGCAGGTTCGCCAGCACCAGCAGCCGGGTGTCGCCGAGACGGCGTTCGAAGGCGTAGACGTGCGGGTGGTCGGCCAGCAGCATGGTGAAGTCGCCCAGCGCCACCACCGCGCGGGTGTGGCGGAGTTCGATCAGCCGCCGGTAGTGGTGGAACACCGAGTCCGGGTCGTCGTACTGGGCGGCGGCGTTGAGCGTCGTGTGGTTGGGGTTGACCGCGATCCACGGCTCGCCGTCGGTGAACCCCGCCCCGTCCGACGCGTCCCACTGCACGGGCGTTCTGGCGTTGTCGCGGCCCATGGCGCGCAGCGCCCGCAGGACCGCCTCGGGGTCCTGGCCCGCTGCCACGGACCGGTGGAAGTGGTTGAGCGACTCGACGTCCCGCAGGTCGTCCACCCCGGCGAACGGGGCGTTGGTCATGCCCAGTTCCTCGCCCTGGTAGACGTACGGCGTGCCGCGGTGCAGGTGCAGGACGGCGGCCAGCGCGGTCGCCGACGCGGGGGAGCCGTCGCCGAAGCGGGACACCACGCGCGGCTGGTCGTGGTTGTTCCAGTAGAGGCTGTTCCACCCGGTCTCGGCGAGCGCGGTCTGCCAGCGCCCGAGCGACGCCTTGAGGTCGCGCAGGTCCAGCGGCTTCGGGTCGAACTTGCCGCCCGGCCCGTGGTCGAGCGAGACGTGCTCGAACTGGAACACCATGTCCACCTCGCCCCGCGCGGGATCGGTGAACAGGCGCGCGTCCTGCCACGTGACGCCGGGCATCTCGCCGACGGTCAGGAAGTTCCCGTCCCGTCCGGCGAACACCTCGCGGTGCGTCTCCTGGAGGAACTCGTGCACGCGGGGGCCGGTCGCGAAGTGCGCGAAGCCGTTGCCGAGGCCGCCGGTGCCGATCGTGGGACCGTCGGGCAGCGCGAGGTCCTTGGAGATGAAGTTGATGACGTCCATCCGGAAGCCGTCGACGCCCCGGTCGAGCCACCACCGCATCATCTCCTGCACCGCCGCGCGGACCTCGGGGTTCTCCCAGTTGAGGTCGGGCTGCTTGCGGTCGAACAGGTGCAGGTAGTACTCGCCGGTGGTCTCGTCCAGCGTCCACGTCGGACCGGAGAAGAACGACTCCCAGTTCGTCGGCTCCGCGCCCGGCTCACCCGCGGTGAACCCCTCGCGGGCGGGCCGCCACCAGTACCAGTCGCGCTTCGGGCTGGCCGTGCCGGAGCGGGACTCCACGAACCACGGGTGCTCGTCGGAGGTGTGGTTGACGACCAGGTCCATCACCAGCCGCATGCCCCGCTCGTGCACCTGCTCCAGCAGCCGGTCGAAGTCCTCCAGGGTGCCGAACACCGGGTCGACCGCCTGGTAGTCGGAGATGTCGTAGCCGTTGTCGGCCTGCGGCGAGCGGTAGATCGGTGACAGCCACACCACGTCCACGCCCAGCCGCTGGAGGTGGTCCAGTCGGGAGGTGATCCCGACGAGGTCGCCGATCCCGTCACCCGTGGAGTCCGCGAAGCTCCGCGGGTACACCTGGTAGACGACGGCGGAGGTCCACCACGGGGCGTCCGGCTGGTCGGTCATAGGTCTCCTCTCGTCGGCCTGCGGCTACCCGTTGGACCGTACGTGGTGCGCTGAACGGCCACCGCCGCACGGGTCGGTGTCGACTCCTTGCGCGGCCCGTCGGGTAGGCGCGGAGCACCTGCGGGAGTGCCGGGTGTCAGCGAGTCGGGCCGGCGGGCACCACGAGACCCGACTCGTACGCCGCCACGACCGCCTGGGCGCGGCTGGTGAGGTGGAGCTTGCCCATGGTGCGCTTGACGTGGGTCTTCACCGTCGCCTCGCTGAGCACGAGCCGCCGCGCGATCTCGGCGTTGCTCAGGCCGTTGCCGACCAGCCGCAGCACCTCGGTCTCGCGGGCGGTGAGCAGGTCCAGCCTCGGCCCGCCCGCCGCGGCGGCCCGGTGGTGCCGGGCGTAGGTCTCGATCAGGCGGTGGGTGATGCCGGGCGCGATCAGCAGGTCGCCCGCCGCGATCGTGCGCACGGCGGCGATGATCCGGTCCGGCGGGGTGTCCTTCATCAGGAAGCCGGACGCCCCCTCGCTGAGGGCGGTGTACACGTACTCGTCGATGTCGAACGTGGTGAGCATGACGATGCGCGGCTGCTCCTCGCGCGGGGTGGCCAGGATCTGCCGGGTGGCGTCGATCCCGTCCAGCACGGGCATCCGGATGTCCATCAGGACCACGTCCGGACCGGTGTCGGCGACGAGTGCGACGGCCTGCGCGCCGTCGGCGGCCTCACCGACGACCTCCAGCCCCGGCGCGGCCTTGAACAGCGCGATCAGTCCGGCGCGGATGAGGGCCTGGTCGTCGACGACGAGCACCCGGATCGTCATCGGACCTCGCTCAGCGGCAGGCGCACGACGACCGCGAAGCCGCCTTCCCCGGCGGGGCCCGCGGTGAGGACGCCGCCGTACAGCTCGGCACGCTCCCGCATCCCGCGAATCCCGTGCGAGGCAGTCGATTCCCGGCGCGGGCCGACGGCCGCGCCGTCGTCGGTGACCTTGAGGGTGAACGTCCGCACCCCGTAGTCGAGGTGGATCCGGGCGGTCGCGGGGCCCGCGTGCTTCAGCGCGTTGGTCAGCGACTCCTGCGCCACCCGGTACGCGCACAGGTCCGGTCCCGGTGGCAGGTCGCGCGCCTCGCCCGTGACCAGGACGTCCACCGGCAGCCCCGCGCTCCGCGTGCGGTCGACCAGCTCGTCCAGCCGCGAGAGGCCCGGCTGCGGCGCGCGGTCCACCCCGTCCTCCGGCCGCAGCACGTCCAGCAGCCTGCGCATCTCCGCCAGCGCCTCCCTGCTGGTGTCGCCGACGGTGGTGATCGCCTCCCTCGCCGTCGCCACGTCGGTGTCGATCACGTACTGCGCCACGCCTGCCTGCAGCGAGATGACCGACATGTGGTGGGCGGCGATGTCGTGCAGCTCCCGCGCGATGCGCACCCGCTCGTCGGCCACCGCCCGTGCCGCCTGCTCGGCCAGCCTCCTGGTGCGCTCACCCCACCGCTTCGTGCTCTCACCGAGCACCCAGGCCCCGATCAGCTGGAACGTCGATTGCCCCACCTCGGACCAGGTGATCTCCACCGGCGTCAGCACGCAGGCGGCCGCCAACACGGCCAGCACGACCACGAACGTGGCGGCGGCGACGTGCCGAGGCCGCAGCGTGGCCACGGTGAACATCGCGATGAGCACGCCGATGCCCGAGTTGGGGTAGTCGCCGTACCCGAGCAGGCTGTAGGCCGCCAGCGCCCCGGCGATGACGACCGCCGTCGCCACCGGCGCGCGTTGGCGCAGCGCGAGCGGCGCGGCCGTCAGCGCGCTCAGCACCCAGGCCTGCCAGTCGACCCGGACGTCGGCGTTGGCCAGCGTCGCCAGCGTCAGCCCGGTCAGTACCGCCGCGAGCAGCACGTCCACCTGGACCGGTTTGAGGTTCGCCCGCACCGGGTCACGGTAGCGGCGTGCGGACCGCCCTGTCGCCAGCCCGCAGGAGGACCCGGCATACCCCCAGCGGGGTAGTCGAAGATCCCGTCCGCGGGCGACGACCAGAGCCCGCCGCGTCCCTAGCGTCGTTGTGGTGAAACGAACCTGTGCCGCTTTGGCGGCTGTGATGGTGGTGCTCGGCACGGCCGCGGTGGGCGTCGCCGACGCCTCGACCGACGGCCGCCCGACCACCGCGACCCTGCAGCGCGACGCCGACGCGCTGCTCGACCTCGGCGCTCCCGGCGTGCTCGCCGAAGTCGTCACGCCCACCGGGAAGGCCAAGGTGCGCAGCGGTTTCGGCGACGTGGCGGCGAGGACGCCGGTGCCGTGGAACGCGCGGTTCCGCATCGCCAGCTACACCAAGACCTTCGTGTCGGCCACGCTGCTGCAACTCGTCGGCGAGGGGCGGCTGTCCCTTGAGGACACGGTGGAGCGGTGGCTGCCCGGCGTCGTCGCGGGCAACGGCAACGACGGCGCGCGGATCACCGTGCGGCAGGTGCTCCAGCAGACCACCGGCCTGCGCGACTACCTGGAGGAGCTGTCCTTCCTGTTCACCGAGGAGGGTTTCCAGCGGAACCGCTTCATGACGCTCACGCCCGAGGACGCGATCGCGCTGGCGGTGAAGGGCCCGCCGACGTTCGAGCCCGGCGCCGAGTGGGAGTACTCCAACACCAACTACGTCCTCGCCGGGATGGTCATCGGCCGGGTCACCGGGCACAGCTGGCAGCACGAGGTGCGTGAGCGGATCATCCGGCCCCTCGGCCTGCGCGACACCTCCGCGCCGGACACGTCACCGTCCATCCCAGGCCCGCACGCCATCGGCTACCAGCGCTTCAGCCTGGAGGGCGCGGACATCGACGCCACCGAGCTGAACCCGTCGTGGGCGGGTGCGGCGGGCGCGATGATCAGCACCACCGACGACGCGAACCGGTTCCTGCGGGCCCTGCTGTCGGGCCGGGTGCTGCGCCCCGCCCAACTTGCGGAGATGCGCACGACCGTGCCCGCCACCCGGTTCGAGGCGGGGTGGCCGGGCGTCCGGTACGGACTCGGCCTGATGTGGATCCCGAACTCGTGCGGCGGTTCCTGGGCGCACGGCGGTGACATCCACGGGTTCATGACCCGCAACGGCGTCAGCGCCGACGGCACCCGCAGCGTCGTCGTGTCGGTCAACACCGACTCGATGGTGCCGAAGGCGGGCGTCCCCCAGCCGACCAAGGACGTCGCCATCGACCTGATCGACCACGCCCTCTGCGGCACGCGCTAGTGCATGGCGACCGAACATGTTCGTTCCGTACTTGTTCGGAGCGAACATGTTCGGTACGGTCTGGTCATGGCAGCTGAACCGAACCGCAACCGCAGGGAACGACCCGCGAAGCCCGCGCTGTCGCGGCAGGGCATCGTCGCGGCGGCGGTCGGTCTCGTGGGGACCGAAGGCCTGAAGCGGGTGACGATGCGGCGACTGGCGGAGGCGCTGGACACCGCCCCCGCGTCGCTCTACGTGTACGTCCGCAACACCGCCGAACTGCACGCGGCCGTGCTGGACGACCTGCTCGGCTCGGTCGACCTGGCCCCGGTCCAAGCGGACGGGGACTGGCGCGACCGGCTCGTGGAGGTGCTGACGTCGTACCTGCGGGTGCTGTTCGAGCATCCTGGGCTCGCCGCCTCCGCGCTGGTCGCCCGCCCGTCCGGACCCCACTACCTGGACCTGGTCGAAGCGCTGCTCGCGCTGCTCGTCGAGGGCGGTGTACCGGCCGGTCAGGCGGCGTGGGGGATCGACCTGCTGCTCCAGACCACCACGGCGACCGCCGCCGAACACGCCGACGGCGAGTCCGAAGAGGACTGGCAGGCGCTCGCCGCGGCCGTGCGCGACGCCTCCCCGGACACGCACCCGCACGTCGCCGCGCTCGGCGCCGACCTGCTGTCCGGGCCACCGGAGGCCCGCCTCACCTGGGGTCTCCACATGCTGATCAACGGCATCGCGCACACCGCGCGGCCGCACACACCTTGAACGGAGAACCCGCCGTGCACCACCCCATCACCATCGTCGGCGCGGGACTGGGCGGCCTCGTGCTGGCCCGGATCCTGCACCTGAACGGCGTCGAGGCGACCGTGCTGGAACTCGACGCGTCGCCCACTGCCCGTTCGCAGGGCGGGATGCTCGACCTGCACGAGGAATCGGGCCAGGCCGCGCTCCGCTCGGCGGGCCTGCACGACCGGTTCCGCGCCGCCGTCCACCGGGGCGGCCAGGCCATGCGCGTGCTGGACCAGCGCGCCGTCATCCGCATGGAGGTGGCGGACGACGGCGACGGCGACCGCCCCGAGATCAACCGGAAGACCCTCCGCGACATCTTGCTCGCCTCGCTGCCCCCGACCACGGTCCGCTGGGGTGCCAAGGTCTCCGCGGTGGCGCCGTTGAGCGACGGACGGCACGAGGTCGTGCTGGCCAACGGCGACACCCTCACCACCGACCTGCTGGTCGGGGCGGACGGCGCGTGGTCCAAGGTCCGCCCGCTGGTCTCCTCCGCCCTCCCCGCCTACGCGGGTGTCTCCTTCGTCGAAGCGCACCTGCGCGACGCCGACGACCGCCACCCCACCAGCGCCGCGCTGATCGGACCCGGCTTCTTCTTCGCGCTGGGCGCGGACAAGGGCTTCCTGGCCCACCGCGAACCGGACGGCGGCCTGCACGTCTACGGCGCGCTCAGGGCCGCCGCCGACTGGTCGACCACCGTCGACCCCGACACCGTCGGCGAGGACTTCCTGGCCCACTTCACCGACTGGGACGACCGCCTCCGCGCACTGGTCGCCGACGCCGACGAGCCCCTGGTGGCCCGACCCGTCCACGCCCTCCCGATCGGCCACCGCTGGGACCGGGTTCCCGGCGTGACCCTGCTGGGCGACGCGGCGCACCTCATGTCACCGTTCGCGGGCGAGGGCGCCAACCTCGCGATGATCGACGGCGCCGACTTGGCCACCGCGCTCATCGCTCATCCCGACGACGTGGAGAAGGCGTTGACCGCCTACGAGGAGGTTCTGTTCCCGCGCGCCGAGGAAGCGGCCGCCATGTCGGCCGAAAGCCTGGTCGTGTGCTTCCGCGCCGACGCGCCACAGGGGCTGCTCGACCTGTTCACGCAGTTCCGGGACTGACCGCGGAAGGTCAGGGTTGTTGCTCCGCCAGCCAGGTGCCCCGACCGAGCCGGTGGCGCGGGAACCGGTGCCCGTCGATCTCCACCTCGCCGTCCGGGGTGAACCCGAGCCGCCGCAGACCCGCCGCCCGACCGCGGCTCGGCGGCAGCAGCACGGTCACCGAGTCGTGACCCTGCTCGGTGAACGCCCGGCGCAGCACCTCCCGGCAGATCGCCGCGCCGAGGCCCCACGCGGCGCGGTCCAGCACCAGCGCCAGGTCGGCGTCGTCGCCCTCCGGCTGCACCCCGCCCCACCCGAGGAACACGCCGCCCGCCAGGAACGCCCACGGCCCGTACCCGTGCTCGGCCCACAACCGCTCCTTCGCGGCGACGAACGACGCGCACCGCTCCTCGTCGAACCCGTCGGACGTCAGCGGCATGTGCCGCCGCACGGAGGCGCTGGTCATCAGCGCCACGATCGCGGCGGTGTCGACCTCGGGCAGCCTGCCGAACTCGATGTCCATCCCGGCGTCCTCCTCGACCAGCCACCCTCGCTACCGGTCCGTCGTGAGCCGCTGGCGGCCGACGACGGCGAGGAGCCGCAGCTTCTCGTCGCTCTCGGTGCCGGGGGTGGCGGTGAACACCAGCAGGGCCTGCTGCTGGTCGGTCTCGTGCAGCATCTGGCAGTGCAGTTCCAGGTCGCCCACCTCCGGGTGCCGGAACGTCTTGGTGTCGCTGTGCTGGACGCCGACCTCGTGGTTCTCCCACAGTGCGGCGAACTCGGAGCTGGTCTCGCGCAGCGACCGGACGAGCGCGCCGGCGCGGGAGTTCGGGCCGTCGACGGCGTGGGTGGACCGCAGCTTCGCCACCAGGACGCGGCTGTGGTTCGCGTGGTCGGCCTCCGGGTACAGCGCCCGGTCGCCGGTGAACCACCGGTGGACCGCGCTGCGCGCCTGCCCGGTGTACGCGCTGTGGTCGCCCTCCAGCGCGACGTGCGGCGCGGTCTGCACGAGCGTCTCGGCGAGCCGGTTGAGCACGACGGCCGGCGTGTCGGCGAGCCGGTCGATGATCCGGAGCAGGCCAGGGCTCACGTGGTCCGCGCGGCTCGCGCGCACCGGAACCCCTTGCCCCGCCAGGATGAAAAGGTGGTCGCGCTCCGCCAGGGTGAGGTGCAGCGCGCGGCTGATGGCCGCCAGCATCGCCTCCGACGGCTGCGGGCCGCGTCCGCCTTCGAGTCGGCTGTAGTAGTCGGCCGACATCGCGGCGAGCGCGGCGACCTCTTCCCGGCGCAGGCCAGGCGTGCGGCGTCGGGCGCCGCGCGGCAGCCCCACGTCCTCCGGCCGCAGGGCTTCCCGGCGCTTGCGGAGGAAGTCGGACAACTCGGCGTACTCCATGGTCACGTCCCCGTGTGCGGTGTGGTGGTCAGGCCGACCCCGGTGCGCGGTGAGGTTGGTGGTCGCGATGCCGGGGTGGGCGGCCAGCGAGCGCACCCGGCTGCCCGCCGCGGCGAGCCTGCGCTGGAGTTCCAGGGTGAACAGGAGGTCCGCGAGCTTCGAGTCGTTGTAGGCGCGCAGGTCGTCGTACTTCCGCGCCTGCCAGGCGAGGTCGGTCAGCTCGATCCCGCCGAAGCGGTGCAGCTGCGAGGACAGCGTGACGACCCGGTCGGTGACGTGGGGCAGCAGGAGGTTGGTCAGCGCGAACGGGCCGAGGAAGTTGGTGGCGGTCTGGAGTTCGAAGCCGTCCTCGGTGCGCGCCTCGGGCACCCGCATGATCCCGGCGTTGTTGACCAGCACGTCGATCGGCCCGGTCCACGCCCGTGCGAACTCCCGCACCGACCGCAGCCTGCTCACGTCCAGCTCCCGCACCTCCGTGCGGCCCGACAGGGTGGCGGCGACCGCGGCGCCCTTGGCCAGGTCCCGCACGGCGAGCACCACGTGCGCGCCCGCCTTCGCCAGCTCCCGCGCGGTGACCAGCCCGATCCCGCTGGTGGCACCCGTGACCACCACCGTGCGGCCGGTCTGGTCGGGGATGTCGGTGTTCGTCCACTTCGCACTCATCAGGTGCTCCTCCGTCCGCGGCGGCCGAAGTCGGCCGCACGGCAAGCCTCCTGCTCCGCAGTCAACGCGACCAGTGCCCGGTTAGCCACTGCTCCGCAGACCGTGGCTACGCCCGGCCGAGTGGAATTCGATGTCGGCACATGTCGGCGTCGGCTAGGGTCGCGGTACAGGCACCGATCCGGCCATCACCGGGGAGTCTCCGGAAGAACGGGCCGCGAGGCCTCAGTAGAACCGGACGGGGCAGGCCCGTCACAGCCGGTGCGAGAGTGGCGTCCGAAGGGGCGCAAGCGGGGTGGTACCGCGGGGTGTCGGGCTCGGGAGCCCGGACTTCGTCCCCGTGCGGGCGGCGCAGGCCGTCCACACGCGAGTGACGAGCCCGCAGGAGGAGCCGTGCCGACACCGTTCGAGCCCATGCCCGCCAAGGTCGACCTGCCCGCGCTGGAGCGGCGGACCATCGGGTGGTGGTACGAGCACTCCGTGTTCCACCGCAGCCTGCAAGCCACCGAGGACGGCCCGCGCTGGGTGTTCTACGAAGGGCCGCCGACCGCCAACGGGTCGCCGGGCACCCACCACGTCGAGGCACGGGTGTTCAAGGACGTGTTCCCGCGCTTCAAGACCATGAAGGGCTTCTCCGTGCCGCGCCGCGCGGGCTGGGACTGCCACGGGCTGCCGGTGGAACTGGCCGTGGAGAAGGAGATGGGGCTCAGCGGGAAACCGGACATCGAACGGGTCGGGGTCGCCGAGTTCACCGCGAGGTGCCGCGAGTCGGTGCAGGACCACGTCGACGAGTTCGAGGCGCTGACCGAGCGCATGGGCTACTGGATCGACCTCGACGACTCGTACTGGACTATGTCGCCGAAGTACGTCGACAGCGTCTGGTGGGCGCTCCAGCGGATCTTCCAGGACGGCAGGCTGGTCGAGGACCACCGGGTGGCGCCGTACTGCACCCGGTGCGGCACCACGCTTTCCGACCACGAGGTCGCCCAGGGCTACGAGACGGTGCTCGACCCGTCGGTGACCGTGCGCTTCCCGCTGGTCGGCGGGGTGGCGGGGGAGCCGGAGGCCGACCTGCTGGTGTGGACGACCACGCCGTGGACGCTGGTGTCGAACACGGCGGTCGCGGTGCGCCCCGACGTCGACTACGTGGTGGCTCGCACCGAGCGCGGGGTGTTCGTGGTCGCCGAACCGCTGGTGGCGAAGGTGCTCGGCGAGTCGGCGACCGTGCTGGCCGCCGTGCCGGGCGCGGACCTGGTCCGACGGCGCTACCGGCGCCCGTTCGACCTGGTCGACGTCCCGGACGCGCACGTCGTCGTGGCGGCGGACTACGTGACCACCGACGACGGGACCGGGTTGGTGCACCTGGCGCCCGCGTTCGGGGCGGACGACCTCGCGGTGTGCCGCGCCGCCGGGCTGCCGGTCGTCAACCCGATCGGCGGCGACGGCCGGTTCCTCGACGGCGTGCCGGAGGTGGGCGGGCTGTTCTTCAAGGACGCCGACCCGGTGCTGGTCGACGACCTGGAGCGCCGGGGCCTGCTGTTCCGCTCCGAGCCGTTCGAGCACAGCTACCCGCACTGCTGGCGCTGCCACACGCCGCTGATGCACTACGCGCAGCGGGCTTGGTACATCCGCACGACCGCGATCCGCGCCGCGCTGGAGCGGGAGAACGAGGCCACCACCTGGTACCCCGAGCACGTCAAGCACGGGCGCTACGGCGACTGGCTCGCCAACAACGTCGACTGGGCGCTGTCGCGGTCCCGCTACTGGGGCACGCCGCTGCCGCTGTGGCGCTGCGCGAACGACCACGTGACGGCGGTCGGGTCACGCGCCGAACTCGGCGACCTCGTCGGCGCGGACCTGTCCGCGCTCGACCCGCACCGGCCGTTCATCGACTCCGTCGAGTTCGACTGCCCGTCGTGCGGCTCGACCGCGACCCGCGTGCCCGAGGTGGTCGACGCCTGGTTCGACTCGGGCGCCATGCCGTTCGCGCAGTTCGGCTACCCGCACGTTCCCGGCAGCGTGGAGGACTTCGAGCGCAACCACCCGGCGCAGTACATCGCCGAGGCGGTCGACCAGACCAGGGGCTGGTTCTACACGCTGATGGCCGTCGGCACGCTGGTGTTCGACCGGTCGCCGTACGAGAACGTGGTGTGCCTCGGGCACATCGTGGCCGAGGACGGCCGCAAGATGAGCAAGCACCTCGGCAACGTCGTCGAGCCGATCCCGCTGATGAACGCCCACAGCGCCGACGCGCTGCGCTGGTTCATGGCCTGCTCCGGCTCGCCGTGGTCGTCCCGGCGGGTCGGTCCGGGGCCGCTGGACGAGATCGTCCGCCGAATCCTGATGACGTACTGGAACACCGCGTCCTTCTTCACCCTGTACGCGACCCGCTGGGCTCCGGAGACGGCCAACCCCGTCGCGGCGCGCCCGGTGCTGGACCGGTGGGTGCTGGGCGAGGTGCACCGGCTGGCCCGCGCCGTCGACGAGCGCATGGAGGACTACGACACCGCGGGTGCGGGACGGCTGCTGGCGGACTTCGTCGACGACCTGTCGAACTGGTACGTGCGGCGGTCGCGGCAGCGGTTCTGGGACGCCGACCAGGACGCGCTGGTCACGCTGCACGAGTGCCTGGACGTGCTGACCCGCCTGCTGGCGCCGTTCGTCCCGTTCATCACCGAGGAGGTCTGGCAGCGGGCCGTCCGGCCAGGCGGCTCGCGGGCCGATTCCGTGCACCTCGCCACGTGGCCGGCCGCGGATCCGGAGCTGATCGATCCCGCGCTGGCGGAGCACGTCCGGGTCGCGCGGGCCTTGGCCGAGGCCGGTCGGGCCGCGCGCAAGAGCAGTGGGGTGCGGGTCCGGCAGCCGCTCGGGCGGGCGCTGGTCGGCCTGTCCGTCGACCTGCCGCGCGACCTGCTGGACGACGTCGCCGCCGAGTTGAACGTCAAGCGCTTCGAGCCCCTGTCCGGCGAGGTCGTCGACGTGCGGGTGAAGGCCGACTTCCGCGCGCTGGGGCGGAGGTTCGGCAAGCGCACCCAGCGGGTCGCCGACGCGCTGCACGCGGCCGATCCGAGCCTGGTCGTGGCGGTGTTGCGCGCGGGGGACCCGGTGGTCGTCGAGGTCGACGGCGAGCCGGTGGAACTGGTCGCGGCTGAGGTGCTGGTGACCGAGTCGCCGCGCACCGGCTGGGCCGTCGAGTCGCAGCGCGGCGTGACCATCGCGCTGGACGTGGAGATCACCCCCGCCCTCGCCGCCGAGGGCACCGTCCGCGACCTCGTGCGCGTGGTGCAGCAGGCCAGGCGGGACGCCGGACTCGCCGTGTCCGACCGCGTCGACCTGGTGATCGGCGCACCCCCGGAGGTGCTGGACGCCGTGCGCGCGCACCAGGAGTACCTGGCGGGCGAGACGCTGGCCCTCCGGGTGACCCTGGAGGACCGGCTCGACGGCGGCTTCCCCGGCGTGGTCGGGGACGGCGTCGCGGTGGCGGTCCGGGTCGCGAAGGGGTCCCCGGCGATCACCTGAGCCTCGGTCAGGCAGTCGCGAGTCCCTCACTCGGACACCGTGTGTCCCTCACTCGGACACCCCGAACTGCGCGTTCGGACACCCACCCGCGCTCACCGGAGTGCGCGAATGTTCCATTCGGGGTGCCCGAGTGTTCGACACGGGGTTCTTGAGCGTTCGACTCGCGGTGTCGGAGTGAGGGTTTCGGGGTGTCTGAGCCTCAATCCACCGAGGATTGTGAGCTGAAATGCCTCCAGACATGAAAGCAGATGCCCTCTGAACTGCGATAATGGGACTTGCGACGGTTCCATCAACGCGTGAGCAAAGGACATCTGCCAA
>JBDSAJ010000729.1:0-3949 GCA_039922235.1 Umezawaea sp.
GCGCCCTCGGGTACCCGATCCGGCGACGGACGGCACCGCCCCGCGACGACCAGAGCGATCGCCACGGGCATCGGACCGTCCAGGCCCCCTCGGGAACCCGGCGACGCGAGGAAACCCGCCCCCACCCCACCGGACCACGGACACGATCCGCTAGGCCCGGCCGTGGAGCGAACGCGGGCAACCAGGACGCCCAGCACCGTTCGGGGCATCCGGCCGAGCAAGGCGAGTCTGATCATCGGGACTCACCCACGCTCAGTCCATAGGAACGGTTCGTGCCAGAATTCCCTGGTCCCGCAACCGGCCCGAACGGATCCGTGGTGATCGAAACCCGTGCAAAGCTGATCAACGTGCTGCTCGTGGAGGACGACGCCGGGGACGCGCTGATGACCCAGGAGGCGTTCGAGCACCACAAGGTCGCCAACCCGCTGCACGTCGTGCGGGACGGCGTCGAGGCGATGGAGTTCCTGCACCGCACGGGCCGGTACTCCGATGCCCCTCGCCCGGACCTCATCCTGCTCGACTTGCACCTGCCGCGGCTGGACGGGCGTGAGGTGCTGGCGCGGGTGAAGTCCGACGAGAACCTCCGGGCCATCCCCGTCGTGGTACTGACGGCCTCGGCCGCCGAAGAGGACGTGCTGCGCAGCTACCACTTGTACGCCAACGCGTACGTGACAAAGCCGGTCGACTTCGAGGCGTTCGCCGGAGTGGTCCGCAAGATCGACGACTTCTACATCGCCGTGGTGAGGCTGCCTGCCTGACGGGTGTCAGGCGTGCACGGGGAGGTGGCGGTTCGGCGGCGGTTGGGCCACCAGCCCGTCGCGCAGGAAGCCCTTCACCCAGTCCGCTACGGCGCGCGGCGGCGGCAGCGGTTCGCCGCCCATGTGCGCGAGCACGACGGGGTCCTCGGCGCTGTCCGGCTCGACGGCGACGGCCCAGCCGTCGTCCTCCTGCCACAGCAGGGCAACGTCCCAGTACGGGAAGCACGGCAGTGTGCCGTCGAGCGCCAGGTAGGCGCTGAACGGCTGGTCCACTTCGACGTACGAGCTATCGCCGGTCAACCCCAGCGCCTCGCCGACGTGTCTGACGTAGTCGCGCAGCCCGCGAGCCCAGCCGTCGTCGAAGTCGAAGTCCACGTGGCACCACCGTCCTGTTCGGAGTGAAGGACACCGCGGCCGGGCTCGGGGACGACCGGTACGTCCCCGAGCCCGGCGGCGCGGTTTCGGAGGAGAACGCTGCCTGGGCAACCGGACCGGATCCGCTGTTTCAGTCCGAAGTGGACGGATGGTGGACCGGTACGGTGTGCGCGGCACCGGCTGCCGCGGCACCGGGACCGGCGGCGGCTCGTCCCAGTTCGCGGCGATGATCGCGTCGAACTCGGCGCGCAGCGCCTCCTCGTCCTCGCACAGCAGTGCGAGGAACTCGTCCTCGAGTGCCATCGCGGTCATGACCGCCTCCGCTGTCAGGCGTCGATCTGCTTGACTTCCTCGGAACGACCGGTGCTCGTGATGGAGATCTTGCGGGGCTTCGCCTTCTCCAGCACCGGGATGCGGAGGGTCAGCACACCGGAGTCGTAGTCGGCCGAGATGCGCTCGGTGTCCAGCGTGTCACCGAGGACGAGCTGGCGGGAGAACACGCCCAGCGGCCGCTCGGCGACCTGGAGTTCGACGTCCTGCTCGTTCACGCTCGGGCGCCGCTCGGCCTTGACCGTCAGCACGTTGCGCTCGACGTCCAACTCGATCGCGTCGGCCGCCACCCCTGGCAGGTCGAAGGCGACCACGAACTCGTCACCGGCGCGGTACGCGTCCATCGGCATCACCGCGGGCCGCGACCACGTGCCCGACCCGGTGAACACCTGCTGCGCCAGGCGGTCCAACTCCCGGAACGGGTCAGTGCGCATCAACATCCGGCACCTCCTCATCAAGTTCTCGACTGCTGTCAACGCGCACCTCTGTTGTATCATGTCGTCGAAGTGATGACAAGCCCGGCGTCGTCCATACGATGACAAGCAAAAGGATGACAAATGCCGATCGGTGACTACGAAGCCCTCCGCGACGCCGCCAACTCCCCCGACGACCTGACCGCGGCCCAGGTGCTGGCCGCTCTCACGCTGCTGCGCGAGGTGCGCGGCGAACTCGCGGACTGGGAGCCGCAACTGATCGCGGCGGCCCGTGAACTCGGCACGAGTTGGGCCGATCTCGCCCCAGCGCTGGGCGTGGCCAGCCGCCAGGCCGCCGAGCGCCGCTACCTGAGGCTGCGCGCGTCGGACCTCGGCAGCTCCACCGGGGAGCAGCGGGTGCAGGCGGAACGCGACCGGCGTGCGGGCGACCGCGCCGTCTCGCGGTGGGCACGCGACAACTCCGCCGTGCTGCGCAGCCTGGCGGGCCAGATCGGCGAACTCGACCCGTCGGTGCACCGAGCGCTGGCCGAGGACGACGCCGCCGCACTGCTCAACCCGCTGACCGGAGCGCACGAGCACCTCCGCACCACGCACCCCGAGCTAGCGGACCGCATCGGCGTGATCGGCGAGCACACCGACCGCGTGCGGCGCGACACCCAGACGCAGCGGGCGGAACGCCCCGGCAAGCAGCTGTCGAGCTGAAGGGGGGCCGTTCGCGGAGCAGGAGCTGTCCGTCTCCCACTACGGGGCGGATGCCGAGCGCGGGTCCGCTGCCGCAGCGGACGCTGAAGCCCCGCAGTCCGAGGTGCCCGGTAGGTGTTGACGGGAAGTCCTCACCGGTGGTTTCACGCACCCGCAGCAGATCAGGAGGCCCGTACCGACCCGGTGCCGGCAGGATTCGACCGCGGCGGGAATGGCAGCGAGCGGGAGGACCACGCGGTGGCACCACCGGAGCCCGGACTGGCTCGACGGCTCGGCACGAGGGACGCGGTGGTCATCGGCCTCGGGTCGATGGTCGGCGCGGGTGTGTTCGCGGCTTTCGGCCCGGCGGCGCGGGCTGCGGGGGCGGGTCTGCTGGTGGGTCTGGCGATCGCCGCCGTGATCGCCTACTGCAACGCCACCGCCTCGGCGCAACTCGCCGCGGCGTACCCGACCTCGGGCGGAACCTACGTCTACGGCCGCGAACGGCTGGGCCACTGGCCAGGTTTCGTGGCGGGCTGGGGTTTCGTGGTCGGCAAGACCGCGTCGTGCGCGGCCATGGCGCTCACCTTCGCCACCTACGCCGTCCCCGCGCCGGGCTGGCCGCAGCGGCTGGTGGCCGTCGCCGGGGTGCTCGGCCTGACCGCGCTGAACTACCGCGGGATCACCAGGACGGCGGCGCTCACCAGGATCCTGGTCACCTGCACGCTGCTCGCGCTCACCACGATCGTCGTGGCCATCGCGGTCGGTGGCGGCGCAGGCCACGCCGACCTCGGCGACTGGTACGCGGGCGGTGCCCTCGGCATCCTGCAGTCCGCGGGGCTGCTGTTCTTCGCCTTCGCCGGGTACGCCCGGATCGCCACGCTCGGCGAGGAGGTGCGGGACCCCGAACGCACGATCCCGCGCGCCATCCTCATCGCGCTCGGCATCGCCGTGGTCGTCTACCTCGTGGTCGGCACCAGCGCGCTGCTCGCCGCGGGTCCCGACCGGCTGGCCGCGGCCTCCGCCCCGCTGGCCGAAGCCGTGCGGGCCGCAGGTGCGGGCGCGGTCGCCCCGGTGGTGCGCGTCGGCGGTGTCCTGGCCAGCCTGGGCGCGCTGCTGGCGCTCATCGCGGGCGTCAGCCGGACCAGCCTCGCGATGGCCCGCAACCGGGACCTCCCCCGCTGGCTGGCCGCCGTCCACCCGCGCCACCAGGTCCCGCACCACGCCGACCTGGCGCTGGCCGCCGTGGTCACCCTGCTGGTGCTCACCGGCGACCTGCGCGAGGTGATCGGCTTCTCCTCGTTCGGCGTGCTGGTCTACTACCTCATCGCCAACGTCGCCGCGTGGACCCAGCCGCGAGAGCAGCGGCGG
>JBDSAJ010000730.1:0-14468 GCA_039922235.1 Umezawaea sp.
GTTTGATCTCAAAGGAAACCCATTGACTGGGTTCATATAAGTTACTGGCTATTCGGCACGCTGTTGAGTTCTCAAAGAACACGCGCACACCGTTTCGAACCGCTCATTTCGAGTGATTCAAGCGAGGGCGCCTGTTGTGTTTCTGTATTTCGTTTGTGTCTGAAGCTTAGCAACTCTGTTTTCGCCTTGTCAAATCGGCCGGTTCGGGCCGTTTCGCTCAGCAGAAACTCGCTTCGCATTCAGTTTTGGTATACCCAGACGCTATCCGAACCGCATTTCCCTTGTCAAATCGGCTTCTTGGAGGAAACCGGCCCAGCAAGGAACTGGAGTTCATTTAGTTCTGGGAAGTTCTATCCGATCTGCCACTTTCAAGTCAAATTGGCGCACAGCGCTTAAGTCTTGAAAGTTTCGACCGGGGCGGCCGCAAACGCTACTCGGTTCGGAACGCGGGGTCAACCCCCGCTCGACCCGGTGTGGCTCGTGCGACTTGGAGAAAGTTACGCATGGCGCGAGCAGAAGTCAAATCGCCTGGTCAGCGGCCTGCCGAACGGGTACGGCGACCTCCGGACCTGGCTTCTTCGCCTGCACGGGCCGCGGCCGGAGCCACAACGTGATCGACCGGAGACCTTCCATGGCCGACACGATCTGCTCGGGCAGCGCGGGCTGCCGCGTCGCGACGGGCACCAGGTCGTAGCCCCACATGCGGAACTCCTTGAGCACCGTCACCGGGTCGTCGCCGAATCCCTCGGTCGCCGACGCGGAGAACTCCAGGAACACGTGCGGCCGGTCCTTTCGCAGCAGCCGGACCAGTCCGGCCAATGCGCGATGCCCTCGACCAGGAGCGTCGACCCGCACCACGGAAAGGCTCATGCCCTGGAGTTCCGGCCTCTCCTCGAGTTCCTTGTCCAACCGAGTCGCGCGCACGCGCTGCACCTCGGCGGGCGAGTCCTCGGAGAGCGGTTCGACGGACATGCCACCGGTCAGCGCGGGTTCGCCGCGCAGTTCACCGGCGCTCTCCCAGGCAGCGGCCTCGACGACGACGAGCCGTTCGCCGATGCGGTCGGGCAGGTTCACCTCGACGTTGTGCTTCAGCAGTTCCATCGCGGCGGGCGACGGCTCGACGGCGACCACGGCCCCGCTGGTCCCGAGCCTGCTGAGCATCCGGACCGTCTGGTAGCCGATGTACGCGCCGATGTCGAGGAAGATGCCGTCCGGTTCGACCAGCGAGTCGATCAGCTCGGACAGCTCCGGCTCCCACACCCCGTTGCTGGACAGCAGCGGCAGCATGAACGCGTCGTCGGCGGGCAGCCGCAGCAGTCCGACGTCGGTGAGCACCAGCGAGCTGCGCACCTCCGGCTCGGTCTCGCTGTGCCGTTCGTGCTCGCGGACGACGACCCGGCGGAGCGCGTCCGCGGTGAGCTGGGCCTGGCTCGCGGCTCGCACCCCGGCGTCGAGCCGGTGGTCGCGGTCGCGCAGGACCTCCACGACCTTGGACTCCAGCGAGTCGATCCGGTCCAGCGTCCGGTCCAGCGCGTGGGTCAGCTTGTCCAGCCTCTGGCCCGTCGCCTCGTTCTGCTTCGCGCGCTTGGTCGCCTCGCCGACTACCGCGTCCTCGATCTCGCGCAGCCGCCTGGTCTGGGCGGCCAGGTCCGCGCGGGTCCGCACCAGGCTGTCGTCGGTGCCCACGAGCTGGTCGCTGAGGTGCGCCTGGCGCTCGGAGACCTGGTCGACCTCGGCGCGCACCACCTCCAGCTCGCCGAACCCGACGCCAGCCTTGATGTCCTCCTGGCGGCGGACCAGTTCGCTCGCGGTCCGCTCCACGCCGTCGACCAGCGTCGACAGCACTTCGCGCATGTGGTTGTCGTAGTGGTCGAGCACGCGCAGCACGACCTTGCGCAGCGCGGGCGCCATCGGGATGCGGCTCGCGCTGCCGGTGTCCGGCTGCCGCAGCAGCGCGTGCTTCGCCGAGTGCAGTGCGCGCAGCGGGTCGACGGTGGCCGCGGGGTTCGCCGCCGCGCGGCGCGCGCGCCAGCCGCGGTAGGCGTGCTCGACGCGTTCGCGGAGCTGGTCGCCGATGCGGGCCAGCGACCGGGTGTGCAGCAGGTGTTCGCGGCCCGCCAGGCCGATCGCCACGGCGGTGGGCAGGTCGGTGGCGAGGCTGCGGATCAGCTTCGACGCGGCTTGGACGTCCGGTTCGGCTCCGCCCTGGTGGCACGGCACCCGGACCGCGGACTCCTGGTCGAACAGCTCTGCCACGGCGCCGTGGTCGCTGAGCAGCACCGGGACGCCGCGCACCGCGAGTTCCGCCACGTGCCGGGCGATCCGGTCGCACGCGCCGCCGCGGTGCAGGGTGATGAGGCAGGCGACGGTGTCCGGGACCGGTTCGTCCTCCACCAGCACGATCCGCGGGTCGGCGGCCGTGGCCAGGCGCAGGCGCTCGGCGGCTTCGGGGTGCTCGGACGCGCCGGTGACGGAGATCTGCAGCCGCACGTCGGAGCGGTCCGGGAACGCGCCAAGGAACGCCGACACGGCGCCCAGCACGTTGCCCGCCCGGTCGATGGAGTGGTCGGCGAGCGCGCCGAAGACGACGTCGCCGTCCGGTTCCTCCGGGAGTTCGCGGGCGCCGGTGTCGCGCACGGGCAGCGGCACGACCCTCACGACCGGTCCGCCGATGCGTTCGGCCGCCGCGCGGGTCGCCTCGGACGGCACCCACAGTTCCTGGGCGGTGTGCCGTTCCTCGTGCGCGCCCGCGTCGATGCCGTAGTCGACGATGAACCGGTCCTCGGGCACGGTCTCCTCGCCGCCCGCACGCACGACCACGGGGTAGCCGGCGGTCGTCGACGTCGGCAGGCCGGACGCGCGCGCGAGGTCCAGCACCAGTGCGGCGACCGGGCCCTCCCCGAGGATGGACACGCCGAGCTGGTCGAGCAGCGCGGGCGCGACGACGCCGGGGCCCGGCACGGCGGGCACGGGCAGGCGCCCGCTGGCGACGCCGACCCCCGCGCACCACTCGCGGAACGCCGCGGCGTCCTCGCCGAACGGGTCGGGGAACTGCTTGCGCAGGGTTTCGTCAGCCCGCCACACCGCGGCTGACCAGCGGGTGCTGCCGCGCAGGTCGGGCACCGGCTCGCAGGCCCACGCCAGGAAGGCGGCGCCGCCGTCGGGGCCGAACGCGGCGGGTGGCGCCTTGCGGCGGGTCGCCTCGCGGTAGTCGACGCGCAGCTCGTCGGGGATCGGTGTGCCGTCCACGAGCGCGCCGAAGCCGTAGGGCACCGGTTGGACGGTGTAACCGCGGGTCACGAGTTCCGCGCGGTAGGTCGTGCACAGGTCGGCGAGCAGCGGGTGCTCGGACAGCAGGGTGCGCGGACGTTCGGCGAAGTGCGCGGACAGCAGCCACGGGCGCTTCGGGTCGAACCCGACGAAGTGGACGGTCCGCAGCGGGTTGCCGATGATGGTCAGCACGCCGTCCTCGCCGCGCGACAGCTCGCGGTGGTTGGCGTTCCACACCGACAGGCCGATGGTCGAGTCGCGCAGCACGTGGTGGTTGACCAGCGCGGGGGCCGTGTCGAGCACGGCCTTCGTCGCGTCCGGCGTGCGACGGAGCTGACCTGCGAGGTTGTGCAGGAACGGCTCGGCGCCGGGCGCGACCACGAGGAAACCGGGGTCGAACACGCCGGTCTCCAGCAGCTCGGCGGGCTCCGGGCGCAGGCCGTCGTCCGGCAGCGGCCGCAGCGCGCGCGGCACGAGCACCAGCGGCCCGCGCTTGACCGCGGCCAGCACCGGTTCGGTGACCGAGTCGAGCACCTGCACCCACGGGTCGAGGTACAGCACCGGCAGCTTCGACGCGAGCAGCGCCTCCAGCAGCCGCGGCCGCAGCACCGCGCACAACTGGTCGGCCGTGCACGCCGTCGCCAACTCGGCCAGTTCGGCGGGCTCGACGCCCAGGTCGGCGGGCGTGATCAGCCCCGGCCCGGTGCTGGACGGCGGCGCGTCCACCACGAGCGCGAGGAACTTCGCGTCCGGGTGCTTGGCCAGGAACGAGCTGGACAGCACCTTCACCGCGGGCAGTTCGGCGGCCGTTGCCACCGTGCACGCGAGGAGGACGGTCTCCGGCTCCGGCTCGATCAGGACACCTGTGGACGGCACTTCTGTCACGGTGTGCAAACCTAGCTTTTCCGGACGGGCGCTGTGGACCACCCACACGGGTTTTTCGCTCACAAGACCGGCAACATGGAGCGCAGCTCGTACGGCGTGACGCTGCGCCGGTAGGCGTCCCACTCGGTGCGCTTGTTGCGCAGGAAGAAGTCGTAGACGTGCTCCCCGAGCGCCTCGGGCAGCAGTTCCGAGTTCTCCATCTCGGTCAGCGCCTCGCCCAGGTTCTGCGGCAGGTTCGCGTACCCGGCGGCCCGGCGCTCGCGGTCGGTCAGCGACCACACGTCGTCCTCGGCGGGCGGCGGCAGCTCGTAGCCCTCCTGGATGCCCTTGAGGCCCGCGGCCAGGATCACCGAGTACGCCAGGTACGGGTTGCAAGCCGAGTCCAGCGAGCGGATCTCGACGCGGCGGGACGCCGACTTGCCGGGCGAGTACATCGGCACGCGCACCAGCGCGGAGCGGTTCGCGTGGCCCCAGCACACGGCCGTGGGGGCCTCGCCGCCGACGATCAGCCGCTTGTAGGAGTTCACCCACTGGTTGGTCACGCCGGAGATCTCGCGGGCGTGCCTGAGCAGGCCCGCGACGAACGCCTTGCCGGTGTCCGACAGCTGGTAGGGGTCCTCGGCGTCGTAGAACGCGTTCCGGTCGCCCTCGAACAGGCTGACGTGCGTGTGCATCCCCGAACCGGGCTGGTCGGAGAACGGCTTCGGCATGAACGAGGCGCGCACCCCCTGGGTGATCGCGACCTCCTTCACCAGGTAGCGGAACGTCATGACGTTGTCCGCCATCGTCAGGGCGTCGGCGTAGCGGAGGTCGATCTCCTGCTGGCCGGGCGCGCCCTCGTGGTGGCTGAACTCGACCGAGATGCCCATGGCCTCCAGCGCCTCGATGGCGTGCCGGCGGAAGTGGGTCGCGGTCTCGTGGCTGGTCTGGTCGAAGAACCCGCCGTTGTCCGCGGGCTCGGGCGCGCTGCCGTCGGCCGGGAGGCTCTTGAGCAGGAAGAACTCGATCTCCGGGTGGACGTAGCAGGTGAAGCCCATCTCGCTGGCCTTCGACAGCGTCCGGCGCAGCACGTGCCTCGGGTCCGCCCACGACGGCGAGCCGTCCGGCATCGTGATGTCGCAGAACATCCGCGCCGAGTAGTTCGTGCCCTCGGGCGTCTGCCACGGCAGCACCTGGAACGTGCTCGGGTCCGGCTTCGCGACCATGTCCGACTCGAAGACCCGCGCGAAGCCCTCGATCGCTGACCCGTCGAAGCCGATGCCCTCGCTGAAGGCGCCTTCCAGCTCAGCGGGGGCGATGGCGACGGACTTGAGGAAGCCGAGAACGTCGGTGAACCAGAGCCGGACGAACCGGATGTCGCGTTCCTCGAGGGTGCGGAGCACGAACTCCTGCTGGCGGTCCATGTGCGCAGCCTATGTAAAGCCGGTCAAGCGCGCGTTGCGGGGCTGACAACTGTCACGTGACCCACCGGTGAATCTCGGTCGCTCTGTGCATCTGCTGTGATCGTGTGAGGCGTTCCGGATGGACGGCGGGTGATGGCGTGCGCTGACAGGCCCTGTGGAGGTGGGCGTACAAGGCCGTATCCCGGTCCGCCCAGACACCGTCGGCACGTGACTTGTCGCCGAGTCCGCCCTGGTGGTGTCAGGCCCTGCCACTACTCTCCCAATCGTGGATCACCGTGACCGTCTCGTCGCCTTGTCGGGTGTCCAATCCTGATGTTCATCACCCACGCTTACCGGTTCGCTCTGGACCCCACCCCGCGTCAGGTCGGTGCCCTGCTCGCGCACGCCGGGGCGGCGCGAGTCGCCCACAACTGGTGCCTCGGGCAGGTCAAGGCCAACCTTGATCAGCGGGAAGCGGAACGCTCCTACGGCATCGCTGAGGACGACCTCGCTCCCGTTTTCGGGTGGTCGCTGTACTCGATGCGCAAGGTGTGGAATCGGGCCAAGGGTGAGATCGCGCCGTGGTGGGCGGGTAACTCGAAGGAGGCCTATGCCACCGGTATCGACCACCTGGCCCGAGCACTGAAGAACTGGTCGGACTCGAAGGGCGGCAAGCGCAAAGGCCCCCGGATGGGGTTCCCCCGCTTCAAGTCCAAACGCGGGTCCACCCCCGTCATGCAGGTTCACCACCGGCGTCATCCGGCTGGAACAGGACCGTAAGCACGTGACGCTGCCGGTGCTGGGCACGCTCAAGACGCACGAGAACACCCGCAAACTGCACCGTCGGATCGCCAACGGGACCGCGAAGGTCACCTCCGCGACGGTGAAACGCGAGGCCGGCCGCTGGTACGTGTCGTTCTGCGTCGCGGTGGAGAAGCAGGAGCGGGTGCCGGTGCGGCCAGACGCGGTCATCGGCGTGGACCTGGGGGTCAAGACGCTGGCGGTGTTCTCCGACGGCCGACCCCCGGTCGAGAATCCCCGGCACCACGACACCGCCCGTCGGAAACTGGGGCGGTTGTCGCGCACGGTGTCCCGCCGGGTCGGTCCGGACCGACGTACCGGCCAACGGCCGTCGCACCGGTGGCAGCGGGCCAACGACCAGCGCAACCGGGTTCATCATCGCGTCGCGAATCTGCGGCGGGAGCGGATCCACCAGCTCACCACCGCCCTGGCCCGCGAGTACGGCACCATCGTGGTCGAAGACCTGCACGTGTCCGGGATGCTCCGCAACCGGAAGCTCGCCCGTGTGGTGTCCGATGCGGGGTTCGGTGAGATCCGCCGACAGTTGACCTGCAAAACCGCCTGGAACGGTGGCCGGGTCGTGGTCGCGGACCGGTGGTTTCCCAGTTCGAAGACGTGTTCCGGCTGTCGGGCAGTGAAAACCAAGCTGCCGCTGCGGACACGTGAGTATGTGTGTGACGAGTGTGGTCTGGTCCTGGATCGGGACGAGAACGCCGCGTTGAATTTGGCTGCGTTGGTGGAGCGGCAGGTCGCCGGGAGTGGCCCGGAGACCCGAAACGGACGTGGAGCCGACCGTGAGACCGGGCCTGGCCCGGCGGGTGGCTGTGAAACGTCTACTTCGCACCGAACCTCCCGAGGTTCGGGTCAGACGAGGACCTTTGTCCAGTGATGGGCGAATCGTTGAGATTCAATGAATCTCAACGCAACGGCACTACGATCCACCCATGTACGCACGTCGTGCCCTGGTGGCGCCCCTGCTAGCACTAGTCACGCTGCTCTCCGCGTGCACCTCGTCCTCCGGCTCCGGCGACGCGCTGCCCGACGCCAAGGAGGTGCTGACCAAGTCCGCCGAGACCATGGCCGCGGTCAAGAGCACGCACTTCGTCATCAAGGTCGACGGCAACCTGCCCCAACTGGTCGTCCAAGGCGCCGAGGGCGACCTGAACGCGGCGGGCGACGCGAAGGGCAAGGCGAAGACCAACCAGTTCGGCCAGCTCATCGAGGTCGACTTCGTCCTCGCCAAGGGCGACCTGTACATCAAGGGCCCGACCGGCGGGTTCCAGAAGCTGCCTGCCGTGCTGAAGAACCAGGTGTACGACCCCACCGCGATCCTCGACCCGAAGCGCGGCGTCGCCGAGGTGCTGCGCAGCGCCAAGGACGTGAAGACCCAGAGCTCCACCAACGGCACGACCGTGGTCACCGGGACCGTGCCGAAGGACGTCGCCGCGGGGCTGGTGCCCGGCATCACCTCGGACGTGAAGGCCGGGTTCACCACGGAGTCCTCGAAGCTCAAGGTCGCGCGGTTCGACCTGGACGGTGGCGCGGTCGAGATCACGCTGTCCGAGCTGGACAAGGCCGTCGAAGTGACCCCGCCGGCGTGAGCGGCGGGCGGAGGCTGGCGATCGGGGCGGGCGCCGCCGCGGTCCTGCTGGGTGCGCTGGACGCGTACGTCGTGGTCGGCGTCCTGATCGACATGGTCCGCGACCTCGGCATCCCGGTGAACCACCTGGAGCAGGCGACGCCCGTGGTCACCGGGTACCTGCTCGGGTACGTGGCCGGGATGCCGCTGCTCGGGCAGCTCTCGGACCGGTTCGGGCGGCGGATCGTGCTGCACGTCTGCCTGGCCGGGTTCGCCATCGGGTCGGTGGTGACCGCGCTGGCCGACGACCTGCCGCTGCTGGTGCTCGGGCGGGTCGTGCAGGGCTTGGCCGGTGGGGCGCTGCTGCCCGTGACGATGGCGCTGGTGGCCGACCTGTGGGACTCCTCGCGCCGGTCGTCGGCGCTGGGCGTCGTCGGGGCGGCCCAGGAGTTGGGGTCGGTGCTCGGGACGCTCTACGGCGTCGGGGTGGCCTCGCTGTTCAACGCGTGGTCGTTCTTCGAGTCCGTGGAGCCGCAGAGCTGGCGGTGGGTGTTCTGGGTGAACCTGCCGCTGGCGCTGGTGGCGATGGCGATCGTCCAGCGCGCCGTTCCCGCTGGTCGGCGCACCTCGGTGCGGATCGACTTCGTGGGCGGCTCCCTGCTGGCGCTGGGGCTCGGGCTGCTGGTCGTGGGCCTGTACAACCCCGATCCGGAACACTCGGTGCTGCCGCCGTGGGGCCTGCCTGTCCTGGGCGCGGCCCTGGTAGTGCTGGTGGGGTTCGTGCTGTGGGAGCGGCGGTCGTCCGTGCGCCTGCTCGACCCGACCGGGGTGCGGATGGGGCCGTTCCTGGCGTGCCTCGGGGTGAGCCTGTTCGCCGGGGCGGCGCTGATGGTGACCCTGGTGGACGTGGAGCTGTTCGCGCAGACGCTGCTCGGGCGGGACTCGGCGTCGGCCGCGACCTTGCTCGCGCGGTTCCTGATCGCGCTGCCCGTGGGGGCGGTGCTCGGCGGGTTCCTGGCGTCCCGGCTGGGTGACCGGTGGGTGTCGTTCGGCGGGCTCGTGGTGGCCGCGGTCGGGTACGTGCTGATCGCGCAGTGGCCCGCGGACGTGTCCGGTGGGGTGATCACGCGGGACCTGGCCGTGGCCGGCTTGGGGCTCGGCGTGGTGATCGCGCCGGTGTCGTCGGCCGTGCTCCGGGTCGTGCCGTCGGCGCAGCACGGGGTCGCGTCGGCCGCCGTCGTGGTGGCGCGGATGACGGGGATGCTCGTCGGGGTCGCCGCGCTGACCGCGTGGGGGCTGCACCGGTTCCGGGAGCTGACGGCTGCCCTGGACACGCCGCTGCCGTTCGGGGTGCCGCCGGAGGAGTACCAGCTGCGGTTGGGCGCTTACCAGCGGGGACTGACCGACGCGCTGCTGACGGAGTACCACGAGATCTTCCTGATCACCGCCGCGCTGTGCGTGGTGGGTGCCGGGTTGTCGTTGCTGATGCCCAGCCGAGATCGGTCGCCGTCAGTAGATGCACAAAGGCCCCGCGTGAGCGGGGCCTAGGGCGGGACGACAGGTTTCCTGCTGCGCACTCAGGGTAGCAGCAGGAAACCCTGCGTGCCCGGTCGCGTCACGAGCACGTCGTCCCCGACGCGGGCAGCTTCAGGTTGATCAGGTAGTCGTTGCCCGCGGTGTCGACGCAGGTGTTGCCCTGCAGGTAGACGGTGTGCTGGTTGCCCTGGAACGTGATCAGGCCGCCCCCGAGCGCCTTGGCGAGGTTGACGCCCGCCTCGTACGGGGTCGCGGGGTCGCCGGTGGTGGAGACCACGAGGATCGGGGGGACGCCGACGGCCTTCGGGGTGTGCGGGGTGGCGGTGGGTGGGACGGGCCAGTAGGCGCACGGGTCGAGTGCGGCTGCCGGGGGGTTGCCGTCGTCGAGGAAGGGGGCGGCTTCCTTGTACTTGCGGGCGATGTCGGCGAGGACGGCCTTGTCGGTCTGGCGGGGGTCGTCGACGCACTTGATGGCGGTGAAGGCGTCGGTGATGGAGCTGTACTTGCCCTGCTCGTCGCGGTCGTAGTAGGTGTCCGCCAGCAGCATGAGGGTGCTGGCGCGGTTGTTCTTCAGCTCCGTGAGGCCCGCGTTGAGGGCGCTCCACAGCTGCTCGGAGTACATGGCCTGGATGGCGCCGGTGATGGCGTCGGTGTACGAGAGCTTGCGGCCCTCCACGTCGACCGGGCGCTGGATCAGCGGGAGCGTGAGGTCGCGGAACGCCGCGTTGGCCTTGGCGGGGTCCGCGCCGAGCGGGCAGTCCTTGCGGGCGGCGCACCACGTGGCGTACGCGGTGAAGGCCTTCTGGAAACCGGCGCCCTGCGCGACCAGGGAGTCCGCCTCGCTCTGGGTCGGGTCCACGGCGCCGTCCAGCACCAGCGCGCGGACGTTCGCGGGGAACGCCTCGGCGTACTCGGAGCCGATGCGGGTGCCGTAGGAGTAGCCGATGAACGAGAGCTTGGCGTCTCCCAGGGCTGAGCGCATCACGTCCAGGTCGCGGACGACGTCGCGGGTGCCGACGTTCTCCAGGAAGTCGGGGCCGTTGCGCTGGGCGCACTTGTCCGCGTACGCCTTGTTCTCCGCCTCGGTCTGGGCGATGCCCTCCGGTGACGTGTCGACGTCGAGGTCGAGGCGGTCTTCGTCGCGTTCGGCGTCGGTGAGGCAGCGGACGCTCGGCTCGCTGGCGCCGATGCCGCGCGGGTCGAAGCCGACGAAGTCGAAGCGGGCGCCGAGGTCGGTCTTGCCGACGTCCTTGGCCATCGACGCGGCGGCGGCCATGCCCGAGCCGCCGGGGCCGCCGGGGTTGATCAGCAGGGAGCCGATGCGCTGGTCGGGCGAGGTGGCGCGCTGGCGGAGGAGGCCGATCTTGATGGTCTTCTCCGTCGGCTTGGCGTAGTCGAGCGGCACTTCCAGGCGCGCGCACTCGATGTTCGCCTTGTTCTTGAACGCCGCACTGGTGGAGCCGGTCGTGGCGTACGGGGCGCAGTCCTCCCAGCCGAGGCTCTGGCCGTAGAACTTCTCCAGGCCGGCGGGCACGACACCGGCCGGACCCCGCTGTTCGATCTCGGTTCCGGGGGCCGCTCTGCCGGGCATGACCGTCGTGCAGGCGGCCAGGACCGGGAGGGCGAGGAACAGCAGCAGTTGGCGTCGCACCACCCGATCGTAGGTGTGACGCGTCGGCCACAACGCCCACCAAGGCCGGGTGGCGTGGGAGAAGATGTGTCCATGCCGCAGCTGCGCCTCGCCCTCGCCCAGGTCAACGCCACTGTCGGAGACCTCGCGGGCAACTCCGACCTCGTCGTCGAGTGGACCCGCAAGGCCGCCGAGTCCGGCGCCCACCTCGTGGTCTTCCCCGAGATGGTGCTGACCGGGTACCCGGTGGAGGACCTCGCGCTGCGCGAGTCGTTCGCCATCGCCTCGAAGCAGGCCCTCCAGGGGCTGGCCAAGCGCCTGGCCGACGCCGGGCTCGGCGAGGTCGCCGCCTTCGTCGGCTACCTGGACCGCGACGAGCACGGCAAGCGCAACTCGGCGGCGGTGCTGCACGGTGGCGAAGTCGTCGCCACGCAGAACAAGCACCACCTGCCCAACTACGGCGTGTTCGACGAGCGCCGCTACTTCACCCCCGGCGACCGCCTGGAGATCGTCCGCCTGCACGGCCTGGAGATCGGCCTGGTCATCTGCGAGGACCTCTGGCAGGACGGCGGCCCGATCGCCGCGCTCGGCCAGGCGGGCGTCGACCTCGTGGTCTCGCCGAACGCCTCCCCGTACGAGCGCGACAAGGACGACCTGCGGCTGCCGCTCGTGGCCCGGCGCGCCGTCGAGGCCGGTGCGCCACTCGCCTACGTGAACCTGGTCGGCGGGCAGGACGAGCTGGTGTTCGACGGCGACACGATCGTGGTGGCCGCGGACGGCACCCTGATCACCCGCGCGCCGCAGTTCACCGAGCACCTGACCGTCCTGGACCTGGACCTGCCCGGTGGTGCCGCCCGGACCGACGGCGAGGTAGGCAGCTTCACCGTGACCCGCCGGACGCTGTCCGACGAGCCGCTGCCCGGTTACGAGCCGCTGCCCGTGCCGAAGACCGCCGAGCCGCTGTCCGACGAGGCCGAGGTGTGGCACGCGCTGGTCACCGGCCTGCGGGACTACGTGCACAAGAACGGTTTCCGCTCGGTCGTGTTCGGCCTGTCCGGCGGCATCGACTCCGCCGTGGTGGCCGCGCTCGCCGTGGACGCGCTCGGCCCCGACGCCGTCCACGCCGTCTCGATGCCGTCGGTCTACTCGTCGGACCACTCCAAGTCCGACGCCGCGGAGATGGCGCGCCGCACCGGCCTGCAGTACACCGAGCAGCCGATCGCGGACATGGTGAAGGTGTTCGTCGACCAGATCGGCCTGACGGGCTTGGCCGAGGAGAACGTGCAGGCCCGCTGCCGCGGCATGACCCTGATGGGCCTGTCCAACCAGCACGGCCACCTGGTGCTCGCGACCGGCAACAAGTCCGAGCTGGCGGTCGGCTACTCGACCATCTACGGCGACGCGGTCGGCGGGTTCGCGCCCATCAAGGACGTGCTGAAGACCCTGGTCTGGGACCTGGCCCGGTGGCGCAACGACGAGGCGGAGAAGCTCGGCGAGTACCCGCCCATCCCCGAGAACTCCATCACCAAGCCCCCGTCGGCCGAGCTGCGCCCCGGCCAGGTCGACAGCGACTCGCTGCCGGACTACGAACTGCTCGACTCCGTGCTGGACGAGTACGTGGACGGCGACAAGGGCTACCACGACCTGCTCGCGGCCGGGTTCGACCACGACCTGATCGACCGCGTGCTGCGGATGGTCGACCGGGCCGAGTACAAGCGCCGCCAGTACCCGCCGGGCACGAAGATCAGCGAGAAGGCGTTCGGGCGGGACCGGCGGCTGCCGATCACGAACGGCTGGCGCGAAGGCTGACCCCGCTCAAAGGATGCCGTGCTTCCTGGCGAAGGCCGGGAAGTCGGCTCCCGAGCAGGGCAGCCGCATACCCGAGCCCCGGAGCATGTCGACGAGGTTGCGCGCGGCCGTCTCCGTCAGGTCGCCCGCATCGCAGGCCTTGGCCAGCAGCCAGAGCGTGCCGTGCACCTCAAGACTGTGGTTCCGGGCCACCTGGGTGGCGCTCCGGTCATCGACGATCGCGATCGCGGGCAGCACCTCCGCCGCGGCGAAGACGGTCGCTTCGCCCACGTTTCGTTCTGTTGTGCCGATCCGCTGCGCCCACTTCCCGAAGGAAACGAGGTGGGCCCACTCATCGGAAGGGACCAGGGTGAGCCACGGCAGGTCCAACGCGCCTGCCAGTTCGGGGTGGATCTTGCTCCCGTGGCACAGCTCCGCGCGAACAGCTGTGGTGGTCCAGCAACGCCGAGGGGACAGCAGGTCCCCGAAAACGTCCAGCCGGTCGATCCGAGCGAAGTGGGAGAGGCAGGTCGTGTCGAGCACGAGGTCGGATGGAGCACCCGTCACGGTGCGACGTCCTCCTCGTCGATCGGCGGCAGGTCATTCTCGCCCAGTTGGCCGTGCATCAGTTCGACCGCACGAGCAGTGGTGACCTGGCGTCCGCGCAGGGCGTTGAGCACGGCTTGCGCGTAGCCGCGGGGGATCCGAACCGATTCGAGGTCCGGCAGCGGCTCCCACCCCACGGCTTCCATGAACTCGGCCTTGGTCGGCGTGCTCTGCCGCCACAGGCGACAGGTCGCCGGATCGAGGACGCCGACCTGCACCGCCTGTTTGATGGCCGTCGTCCACGAAACCCGGTACCGAGCCGCCAACCTGACGAGTTGGGAACGGTCCATCCCGTTGTCCGCGGCGGCCTTCACGGCGAAGCCTGGCAACAGGAGTTCGGCGGCGAACGAGTCGATCACCGCTTCGCGGTCGTGGCGTGACGTGTGCACACCGAGGTCGGTGGAGTACTCGTCGCCGAGGACCATGTGCCCCAACTCGTGCGCGGCGGTCGCCCGCCTGCGCCCCGGATCACCAGCCTGGCTGACCACCGCTACCGCCACCGGACCCTCCACCACGGACGCCCCCTCGCCGGGGAGGTCCGATACGAGCACGAGCTGTCCGGCCTGCTCGCAGACGTCCATCACGGTGGGGATGGCCTCGACACCGAGCCCCAGCTCACTGCGCAACCAGGTGGCGGCGGCGCGCGCGTCGACTTCGCCGTTCACCGCGCGCGGGTACTTGATCATCGACCGCGTCGTGAGCAGGCCGAGGCCGATCAGCTGTTCCACATCACGCAGCCAGCTGTGGAGCTGGGCCTCCAACCGGTACTGCTGGAGTGCGACGTCGGTCTCGCCGTCGTTCAGCTCGGCCCGCCGGGACAGCACGGCGGGCGGGTCGTGCAGGAAGTGGGACAGCGGCACGCCGAGCACGCTCGAGAGCCTGGACAACTCAAGCGCGTCGACCCGCCTGGTGCCCGCCTCGATCTTGGCGATCATCGTCCGGTCCAGGAGGAGCTTTTCGCCCAGCTCGTTCTGGGAGAGCGCGGCGGCGA
>JBDSAJ010000731.1:0-5116 GCA_039922235.1 Umezawaea sp.
GCCACGGCTGGGGGCGCTTCGTGCTTTCTGGCAAGGGTCCCAGCTGGGAGGAATATGCATGCGCACGCAGATGTTCTGTCGAGTTGAGGGCGGCGAACAGCCAAGGCCCTGAACCGAGCAGGGAGAGCGACGTGGACAGCAGGTTCGAGGGCAAGGTCGTCATCGTCACGGGTGGCGGGTCGGGTATCGGGGCCGCCGCGGCGGTCCGGTTCGCCGCCGAAGGAGCGCAGGTGGTCGTGGCGGGGCGGACGAAGGCGACCTTGGACGTCGTCGCGAAGAACCCCGGCAAGATCGACACCAGGGTGGTCGACGTCTCCGCCGAGGCGGCGGTGACCGGGCTGGTGGAGGAGGTGGCGAGCACCTACGGGCGGCTCGACGTGCTGGTCAACAACGCGGGCGCGGCGGCGCTCGGCAACGCCGAGGAGACCGGCGCGGAACTGTGGCGGCACATCATGAGCACCGACCTGGACTCGGTGTTCTTCGCCTCGCGGGCCGCCGTGAAGCACCTCAGGGAGACGCGCGGGAACATCGTCAACGTCTCGTCGGTGGCGGGCATCGGCGGCGACTACTCCGCCGTCGCCTACAACGCCGCGAAGGGAGCGGTGTCGAACATGACCCGCGCGATGGCACTCGACCACGCACGGGACGGGATTCGGGTCAACGCGGTGTGCCCCAGCCTGACCGTGACCGCGATGACCGACGCGTTCCGCGCCACGGCCGGGGTGTCCGAGGCGTTCGCCATGGCGATCCCGATGGGGCGCGCGGCGGAAGCCGACGAGGTCGGCGACGTGATCGTGTTCCTGGCCAGTGCGGACGCCCGGTTCGTCACCGGGGTCAACCTGCCGGTCGACGGTGGGCTGACGGCGTCGGACGGGCAGCCGAGGCTCTTCCAGGGGACTGCCGCCCGGTAGCAAGGCCCCTGGTCAGGTGACTTAGTCGACGATCTTCCGCAGAGTCCGCGTCAGCACCTGGTAGTCGGCTTCGTCGATGTGGTCGAGCACGTTGCGGCGGACGCTGTCGACCTGGTGCGGCCAGGCCGCCTCGATCCTGGTCAGACCCGCGTCGGTGATCGTGAGCTGGTAGCTGCGGGCGTCGTCCGCGGACTGGTGGCGATCGACCTCGCCGCGTCGCACGAGGCTGTCGGCCAGCCTGCTGACCCGGCTGGCCGACAGGCCGACGCGGGCCGCCAGCTCGTTGATCCGCAGGCCTTCGGGCCGGGCGTCGCCGAGGCTCGACAGGGCCACGTACTCGGGTGCGGTGATGTGCGCCTTGGTCTGGAGTTCGACGTCGATCACCCGCGGCAGGACGTTCAGGATCCGCGCGAACGCGCGCCACAGGTCTTCTTCGGCCGGGGTCAGCGCGCGCGGGGTGTCCACGAGCCCATTTTAGCTGCCTGCGCAGGCATGCAGGTCGCTGAGCTGCGGGTCTGCCGAAGTCCGCGGGTCGTCGGGTGAACTCGGGCAGACTGTGGTGGTGGTCGACACCGAAGTCCCCAAGCGGCGGAGGGTCGGCGGTGGGGCGTTGTCGGCGCTGATCGTGCTGCTGACCATCGGCTTCCTGCTGGCGGCCGGACTTCGGCTGCTCGGCATCGACGGCACCCGGTACATGGTCGCGACGACCGCGTTGACGCCCTACACGACCGCTCTCGGGGTGCTGCTCGGCTGTTTCGCGCTGTTGGTGAGGCGGTGGGCGGCGGGCACGGTGGTGCTGCTGGTGGGCATGGTGCTCGTCGCCGCGGTGGCGCCTCGGGCGTTCCCCGACTCTCGGCCCAACGGCGTTGGCGTCGAGGTCCGGGTGATGTCGGTGAACATGCTGTTCGGGCAGGCGGACGCCTTCGACGTCGTCGCCGCCGTGCGGGACAACCGGATCGACGTGCTGACCCTCCAGGAACTCACCCCGGAAGCCGTCGTGGACCTGGAGCGGGCCGGGGTGCGGGCGCTGCTGCCGAACCGGGTGTTCGAGGCGCTGCCCGGTGCGCCGGGCTCGGGGATCGCTTCGCGCTATCCGTTGACCGCGCGCACGTTGACCGTGCCCGGCTCGATGCGGCAGCCCGGTGCGCTGGTCGACCTGCCGGGCAGGCAGGACATCGAGGTCGTCGCGGTGCACACCATGCCGCCGGTCGTGACGGCCGGGCCGGAGGCGTGGCAGCGGGAACTGGCCGGGCTGCCGAACCGGGACATCAACGGGCCGCCGCGGGTGCTGGCGGGCGACTTCAACGCGACCCTCGACCACGTCGGCCTGCGCAGGCTGCTGTCCAACGGCTACGTGGACGCGGCCGACGAGGTGGGGGCAGGACTGGCGCCGACCTGGCCCTCCGGGAAGTTGTGGCCGCCGCCGGTGACCATCGACCACGTGCTGGTGGACAGCCGCTGCCCGGTCGACACCTACGGCACGGTCACCATCGCGGGCACCGACCACCTCGCGGTGGTCACGAAGTTCGTCGTGCCAGCTCCGTGAGTGCCTCGACGGCCCCCATCGGCAGCGACACCCCGCGCCCGTGCCGCACGTCGGGTTCGCGCGGGTTGATGCGGATCAGCGCCCCGGTCGCCGCGCTGGCCAGTTCGGCCTGTCGTCGCACGGTCGGGATGGCGCTGCCCGCGCCGATCTCCACGACCACCAGCGACCTCCCGCGCAGGCCTCGGCGCCACGCCGCCAGCTCGTCCAGCGCGGTCTGGCTGCGGTCGGCCACCCAGGCGTAGTCGCCGAACATCAGGATGTTCGGCCGGGCCAGGCCGCCGCAGTTGCGGCACTTCGGCAACGGCTCCAGCGCGCGCATGGTCTCCGGGTCGATGTCCACGGACAGGTCGTCGGCAGGCCAGATGTCGTCCGTGCACGGCTCCACGCACTGGAGGTGGTGGATCGACCCGTGCACCTCGGCGACGCCGGTGAACCCGGCCCGCTGGAACTGACCGTCCACATTGGACGTGAAGACCCGCTGCTCGGTACCCCAGCCGCGCAGCAGCCCGAAACCGGCGTGCGGCACGGTGTCGCGGTACAGGTGCATCCGGTGGCCGTAGAAACCCCAGGCCAGTGCGGGGTCGTCGGCGAAGTGCACCGGGTCGGCCAGTTCCACGAAGTTCAGGCCGAGCCGCTCGTACGGCGGGTACGCCTGCCAGAAACCGCGGTCACCGCGGAAGTCCGGCAGACCGGAGTCGACGCCCATGCCCGCGCCGGCGCAGATCAGGACCGCGTCGGCACGGGCGAGCAGCTCGGCGGCCTGGTCAAGCATCCTTTTTGGGCGTCGAGCCGAGCACGACCTCGAACTCCAGCAGGTCCGCGCCGCTGGCCACGGGCTTTGCGCGCTCGCCTGCGTGGGCCTCGCGCGCGCCGCCGTTCTTCCAGTTCTCGAAGTCCTCGTCCGTCTCCCAGCGGGTGTAGACGAAGTACCGGTCGTCCCCCGCGACGGGGCGGAGCAGCTCGAAGCCCAGGAAACCGGGGGAGGAGTCCACCGAGCCCATCCGGGCGGCGAACCGCTTCTCCAGCTCGGGGCCCGCGCCCTCGGGGACCTTGATCGCGTTGATCTTCACGACTGCCATGCTTCCCAGCCTATCGGCGCAGCGCGCCCGGCATCAGGTACTCGTCCGAGGGACGCTGGTCACCCCGGAACCACGCGGCGAAGAACCCGTCCAGGTCCTGCCCGGACACCTTCTCCACGTGCTGCTCGAACTCCGGCCACGTCGCGTTGCCGTCCTTGTGCTGCGCCGTCCAGCCCTTGAGCACCTGGTCGAACGCCTGGTCGCCGATCTGCCTGCGCAGCGCGTGCAGTGCGAGCTGGCCCTTGTCGTACACGCCGCGGAACTCGTTGCCCCGCCCCATGTCGTAGAGCTTGCGGCCCCAGTAGGAGTCGGTGTCCTTGCGCCTCTCGACCTCGGCGCGGTAGCGGTCGTCGAGGTTCACGCCGTCCTTGGCCTCCAGCCACAGCCACTGCGCGTAGCTCGCGAAGCACTCGTTCAGGCAGATGTCGGCCCAGTTCTCCAACGACACCGAGTCGCCGAACCACTGGTGCGCGTTCTCGTGCACCACGGTCTCCAGGTCGGCCCACTGCGCGTAGATCGGCCTGGTCTGGGTCTCCAGCGAGAACCCGATGTTGTCCGACAGGTAGATGCCGCCCGCCTCGTCGAACGGGTACGGCCCGAACTTGGTCGTCAGGAACGCCAGGATCTCCGGCAGCCGGTTCTGCTGCGCCTTCTTGCCCTCCGCGCCGGGGGCGTAGGCGTTCACGACCTTCGTGCCGTCCGGCAGCTGCGACCGCTCGAACTGCCACTTGTCGATCGCCACGGTCGCCAGGTACGTCGCCATCGGCGTGTCCTCGGACCACTTGAACGTCGTCCAGCCGTCCGCCGTCGACGTGCCGTCCTCCCGGCCGTTGGAGATCACCGACCAGCCGTTCGGCACCCGCGCGGCGATCTTGAACTTCGCCTTGTCGCGCGGGGTGTCGTTGGCCGGGAACCACGCCGTCGCGGAGTGCGGCTCACCCGCGGCGAACGCCCCGCCGGACGCCGAGATCTGCCACCCGCTCGTGCCCAGCGCCTTGTCGTCGAACGTCTGCGGCTCGCCCCCGTACGTCACGACCACGGTGAACGGCTGGTTCGCGGGCAGGTCCGCGGGGGGCGTGACGATCAGCTCGTGGTCGCCCTCCTGCGAGAACTTCGCGACCTGGTCACCGACCCGCACCTCGCTCACCGTCAGCTCGTGCAGGTCCAGGTTGAACCGGGTCAGGTCCACGGTCGCCTTCGCGGTGATCGTGGCCTTGCCGTCCAGCAGCTTCTTCGCCGGGTCGTAGCTGATCGCGACGTCGTACTGGTCCACGTCGTAGCCCGTGTTGCCGTCCGTCGCGTAGTAGGCGTCACCAGCGCCGTCACCTCCTACCCCCGGCGCGGCGGGTGCGGGTGGCGGCGTCGACGTCGTGGGGCCTCCGGGGGTTCCTCCGGGGATCCGGGCCACCACGACACCGGCGACCAGGAGCACGACGACGACGATCAGCAGGTACGGGCGCGCCTTGGAGCTGATAGCCATGCCGCAATGATGCACGCATGAGCACCATCGAGTTCGGCGGATCGGGTCAAGGGATCCTCCTCCTGCACGGCCTGATGAGCCGTGCCACCACGTGGTGGAC
>JBDSAJ010000732.1:0-15769 GCA_039922235.1 Umezawaea sp.
CGGCCGCCGCAAGCGCGCCGGCCGTCGAGTAGCGCTGCTCGGGGTCCTTCGCCATCCCCTTGACGATCACCTCGTCCAGCGCTGACGGGACATCGGGGTTCAACGGCGATGCGCGGGGCGGCGGTTCCTGCATGTGCGCCCAGATCTGGGCGGCGGTCGTGTCGCCGGTGAACGGGCGCCGCCCCGTGACGCTGGTGAACAGCACGCACGCCAGCGCGTAGACGTCCACGCGGCCGTCGACCGGGCCGCTGCCGAACCGCTCGGGCGCCATGTAGTCGAGCGTGCCGACGACGGCACCGGAGGCCGTGAGGTGGGTTGCCGTCGGCGAGGAGCTGCGGGCGATGCCGAAGTCGACCAGGTACACGAAGTCACCAGCCGCGACCAGGATGTTCGACGGCTTGACGTCGCGGTGCACCAGGCCGTCGGCGTGCGCGGCGTCCAGCGCGCTCGCGACCTGCTCGACGATCCGCACCGCGCGGGCGGGCTCCATCGGCGAGCCGATGAGGTCGGTGAGGTCCCTGCCCTCGACCAGGCGCATGTCCAGGTACAGGTGGCCGTCGATCTCGCCGTACGCGTGGATCGGGATCACGTGCGGTTCGCGCAGGCGGGCGACGATCCTGGACTCGGTGCGGAACCGGGCCCGGTAGTCGGCGTCGTCGTTGAACTGCGCAGAGAGGCGCTTGAGGGCGACGACCCGGTCGTGGGCGGTGTCGTAAGCGCGGTGCACCTCGCCCATGCCACCGCGGCCGAGGAGTCCCTCGATGCGATAGGGCCCGAAGGTCTCCGCCGCCATCGTTCTCCCGGTTCCCTGGACGTCCGCCACACAGCACCGACGCAGATCGTAACCACCGGGTTCCCGCAGGCAGCGCACGTCAGCGGGGGGCGCGCCGACCCTATGATCACGACGACGGGTCCCGGAGCAGCGAGGAGACGGCCATGTCCGGTGTCGTGGTGGTGACGGGCGCGGGGTCCGGGGTGGGCCGGGCCGTCGCGCGGAACCTGCTGGAGGCGGGCTACCGGGTGGCGCTGGCCGGTCGTCGGGCGGACGCGCTCGCCGAGACCGCGAGCGGGGACGACGTGCTGGCCGTGCCGACCGACATCACCGCCGAGGAGTCCGTCGTGGCCCTGTTCGACGCCGTGCGCGACCGGTGGGGCCGGGTCGACGTGCTGTTCAACAACGCGGGCACGAACGTGCGGCCGACGCCGGTCGAGGACTTCACCACCCAGCAGTGGGCGAAGGTCGTGGACACCAACCTGACCGGCACGTTCCTGTGCGCCCGCGAGGCGTTCCGGACCATGCGCGACCAGGACCCGCAGGGCGGGCGGATCATCAACAACGGCTCGGTGTCGGCGTACGCGCCCCGGCCGGACGCCATCGCCTACAACGCGACCAAGCACGCCGTCACCGGCATCACGAAGTCGCTGTCGCTGGAGGGCCGCCGGTACCGGATCGCCTGCGGGCAGATCGACATCGGCAACGCGGCGACGCCGTTGACCGAGCGGATGGGCCAGGGCGTGCTCCAGGCGGACTTCACCGTAGCGCCGGAGCCCACGATGGACGTCGCGGGCGTGGCGGACGCCGTGCGCTACATGGCCGGGCTGCCGCTCGACGCGAACGTGCAGTTCATGACCGTGATGGCGACCGCGATGCCGCTCGTCGGCCGGGGCTGACTCAGCGCGGCACGCAGGTCAGCGCGACGGTCTTCGGCGCGGCCCCGGTGCCGACCAGGCCGAACGTGATCGACCGGTCGGTCTCGATCTCCCCGTTGTAGGCGGCGTTCACCGCGCGCACGGACCGGCCGTTCTGCGTGACCGTGGCATCCCAGGAGTTCTCGACCCGCTGGTCGCCGGGGAACGTCCAGTCGACCGCCCACCCGGTGACCGACCGCTGCCCGGAGTTGGTGATCTTGATCGTGGCGGTGAACCCCTGCGGCCAGCTCTCGGTCACCGCGAGGCTCGCCGTGCACGCGGCCGGTCCCTGCGGCGGGAGTTCCTGCGGCGGGAGCTGCCCGGCGATGCTCACCTCGAACTCGTCGATCGAGTTGCCCGCGCCACCGCGCCACAGGTCGAACCCCGCCTCGACACCGATCAGGTACCAGTCCGGCTTGACCCACGCCCGGTTCACGGCGTCCTTGCCGAACGCGCGGATGTCCAGGTCCCGCACCGAGTCGACGTCGCCGACCCGCTCGTAGGTGATCCGGTTGCGCCCCTGCGCCTTCTCGAACCACACGTCCCAGCTCGCGCCGGAGATGGGCATCCCGCCCGCGACCATCAGGCCCGCGGGCCGGGCGTCCCCGTTGCCGCGCAACCAGATCACCAGCTCGGCGCCGTCGACCACGCCATCGGTGGCGGGTTTGCTGTGGAACCAGGCGGTGTAGGCCGACGCGTAGTCGCCGTCCTCGGCGGGCGTGGTGACGAGGTCGCTGGTGAGCTCGGGCATCCGCGACACCTGCACGGGGAGGCCGCTGTTCGCCGAGCAGACGTCCAGGTGGCAGCCCTTGAGCAGCGACGGCGACGCGGCGGGTGGCCCGCTCACCGGCCGGTCGTGCTCGGCGCTGTCCACCCGCAGCGCCTGGTCGGACACCGTGACGCACTGCGCGCCGCCCGCACCCGTGACGTTGGCGCCCGCCAGGTAGTCCTCGCCACCCGCTGGCGCGAAGTCGGTCTTGCCGCACAACTGCGTCCCAGCGGCCGCCGACGGCAGCGCCGCCAACAGCACCAGTCCCACGGCCGCGGCCAGCACCGCACCGCACACACCGATGGCCGCGATCGTGAGTGACACCCGGAAGGCCAGCTGCGCCAAGGGATTGCTCATCTCTGGAATACGGCCGAGCCGGGCCGGCGGTTCAAGCCAAAAGCCCAGCACCGCCAGGAAACCGAAGATCCACAGGTCAGCTCGTGGCAGGCGGGAAAGTCTGTCCCATCGCGGTGTCACCGGCCAACGAAGACCGCTCGGTCCACGTGCCGTGCGTCCACGCGGTCGCCAACCACCGGAAATCCCGTCCACAGTGGAATGCCGATCGCGGAATACCGATTGCGCCCGCTGCGCGGACCGCCCACGATGTCCGCCGTGAGCAGTCGACTGCGGGCCATCGCCCACGACACCGTGGCCTTCGCCGAGAGCGGCAGCTACCCACCCCGGCGGGCGCCGTCCGGCTCGACGTCGCCCGAGCGGTGGCCGGAACCCGCCTGTACCTGCCGGACGAGCCGCTCCCGGAGCCGTCCCGGTCGGCCGAGCAACCCGTGGTGGAGGTGACCGGTGAGTCCACGCTGGCCGCGACCCGCCGTCTCGGCGGTGACGTGGCGTGCCTGGTGTTCGCCTCCGCCCGCAACGCGGGAGGCGGGTTCCTCAACGGCGCGCAGGCGCAGGAGGAGAGCGTCGCACGCGGCTCGGCCCTGTACCCGTGCCTGCGCGCGGCGGGCGACTTCTACGCGCACCACCGCGCGTCGGACGACCTGCTGTACAGCGACCGGGTGATCTACTCGCCGGAGGTCCCGGTGTTCCGGGACGACGGCGGCACCCTGCTGCCCGCGCCCTACCCGGTCTCGTTCCTCACCGCCGCGGCACCCAACCTCGGTGCGGTGCTGCGCAGTCAGCCGGAATCGGCCGCCGCCGTCCCCGGTGTGCTGGGCAGGCGCGCGGCCCGCGTGCTCCAGGTCGCGGCGGCGCACGGCCACCGGCGGCTGGTGCTGGGCGCATGGGGCTGCGGCGTTTTCGCCAACGACCCGGAGGTGGTGGCGTCGACGTTCCGGGAAGCGTTGCGGGACAACGGGCCCTTCGAGCACGTGGTGTTCGCCGTGCTCGACCGGCAGCGAGGAACGCCCACGCACGCGGTGTTCGAGCGGGTCTTCGGGTGAGCGCACAGGCCGTTCTCGTCGAACGCACAGGATGGGCACAGCCGCGGCCGTGAAGGTGGTCATCACAGCCGATCAAGAGGAGCGCACCGATGACGACCACCGAGCAGATCCCGGTCCAGGACCCCGCTGAGCAGGCCACCACCGCGAAGCCGCCGTCGAACCTGCGCAAGGGGATCATCGCGGCGGCCGTGGCGCTCGCCATCGCGGGTGGCGGCGGTGCCGTCGTGTACGCCACCAGCAACACCGCCTCGTCGTCCTCGGCGATCGGGCAGGCACCCGCGGGCATGGGGCAGGCGCCGAACGGCGGCGGTGACGCGTTCGCGGGCGTGGCGCACGGCGAGCTCCAGACCGGCACGGTCACGGCGATCACCAGCACCTCGGTGACCGCCGAGAGCACCGACGGCTACAGCAAGACCTACGTGATCGACGCCGCGACCGTGTTCGCCGCGGCGGGCGGGGCGCCGGGAGCGGCCGCGGGTACCGCGGCGGACATCGCCCAGGGCGACACGATCACCGTCGTGGCCAGCACCTCGGGTGACACCACCACCGCCGTGCAGATCTCCGAGACGTCCTGAGAATTCGCTCGCGCCGACCGGGCGGACAGGAGAGGATTCGCCGGTTGGCGAGCGGATGAGGAGCAGAGATGGTGGAGCACACCTACCGGGTCATGGTGCGGGGTCGGTTCGCCGATCTCGACGACACGGGACGCGAGCGGTTGCGCGCGGTGCTGGACGAGCACGGCGTGCTGACCAACGGGTTCTCCGAGGAGGGCGCGCTGTCGTTCGACCGGACCCTCGACTTCTTCAGCTTCCGCATCCAGCTCCGCGCGCCGGTCGAGCAGAACGACCGGGCGGTGTGCGACCGCGGCCTGGCCGCCGCGGCGCGCGTGGTCGACGGGCTGGGCGTGGACTTCCGCGACCTGAAGGCGTCGGCCACCGACATGGACCTGATCAAGATCCGGCGGAAGTAGTCAGCTCAGCACTTCCAGCGAGGCCGGGCCGACGCGCAGCACGCCGTCGTCCAGCGGCTCGCAGCGCACGCCGCCACGACCGCGCAGCGCCCGGTGCGCTCCGGGCGCGAGCACCTCGTCCATCCAGCCGCACGGGTTGGCGGGGCGGTACGCCTGGAAGCGGATCGGACCGTCGCCGGAGTCCAGGGTGAACACCGCGCCCGTGCTCAGCCGCCCGCCCGCGAGGCCGTCCACCGGGAACCCGCGCAGCACGACGTTGCGCCTGGGCAGCAGCGGGTGCGGCACCTCGGGCAGGCCGAGTTCCCCGGCGATCGCGTCGAGCGACTCGGCGGCGAACACGGTGACGGAGGCCTTCCGGTGCGCGGGCTTGGCGCAGTACCGGTCGCCGACCAGCCCCAGCCCGGCGCGGACCTCCACCCGGTCGCGCGCCCCCAGCAGCGGGTCGGCCCGCGGACCGTCCTGCGGGCGGCCCTCGTAGGCGTGCACCGGCGAGACCAGCAGCGCGACCACCTCGACCTCCACTCCCCCGACGCTACACACACGTAAGCTCGATCCGTGCGCACTCGGCCAACCCTCACCTGGACGGCGACGGGCGCTCCCCTGCCCCGCACGACCAGCCTGGACGAGGTCGTCGACACCGTCGCCCGGCGGCGGGTGGTCGTGCTGAGCGGGGCCGGCCTGTCGACCGAGTCCGGCATCCCCGACTACCGCGGCGCCGAGGGCAGCCTCCGCAGGCACACCCCCATGACCTACGAGGAGTTCGTCGCCGGCCCTCAGGGCAGGCAGCGGTACTGGGCCCGCAGCCACCTCGGCTGGCGCACCATCGCCCGCGCCCGGCCCAACGACGGCCACCGGGCGGTCAGCGCGCTGCGCGCGAGCGGCCACCTCTCGGGGATCATCACCCAGAACGTCGACGGCCTCCACCAGGCCGCCGGTGCTCCCGACGCCGTCGAGCTGCACGGCAGCCTCGACCGGGTGATCTGCCTGGGCTGCGGCCGCACCAGCCCGCGCGAGGAACTGGACCGCAGGCTGCGCGCGGCCAATCCCGCGTTCGAGGGCACCGCCACGCGGATCAACCCCGACGGCGACGTGGAACTGGCCGCGGACGTCGTCCGCACCTTCCACCTCGTGCCCTGCCAGTCCTGCGGCACCGGCGTGCTCAAGCCGGACGTCGTGTTCTTCGGCGAGAACGTCCCGCGGGCCCGCGTCGAGGAGTGCTACCGGCTCGTGGACGACGCCGACGCGGTGCTGGTGCTCGGCTCCTCGCTGACCGTCATGTCCGGTCTGCGGTTCGTCCGGCACGCCGCGAAGACCGGCAAGGCGGTGCTCATCGTCAACCGCGGCGAGACGCGCGGCGACTCGTGCGCCACCGTCCGCGTGGACCTGCCGCTCGGCCGGGCGCTGACCGAGTTGACCGCGCGATTGGGCGTGAACCCGTTGGCGGCCAACGACGTTCGACGCACAGGGGCCTGATCCGGACCGTAGGATCGCCGCCGTGACCACGAACCTGTCAGCCTCGGCCGCGACCACCAGCGTGCGCGCCGACTACCGCCACTACGACAAGGAAGTCATCGCGCTCCCGGCGTCCGACGTCGAACTGCCCGCGGGCAGGCTGAAGTGGTACGAGGTCCGCGAAGCGGAAGCCGTCGTCGACGAGCGGCAGGGCGCCGAGGCCCACGGCTTCCTGCTGGCCGAGGTCGCCGGTGGCCGACTGGACGTCGCGAGCGACCTCGGGTTCGTCATCCACCACCTGTGCGGGGAGTCGTTCTACTTCCTCATCGTGTGCACGTGGCGCAACGACAACGAGATGTGGGAGACCGCCTACGCCAGGGAAGGCCACGACGCGGCGTTCACGCGGGTCGAGATCGGGCCGCACCGGCCGGTCGTCTGCGTGTGGGAGATGGGCGCGGTGCTGCACGAGCAGCGGGCGTGGATCCGCTACCTCCGGTCCGAGCGCGACGAGCAGGCCGTCGCCGCCTACCTGGACGACCGGTTCACCGGCACGGTCTGAGCTTCACAGCGCTACCCACTCCCGCGATCGGGCCAGCAGCGTCCACCGCACCAGCTCGACGGACGGGGTGACGACCCCGCCCGCCCTGGTCGCCAGGTACAGCGTGTTCAGCGGCCGCACGGCGGGCTGGTGCACGAGTTCGACCGAGCCCGCCGCGAGCGCCGGGTCGGCCAGGTAGCGCGGCAGCGCGCTGATGCCCGCGCCCGCGACGACGGTGGCCAGCACGGCGCGCAGGTCCGGCACGGTGACGGCGACGTGGTTGGGCGGACGGCGGCCGAACTCGCCGCGCCAGTAGCGGCGGATGATCGGCAGCTCCTCGGCGTAGGCCACCAGCGGCAGGTGGGCGAGCGCCTTGACGGGGTCGTCGGCGAGCTGCTCGGGGTCGACGGTCCTGGCCAGCGCGGGCGGCGCGACCAGCACGAACTCCTCGTCCACGAACGGGGTCGAGACGATCGCCCGGTCCGCGGGGCGGACGGCCGAGACGACCACGTCGACCCTGGCGTTCACCAGCGCCGCCAGCAGGTCGTCGGCCAGGCCGAGGGTGATGCGCAGGCTCAGGCCGCGGGTGGTGAGCGGGACGAGCGCGGGCAGCACCCGCGCCGCCACGAGCTCCGCGGGTCCCCCGAGGTGCACCGTGCCGCCGTAGGCCTCCTGGTCGTCGGTGTCGGTCAGCGCGGACCGCAGCTGGTCGATGTGGGGGCCGATCCGCCGCGCCAGCTCGTCGGCCCGGCCCGTGGGCGTGGCGCCCCGGCTGGACCGGATGAACAGCGGCTCGCCCAGTTCCCGTTCCAGCCGGGCGAGCTGGCCGCTGAACGCGGGCTGGGTCAGGCCGCGCCGGGCGGCCGCCGCGGTGAGGGAACCGCAGCGGTGGATCTCCAGGAACGTCGCCAGCAGGTCGAGGTCGGTCACGGGTGTTCACCGCCATAAGAAATCTGATGACTTTTCACACGGTACTGGATTACTGGTGATGGCAGGGTGGTTGTGGTCAGCGGTAGCGGTGATCCGAGTGGAAGAGGAAGACGGATGAGCAAGGCACTGATGGTCGTGTCCGGCGCGGACTCGCTCGTGCTGGCGGACGGCACGAGCTACCCGACCGGCTACTGGGCCGAGGAGGTCGTCGAGTCGCTGCGGGTGCTGCGGGCGGCCGGGGTCGAGGTGGCGATCGCCACACCCGGTGGTGTGCGGCCGACGGTGGACCAGGTGAGCCTGGAGGGCAACGACTTCGGCGCGGCCGTGGACGCCATCGCCGACGAGTTGGCGGCACCGCTGGTGCTGGCCGACGTGGACGGGGCGGACTACGACGCCGTGTACCTGCCCGGCGGGCACGGCCCGATGACCGACCTGGCGTTCGACCCGGTGCTCGGACGGCTGCTGGTGGAGTTCGAGGCGGCGGACAAGGTCGTCGCGGCCCTGTGCCACGGCCCGGCCGGACTGCTCAGCGCGATCCGCGAGGACGGCACGTTCGCGTTCGCCGGCCGCGAGCTGACGGCGTTCACCGACGAGGAGGAACGCCTGGGCGGCATTGCCGTGCCCTACCTCGTCGAGACGCGGCTGCGCGAACTCGGCGCGCGGCTCTCGACCGGCCCGGCGTGGAGCAGCACGGTGGTCGTGGACGGCAACCTGGTCACCGGCCAGAACCCGCAGTCCAGCGTGGACACCGCGAAGCGCGTGGCAGACCTGCTGTCTTAGAACCCCCCAACGCTGCGCGTCGGGGGGTTCTACAGCTCGATCTCGGCGTGCCGCTGCGCGAGCGTGGCGGCCAGGTCGGTGAGCTTGATGTTGAGGCTCTGCGAGGTCTTGCGCAGGACGTCGAACGCCTCGTCGGCGGTGATCCCCCGCCGGTGCATGAGGATGCCCTTGGCCTGGCCGATGACGTCCCGCGTGTCGATCGCCTTGCGGAGCTGGACGGCGCTCAGCTCGGCGGTCGTGCGGGCCTGCGTCGCGGCCAGCGCCAGCGAGGCGTGGGTGGCGAGCAGGAGCGCGGTGGCGTGGTCCTCGGGGCGGAAGCCGAAAGCCTTGCGGGAGTAGAGGTTCAGCGCGCCGGAGAGCTGGGGCGGCCGCGCGTCGGGCAGCAGGGCGGTGGACAGCAGCGACCCCATGCCGCGCGCCGCGGCGGCCGGTCCGAACCGGGGCCAGGCGGGGTCGTTGGCGAGGTCGTCGCTGCAGGCCAGCGCGGGTCCGGGCAGCTTGGCCGCGTCGACGCAGGGCCCTTCCCCCGTCGAGTACTGCACCTGGTCCAGGTCGTAGGCGATCTCGTCGGTCTCGGCCGGCGTGTGGAACGTCCCGTCCGGGGCCCGCAGCGTCACGCTGGCCACGTCGACGGCGGGAATCGCCTTGGTGCACGCGACCAGGATGCGTTCGAGCGCCTCACCGACCGTCGGCGCGTCCAGCAGCGACCTGGTCAGCAGGGTGAACTGCTCCACCAGCGGGCTGCTGAGCGGTGAGTCGTCGGCGGTGGGCGTCGGGTGGTTCTCGGCCACCAGACGAGCATCCGCGACGAAGCGGGCTTTGTCACCGGTCCACTCACGCTCATCGGCCATGGCCGCACCTCACTGTCGCGGAACGCGGAGACCGGTCGGGCTCGACGCGGCGCAGGCGCACCGCATCGAGCCCGACCGACCGGGGCGAGCGGCGCTGGCTGCTCAACGCGCGGTTGCCCACGTGCGAACCGGTGGCGGTGGCCCGCCGCCGGAAGTGCTCACACACCACTGGATCTGGCGGAGGGGATGTGGGAGGCGGGGCGGCGCAGGTCGTCCAGCGCGGTGCCGAGATCGGCGTGGATGATCAGCTGGGAGTCGACGCCGGTCACCTGGAGCGGGCGCAGCACGAGGTGCCGGTCGGCGACGACGACGAAGCGGATGCCCCGCAACTCGGCCCGCTGCGCGGTTTCCAGGACGATGGCGATGCCGTTGGAGCCGAAGAAGTCGACGGCGGACAGGTCGAGCACCAGCGCGGCGGGGTGGGCGTCGATGGCGGCCAGTGTCCTGGCCCTGGTGGCCCCGGCGGTCGCGGCGTCGATCTCGCCGCTCAGCGCGAGTACCGCCACGTCATCGGAGCCGACCTCGGTCTCGGTCGGCGAGGAAGCCTGCTTGGGCATGGAAAGTCCTCTCCACAGCGCAGAGAGAGACCAGCCGAGCTAGCTGTTGAACCCGAACCAATCTCGTACAGCGCGAACACTAGTTCGCCTCGGTAACGATACGAGGGTCCGAGCGAGACCACAACCTGGGAGCGGTTCCCCATTGGTTCGGCGGACCCCCGCGCGGGGATACGATGTGGGTCGCCGGTTGAGACACCAGCCGCGCGTCGGACCGCTGTCATCCCCGACGCGCATCCCGCGTGGATCGTGTCACCGTTGCCCACAGGAGTCGTCGAGCAGTGACCAACCACCAGGACTGGTCCGCGGAGCGGCTGTTCGCCGGTCCCGGCGACACGCTCGCGCGGCACCGTTCCCGCGACTGGTCGGCCACGCCGCTGGGACCGGTCGACGGCTGGCCGGTGGAACTGCGGTCGGCGATCCGCACCGTGCTGCCCTCGCGCATCCCGATGCTGCTGTGGTGGGGGCCGGAGCTGATCCAGATCTTCAACGAGGCATACACCCAGGTGCTCGGCGACAAGTACCCCGACGCGCTCGGCCAGCCCGCCGCGGAGTGCTGGTCCGAGGTGTGGGACGAGCTGGGCCCGGTCGCCGCGGGGGTGCTGGCGGGCGGTGGGGCCGCCTACTTCGAGAACCACCTGCTGTTCATGCTGCGGCACGGGTACCTGGAGGAGACGTACTGGACCTTCTCGTACAGCCCCGTGCACGACGAGAACGGGGCGGTCGCGGGCGTCTTCGTGGCGACGTCGGACGTGACGGCCCGCGTGCTCGGCGAACGCCGCCTGGAGTCGTTGCGGCTGCTGGGCACGTTCTCGGTCGCCAAGGCCGACACGGCGGCGGACGCCTGCCGGGCCGCCGTCGACGTGCTGGCGGACAACCGGCGGGACCTGCCGTTCGCGGAGGTCTACCTGTGCGAGGACCACGGGCCGGTGCTCGTGGCGTCGTCCGGCGACGCCGACGTGCCCGACCGCGAGGTCGTGCCGCGCGTCGCGGCCACCGGGACGGCCGAGCGGACCGGGCAGGCGGTGGTGCTGCCCCTGTCCGGTGTCGGACGGGTGCTCGGCGTCCTCGTGCTGGGCCTGAGCCGGTCCCGCGAGTACGACCACGCCTACGCCACGTTCGTCGAACTGGTCGCCGCGCGGGTGGCCACGGCGCTCGGCGACGCCGTGGCGTACGAGGCCGAACGCGACCGCGCGCAAGCGCTGGCGGACCTCAACGCGGCCAAGATCCGCTTCTTCCAGAACATCAGCCACGAGTTCCGCACTCCGCTGACGCTGCTGCTGGCGCCGTTGCGGAGCCTGCTGGACGAGCACGCGGACGCGCTGCCCGCCGGGCAGCGGGAGGCGATGGCGGCGGCCCACCGCGCCGCCCAGCGGCTGCGGCTGCTGGTCGACGCCCTGCTCGACGTGGCACGGGCCGAGGCGGACCGGCTGCACCCGCGCCGCGAGGCCACCGACGTCGCGGCGCTGACCGCCGAGTGCACGGGCATGTTCCGCTCCGCGGCGAGCGACGCGGGGTTGGACCTGGTGGTCGACGCGCACCCGACCGGCGTGGTCGCGATCGACCAGGAGATGTGGGCCCGCATCGTGCTCAACCTCCTGTCCAACGCGCTCAAGTTCACCGCGGCGGGCTCGATCACCGTCACGCTGCGCACCACGGACGCCGACCTCGTGCTGAGCGTCGCCGACACCGGGGTCGGCATCCCGACGAGCGAGCAGGACCGGATCTTCGAGCGGTTCCACCAGGTCCAGGGCGTCACCGGTCGGAGCCGCGAGGGCACGGGCATCGGGCTGTCGCTGGTCGCGGACCTCGCGGGCGCGCTGGGTGGCGCCACCACCGTCGAGAGCGAGCCGGGTGGTGGCAGCACGTTCACCGTGACGGTTCCGCTCCGGCCCTCCGCCGGGGAACCCGCGACCGGCAGCCCCGCCGTCGCCGAGCTGGGCTCCGCCTTCGTCGGCGAGGCCCGCCAGTGGGAGCTGCCACCTGCGTCCACATCGGACAGTGCGGGCAGCCGCGTCCTCGTGGTGGAAGACAACACGGACATGCGCGACCACCTCGTCCGGCTGCTGGTCGGCCAGCACTGGTCGGTCGACGCCGTCAGCGACGCGGACGCCGCGCTGCGCCAGGCCCGCGACAAGCGCCCCCACCTGGTGCTCAGCGACGTGATGCTGCCCGGCCGCGACGGCCTGTCACTGCTCCGCGACCTGCGCGCGGACCCCGACCTGGCCCGCGTCCCGGTCGTGCTGCTGACCGCCCGCGCGGGATCGGAGTCCACTGTGGAGGGACTCCGGCACGGCGCGGACGACTACGTGGTGAAACCGTTCGACCCGGTCGAGCTGATCGCCCGCGTCCGGGTGCACCTGGAGCTGTCGCTGCTGCGCGAAGCGCTGATCGTCGCGGGCGAGCACCAGGTGAGTACCCTGCGCAAGGCGCTCGACTCCCGCGACACGATCAGCCAGGCGGTCGGCATCACGATGGCGCTGCACCGCTGCGACGCCACCACCGCCTTCGACCGCCTCGTCACCTCGTCGAAGAACCGCAACGTCAAGGTGCGCGACCTCGCCGTGGAACTGGTGGAGCAGTTCACCACCGGCATCTCGTGACGGCTCAGCCCAGCGCCCCCGCCAGCAGTGCCGCCGTCTTGGCCACCAACGGGTTGTCGGCGGCCGCCGCCTGGTCGGGCTTCGTGGTCAGGACGGCGAGGACGATCGGCGTGCCGTCGGGGGTCCAGGCGATGCCCACGTCGTTGTTGGTCCCGTAGCTGCCGCCGCCGGTCTTGTCGGCCAGCACCCAGTCCGCGGGCAGCCCCTTGCGGAACCGCTCGACGCTGGTCGTGTTGCCCAGCATCCAGTCCGTCAGCCGCCGCCGGTCCGGCGCGGTCAGCGCGTCGCCGAGCACGAGCCGCACGTTGGTCCGCCCGATGGCCCGCGGGCTGGTGGTGTCCTCGACCCGCCACGGCTCCGCGGAGTTCAGCTCGGTCTCCCACCGGTCGAGCCTGGTCCGGAAGTCACCGGTGGACCGGCAGAAGCGGGTGATCGCCGTCGGCCCGCCGAGTTCGCGCAGCAGCAGGTTCGCGGCGGTGTTGTCGCTGCGCTGGATCGCGGCGGCGCACAGCACCTCGACGGTCAGGCCGTTCGCGAGGCCGTCCTCGGTGTCGGTGACCGGCGAGTTGGGCTTGATGTCCGCCGACGTGTAGCGGATCACCTTGGCCAGCACTTCGCCGTCGTGGTCCAGGTCGCGCAGCACGGCCGCGGCGGCGATCGTCTTGAACGTCGAGCACAGCGGGAACAGCTCGTCGGCGCGGTGCAGCACGGTTCGGCCGGTGGCCGTGTTCCGCGCGTACACGCCGAGACGGGCACCGTGCTCCGCTTCGAGATCGCGCAGTGCGGCGGTGATCCGGCCGCCGGGCGCCGCCTGCGCCGAGCCGTGGACGAGAGCGGTCGCGGCAACCCCTGCCGCCACACCGAAGAACGCGCGTCGAGTCCTCACTTGCGGACCTCCCCAGGGTCGAGTGGATCACTTCACCGTACCGGCCCTGTCCGGTCGTGTCGTTTCCTGTCCGATTGTGTCGGTGACAGGTAACAGGTCTGGACCATAGGCTCGGAGGTCCGCCGCCACGTCGAGCAGGACGAAAGCCGAGGAGAATCGACGTGAAGGCAACCCGAACGCTGTGGGCGGTAGCGGTGCTGTCCACCGCGCTCACCAGTTCCCCGCTGGCGGCGCAGGCAGCCCCGGCTCCCGATCCGGTCCAGGCGAAGATGCTCGCGCAACAACCCCTGATCAAAGCGGCCGACGTGGTCCAGGCCGCTGTCGACGGCGGTGGCGCGACCGGGTTCGCGGGCATCGTGCTGGAGGACTCGCACGTCGAGCTCTGGTGGAAGGGCGAGGTTCCCGAGTCCGTCGCGGCAGCGGTGCAGCGGGCCTCCGAGGTGGCGCCGGTCCACGTCTCGCAGGCCGCGCACACCAACGCCGAACTCCGGGACGCGGCGAAGACGGTCGACGCGAAACGCGGTCCGGGATCACCGGTGCACGCGGTGAAGATCCCCGCGAACGGCAGCGGGTTGGTGCTCGGCGCCTACCCGTGGAGCGACGCGACGGCGTTCACCGCGGCGGTGAACGTTGACGTGCCGGTCACCGTCGTCCACGAGGAGCCGCTGCGGCCGGTCTCGCGGCGCAACGACAGCCCGCCGTGGAAGGGCGGAGCGACGATCGTGCTCGGCAACGCCGCGTGCACCTCGGGCGTCGCGGTCCGCAACGGCGACAACGCGCGGTTCCTGCTCACCGCCGCGCACTGCGGCAACCCCGGCCAGCGGGTCACCGACCCGACGGGCGAGTACATCGGCACCGTCAGCGTCGAGCACTCCGACCACGACATCATGCTGATCCCCACCGGCAACGTGGTGAACCAGCAGTACGTGGGCGGCGGCGACAGCAACTCCACCGAGGTCGTGCGCGGCTGGGGGGACGTCTACACCAACGAGATCCTGTGCCAGTCCGGCGTCACGAGCGCGCAGGCCATCGGTGGCCCCGTGTGCAACATCAAGGTGCTGTTCTTCTACGCCGACCGCGAGGACCTCGTGGAGGGCGAGCAGCTGAACGGCCAACCCGGTGCACGGGCGGGCGACAGCGGCGGCCCGGTGTACGGCCCGTCGTCCGCGGGCGGCGTGATCGCGAAGGGCACGGTGACCCGCGCGGCCGGTTCCCGCATCGGGTTCCAGGACTTCCGCACGGCGAGCCGCGACTTCGGCGTCTACATCCCGTAGCCGCACGCGCAGGGGGTTCCGCCCGGTGAGCGGAACCCCTTGCGCACCAGCACTCGACCAAGGACGGCAACCTCGTCGAGACGAAGGGAACGCCGTGCCCAACACGACTTTCACGGCCAACGGCACCCACCCCTAAGGGGCTCGTGAACGGCACCGGCGCCGGGTAGACATCGAAAGCGAACCCGGTCCCGAACCCCGAACGAGGAGATCACCATGACCACACGTAGGCCGGTCATCCGCGGCCTGCTCCTCGCACTGGTCGCGCTCTGCCTGGCGCCGGTTCCGGCCGTGCAAGCGGCGCCAGGACAGAGCTACGCGGTGGCCGGTCTGCACCGGCCGGTCGATCTGCTCGTCGACAAGTGGGGAGTGCCGCACATCTACGCGGCCGACACCAGCGACCTCTTCTTCGGTCAGGGCTTCAACATCGCCCGCGACCGGCTGTTCCAGATCGACACCTGGCGCCGCCGCGGCCTTGGCACGCTGAGCGAGGTGCTCGGTTCGTCCTATGTGGAGCAGGACCGGGCCGCCCGGCTGTTCCTCTACCGCGGTAACATGGACGCCGAGTGGGCGTCCTACGGTCCGGAGGGCAAGCTGGCGGCCACCCGGTTCGCCGAGGGCATCAACTCCTACGTCGACTGGCTGGGCCGCAACCCCTCCGCGCTCCCGCCGGAGTTCGGCAAGCTCGGCTACCAGCCCGCCCGCTGGAGCCCGCAGGACGTGGTGCGGATCCGCACGCACGCCATCGGGGAGAACCTGATGTGGGAGGTGGCCCGCGCGAAGCTGGTCTGCCTGGCCGGACCCGGCGCGAGCCGCTACCTGCGCGCCCTCCGCCCGACGCACGAGGCTGCGGTGCCCGCCGGGCTCGACCCGTGCTCGGTGCCGGACGACGTGCTCAAGGTGTACAACCTCGCCACCGCCGCGGTGTCCTTCACCGGCAGCGGTTTCCAGACCAAGGACATCGCCGACGCGACCTCCGGCAGCAACGCCTGGGCGATCGGGCCGGGCCGCACCGCGTCGGGCCGTCCGATCCTGGCGAACGACCCGCACCGCGGGGCGGACGCCCTGCCGTCAGG
>JBDSAJ010000733.1:0-5289 GCA_039922235.1 Umezawaea sp.
ACCGAACCACCGAACAAAACCTCACCACAGCCGCGCCCTGGACCAGCCCCTGGCTACCCCAAGGTTTCGGACAAGACTTCTGGCCAGGTGCTTAGTCGAGGCGCAGGATGGTTTCCTCGATCTCGACGTCCCGCGCGTTCGCGTACGAGATCTCCGTGCCCACCACCGCGAAGCCTGCCCTCTGCAGCATCTTGAGCGACCCGACGTTGTCACTGGCGGCACGGGCGTGCAGGGGCCGGGTCGGGACCAGGTCGAGGAAGAGGGCGAGGGCTCGGGTCGCGATGCCTCGTCCCCAGGCAGAGCGGTCGATCCAGTAGGTGATCTCGGTGTCGCCTTCCATGACGAAGCAGGCGATGCTGCCGACGAGGCGTCCGTCGTGGACCACCGCGCACGACGTGACGTCAGGAGAAGTCCTCGACTTCGACATGCGGGTGTCGAACGCCTCGCGGTCGTTCGGGTCCTTGGCCGTGAACGCGGCCATCTGGACCGATTCGGGGTCGCGCATCTGGTCGAACAGCGCGTCGAGGTCGGAATCCTCGATCGGTCGCAGGACCACGTCCGCCACTGGCGCTCTCCTCGATGTTGCTCCACACCAACCGAAGACGCGAATTTAGCAGCACGACCTGAGCAGCGAGCCCGCGATGCTGAATGAGGCAGCACATCCGAGCTATCGGCCACCGTCTTGGGTAAGACCTTTTCCCCTGGAATTGTTCACACTGGTGAATTGCTTGCACAGCAAGACATTGACGAGAGCATCGGAAGCCAATACAGTTCTCAATTGGTCATACCTCCGATCTCTGGTCAGCCCAGCGAGGAGCGAAATGGTCATCTCAAGACTGTTGCGCCGCACCGGTCCAGCCCTGGTCGTGGTCGGTGTCGCGGCAGGTGTCTTGGTCGCACCCCCGGCCCGCGCGGACACCTCGACGTGGACGGTGTCGGCACCGCGGTCGGGCCCGACCGCGGTGGTGCGGCACGACACCGCGACCGGAACCGTCACGCTCGCCGTGACGCGGGGCGGGCGGACCGTGCTGGAACCGGGACCGGTGGGGATCGTCACCGAACGGGCCGACCTGTCGCGCGGGTTGCGGCTGGTCGGGCGGTCCACCCGGCCGGTTTTCGAGCACTACCGCACCACTGTTGGAAAACGCCTGGTCCGTGACTCGCTCATGACGGAGACGCGGTTCTCCTTCGCCGTCGACGGTGGAGCGCGGATGGACCTGGTCGTGCGTGCGGCGAAGGACGGCATCGCCTACCGCTACGCGTTGCCCGAGGACCAGGGTTCGGTGCTCGGTGAGACGTCGGCCTTCCAGGTCCCCGTCGACGCCACGTCCTGGCTCGCGACCTACCGGCGTGACTACGAGAACCCGTTCGTGCAACGCACCGCGGGTTCCGCGCCGACCGGCGAGTACCTGCACCCGGCGCTGTTCGACGTGGCCGGGAACTACGCGCTGCTGACCGAGTCCTCTGTGGACGGAACCTACTCGGGTGGCAGGCTCGTGCACGAAGCAGGCTCCGGCACCTACCGGGTGAAGCTCTGGGATGACCGGGTCGCCACCGGCGGGCCGCTCGAAACGCCGTGGCGCACGGCGATCGTCGGAGACCTCGGCACCGTCTCCACCTCGACGCTGGTGGACGACCTCGCGCCATCGTCCGAGGTCGCCGACACCTCGTGGATCAAACCCGGCAAGGTGTTCTGGAGCTGGCTGGCGGGCGGCCGTGAGGCTGGGCAGAGCCTGGCCATGCAGAAGGACTACGTCGACTACGCCGCCGCGCACGGTTGGCCCTACGCACTGGTCGACGCGGGCTGGTACTTCGACCCGAACTGGGACTACGACCCCACGTGGGAGACCACCAGCTGGATCCCGCAGCTCATCGCGTACGCCAAGGCCCGGAACGTCAAGATCCTGCTGTGGATCCACTTCGACGAGCTCGACACCGCGCAGGAGCGGGCCAGCAGGCTCGCCCTGTTCGAACGGTGGGGCGTGGCGGGCGTGAAGATCGACTTCATGGATTCCGAGTCACAGGACCGGTTCCGCTGGTACGACGACGTGCTCGCGGACACCGCGGAGCACCACCTCCTGGTCAACTTCCACGGATCGACGCTGCCGCACGGCATCCAGCGCACCTGGCCGCACGTCATGACGATGGAAGCCGTGCACGGCGGCGAGAAGACGAGCAACCTCACCACCGCCCACCTGACCGCGCTGCCGTTCACCCGCAACGTGCCCGGCTCGATGGACTACACGCCGATGGCGTGGCACCGGCCGAGCAGACCCACGTCCGACGCGCACGAACTCGCGCTGGCGGTCGTCTTCGAGTCGGGGTTGCAGAACTTCGCGGGCCGGGTGGCCGATTACGCCGCGCGACCGGAGGCCGAGCGCTTCCTGGACCAGGTGCCGACGGTGTGGGACGAGACCAGGTTGCTCGCAGGCACGCCCGCCGACAGCGCGGTGTTCGCCCGGCGCAGCGGCGATCGGTGGTTCATCGGTGCCGGCTACTCGGGGGCCGCGCGGACGGCGCACGTGCCGCTGGCGCTCGGAGCGGGCAAGTGGCTGGTGGAGATCGTCCGGGACGGCGCCGCGGGCCTGGTCCGGGAGCAACGGGTGGTGGCCGGTGGAGCGGACCTGGCGCTGGACGTGCCGAAGGACGGCGGGTTCGCGGCCATCGCGTGCCGGTGGACGCCTGCGGTGCGGACCTGCGACCGGCCGGTGCGTGCCGTGCCGGACACCACCGTCACCGCCACGCCGGCCTCGGCGACGGTGGTCCCCGGCGCCTCGTTCGAGGTGACCGGTGGGTTCACCGTGCGGAAGGCGGTGTCCGACGTGACGCTGTCCGAGGCGGTGAACACCAGGTCCCCCGCGCGCTCCCTCGCGGTGGACATCACCGGCGTTCGGAACCTCACGCTGCGCGTCTCCGACGGCGGCGACGGCCCGCAGAACGACCGCGCCTCCTGGGGCGACGCCAGGGTGCGTTGCGCCGCCTGAACAAATCCGCCGCCACCTCCTCCGCAAGGAAAGGTGATCCGATGAAATCTCGTGCCCTGGTGGTCGCGATCGTCGCGGCCATCGTGCCGGTGCTGTGCACGGGCACCGCGGCAGCTGCCCCTCCCACCGCCGGCGCCGTGTTCGACGTCAAGGACTACGGGGCCAAGGGCGACGGGTCGGCCGACGACACCGCCGCGATCAACCGCGCCATCACCGCCGCCAACGGCGCGGGTGGCGGCACCGTCCGGTTCCGGGCGGGCACCTACCGGTCGCCGAAGTCGATCCACCTGAAGAGCGACGTGACCATCCAACTCGACTCCGGTTCCACCATCAAGGGTTCCGGCTCGAACACCTACGACGCCCCCGAAGCCAACCAGTGGGACGACTACCAGGACTACGGGCACAGCCACTTCCACAACGCCATGATCTGGGGCGACCGGCTGACGAACATCGCGTTCGTCGGTTCGGGCACGATCGACGGCGGTGGTCACCTGATCACCGGCAACCCGGACTCGGGGGAAGCTGACAAGATCATCTCGCTGACCCGGTGCGACGGCCTCACGGTCAGCGGCATCACGCTGCGGCGCGGCGGGCACTTCGCCATGCTGGTCAACGGCTGCAAGAACGTCACCTCCGACCACCTCACCATCGACACCGCGAGCGACCGCGACGGCTGGAACGTCATCAGCACGACCAACGTCACCATCACCAACGCCAAGATCGCCGCGAACGACGACGCACTGGTGTTCAAGAGCGACTACGCGCTCGGCGCGAAACTGCCCAACGGCAACGTCACCGTCACCGACGCCCGGCTGTCGGCGGTGTGCTGCAACGCCCTGATGTTCGGTTCGGAGACCTGCGGCGACTTCACCGGCTACCGGTTCACCGGCATCACCATCACCGGCGCGCACAAGTCCGGGCTGGGAATCGTCTCGATGGACGGCGCGAAGATCTCCGACGTGCACTACCGCGACATCACCATGTCCGGCACCTACTCCCCCATCATGCTGAAGGTCGGCACCAGGAAGCGCTGCGGCAACAGCCCCGGCGTCGGCAGCATCAGCAACGTCACCTTCGACGACGTCACCGGCACCTACACCGGCGGCGGCTCCTTCAGCCCCACCATCTGGGGCGCGTCGGACGCCAACCGGATCAGCGACGTCACCTTCACCAACGTCAAGCTCACCGTGCCCGGCGGCAACGGCACCACGTCGACCGCCCCGCCGAGCAACGACCCGAACAACTACAACCCCAACAGCATCGGCACGCGTCCGGCTTACGGCTGGTACGTGCGCTACGCCGACGGCATCCGGTTCACCGACAGCTCGGTCCGGTTCAACTCCGACGACGGCCGTCCCGCGGTGATCGCCAACAACAGCCGGAACATCTCGTTCACCCGGCTCGTCGCGCAACGCGGCGGCGGCAGCCCCTTCGACGCCGGTTTCCAGACCGTGTCGGGCTACTGCGTACAGGACAGCACCAACACCGCGGGCGGCGCGCTGCGGGTCGACGCCACCGGCTCCACGCAGAACTGCGCGTCGTCGTGACGGCCGGAGAGCCGGGTCCGTCGGGCTTTTCCCGACGGGCGCTGCTGGGTGCCACCCTGATCGGCACCGCGGGCGCGGCCATCGGCACGAGGGCCGACGCGACGGGCGGGAGCCTGGTGCGCGCGGACGTCCAGTGGGACCGGTTCCTCGCCGACGCCGACCCGTTGTGGCGGCGGATGCCCCAGGCCTGGCACGAGGGACCGTTCCTGGGCAACGCCCTGCTGGGTTCGACGGTCTACGCCCAGCCCGGCGCCAACGCCGTGCGCTTCACCGTGTCGCACAGCCAGGTGCAGGACCACCGGCCGCAGTTCGGGTCGTTGTTCGGCCTGGCAAGGCTGCCGATCGGCCACCTCACGCTGGAACCGGTCGGCGCGATCACCGGGGTCGACTGGCGGCTCGACCTGTGGAACGCCGAGTTGCGCGGGACGATCACCACGGCGGCCGGGAGCCTCGCGCTGCGCGCGCTGGTGCACGACAGCCGGTCCGTGCTGGTCGTCGAGGTCACGCCGACCGAGGGCGAGGCGGCGTTCCGCTGGACCTTCCACCCCGAGGAGGCGGTCAGTCCCCGAGCCGACCCGGTGTTCGGCAAGCCGCCACCGGAGGGCTACGTCGCCAACCCGCCGCCCGTGGTGCGGCGGGGCGACGGTCTGGAGGTCGTGGTGCAGCCGCTGCGGGCGGGCGGGCAGCACGTCACGGCCTGGCGGGAGGTGTCGCGCGGCCGCACCCTCACGCTGTACGTGACCGTGGCGTGGTCGTTC